>CALWRQ010000001.1 GCA_944383965.1 uncultured Lachnospiraceae bacterium
ATTGGTATAGATCTCTTCCGCCGCCATTATTTGATCCTCCTTTTCTGTTTCAGAACCGGACGTATGCCGTATATTTCTTCAAAAAATTCTTCTTTCTGCTCAAAAGCGATCCGCTCCAGAGTAATGTCTCCCTCGTAGGAGGTGGAAACCAGGAGCATGCCGTCCTTCACGCTGATCTTGGCTCCTGTCAGCTTCTGCTTATGACTTCTGTCCATGGAATTGGCCAGACGAAGGATAGCTACCAGCTTGGCCACCAGCATGCTGTTCTCTCCCAGTTCCTCATAACGGAGAGGCTTGAGGTTAAATCGCACCACATTGGCGACCGTTTCTCTCTCACTGTGGGAAAGGCCGATAATCTCCGTTCCCATGATAATGTTATAGGCGCAGTCACTGGCTTCCCGCACACTGATGAATTTTCCGCAGGAATGGAGATACACAGCCAGCTGCAGCAGCAGGCGCTCTCTTTTTCCCATGCCGTGGTACCGTTTCATGGCGTCAAAAATATCCAGGGCAAAACCTTCCGTCGCCTGTACATGAGGACCGTGGCATTTATAGCGTTTCGCCATATTTCTGGCAGCCGCAATAATATCACCGGAAAAATCATGTTTGAATTTTACAAGTTTCGTTTCTTCCCCGTACTCTGCAGCCATACCGTCCAGCAGGCAGACTCCTGGAATCCACAGTGTCTCCGCTCCCGTGATCGCCAGAACCCTCTGATAGATCACGGCACTGGGAAGCAGGAGAGCCGCATATTCTGCGCTGACGCCGAAGATTTCCTCCTTCTGTCCCCGGTTCATGGCGGCCAGTTTTTCATAGAATTTCTGATAGGCTTCCGCAGAGATCTGATCTCCCTGGTTTTCCCCGTCAAAGCCTCTGGCCAGATGGATCACCGTACTTCCCGTAGCAATCACATTTTTGATCTCTCTGTCCTTTAAATACATTTTGCGGAAGGTGAGCATTTCATTATCCACCATTTCCTCCAGCAGCTCTGTCCGGTTCGTCCGGCTCTCATTCTGTACCCGGTTCAGAAAGCCGCGCAGGCGCATGACTCCCAGCGGAAGGTTCTGCGTGGAGACCAGAGAATCCTTGTCAAACAGAGAAATCTGCATTCCCCCGAATCCCACATCCACCGTCGCCGTTCCCTTCTGGATCATCCGGCTGAAACCGGCATCCTTTCCCGCAATGGCTTTGTAAGTCAGAAAACGCTGTTCTGAGTTGCTGATGATCTTGACCTTCAGACCGGTGCGGACCCGGATCTGATCCAGCACAATCCTGTTGTTCTTCGCCTCTCTCATGGCACTGGTGGCATAGGCACGGCACATGGAAGCCTGATAGCCATTGGCAATGCGCACAAAATCCTCCAGAATCCCGCACATTTCCTCCACCCGCCGGTAACCGATCATCCCCGTCTGATAGGTATCGCTTCCAAGCGGAAGAGCAGCCCTTACATGGTCAATCCTGCGTATGCCGTTCCCCGGCGAAATCTCATAAATCCCCAGCTCCAGTTCAAAAGAGCCGATATCAATTGCCGCAAATATCTTTCCAGCCAAATTCTGTACCTCCCTGATCTAAAAATCCTGTTCCCCGTATCTAATAATTGCCCAAGATCCGCAGGCCGGCTGTTTCTTCCGCCAGACCTTTCAGCGCATTGCTCACTTCCGGATCATCCAGCCTGCCTTCAATATCCACAAAAAAACGATATTCCCAGTTTCTTCCGGGTATGGGGCGGGACTGGATCATAAGCATATTCACATTGTTGTAAATGAAATTGCTCAGTATATTGTAAAGTGTTCCGCTCTTATGAGGCAGTTCAAAGCACAGGCTCACCTTGGCCGCACCCTTTCGGTACATGGGCGTCTTCGCCACCACAATAAATCTGGTCACATTGTTCCGGTTGTAATTGATCCCCTCTCTCAGAATCTGAAGGCCGTAAAGCCTGGCTGCAGCCTCGCTGGCCACCGCTGCCTGGGACGGATCCTTTTCTTCCAGCACCTTTTTCGCTGCTACCGCAGTATTTTCCACACTGATCTGGCTCCATTCCCCATGGCTGTTCAGGAATTCCGAACACTGCATCAGGGCCTGAGGATGGGAATAAACCGTCCGGATCTGCTCCTCCGTCCCGCCCGGTACCCCAAGAAGGCCGTGTCTTACCGGAAGAAAAATCTCACCCACAATGTAATTATGGTATTTGATCAGCAGGTCATAGTTGTCGCTCACCGCTCCTGCGGAGGAGTTCTCAATGGGAAGGACTCCGTAATCCGCCCTGCCCTCCTCTACCGCACGCATGGCTTCCTCCCATGTTTTTACATGGAAAAGGCTGCTGTCCTCACCGAAATATTCCAGAGATGCCAGATGACTGTATGCCCCTTCCACTCCCTGATAGACTACGCGCACATCCTTTGCAGGGATCTCATCCACCTGGCAGAATCCGGTCTCCACTCCTTTTCCGTTTTCCGCCAGCAGACGGTACTGCAGTCTTCTGCTGATAGTCATAATCTGGGAAAACAGTTCCACCGCTCCCTGACGGTAGTCTTCCCCGGCCATCTCCTTCACTGCTTCCAGCTTCTGACGCTCCCGTTCTCCGTCATATACCGGCTTTCCCACAGCGATTTTATATTCTGCCACATTTCTGCACAGATCCATCCGCTTTTCATAGAGAGCCAGAAGCTCTCTGTCTATCACGTCCAGCTGATTCCTGATTTCCTGCAGATCCAATGTTTTTACCTCCACGTCTTCCTCTCCTCCAGCTGCTTTTCAATCATCTGCCGGATCACCTCTCTGGTATAAACGCCCGCATGTTTTCTCTCAGACGGTTCCAGCTCCTTTAAATAAATAGGCTCCCCGTACTCAATGATCACCCGGGACGGGCGGATAAAGGGGATATGTTTCTCAAATACGTCCGCTGTGCCTGTGATCGCCACCGGAATAACCGGATGTCCGGATTTTTCCGCAATCTTCAGGCTTCCCTCCTTAAACTCCAGCATATCCAGCTCTGTTTCTCCTCTGCCCCTGGTTCCTTCCGGAAAGATCCAGATGGAAATGCCGGATTTCACCTTCTCGATTCCCTCCAGAATGGTTTTCAGTCCTTCTTTCATATCCCTGCGATCCAGAAACAGGCAGTTCACATTTTTCATCCAGTCTCTGAGCAGCGGATATCTGGTCATTTCCTTTTTCGCAACAAAACCCGTCAGACCAGGTACTGTGGAATAGCCTACCAGAATATCAAAATAGCTTCTGTGGTTTCCCACATAAAGCACGGAAGTATCCTCAGGAATCCGCTCCTTTCCCCGGACCGTCACCTTCACTCCTGCCAGGACCAGCAGATACCGGAACATAAACCGTATAACGGCCAGACTCTGCCGTCTCATCCTGTCCGGATCCTTTTTCCCCAGCAAATACTCTGCTGCCAGAACAGGGGTACTGACAATCAGAAACAGAATGACGCTGAACGCCACCAGAATAAATCGAATCATTTTCTTTTGTCCTCTCCTACGCATTATTATACAATTATATAAAAATGACCCCAGGAACACAAGCCTAAGTCCTGGGGTTTTTTGTGAAATCTGCCGCATTTTTTGTTAAATTTTCGAAAAGAAGTCCGGCTCCGAACCACAGCGGAGCGAAATCCAGACGGATCAATCCGTTGATATTGGAATGACGTCCGGAATAGTCCCATGGGCAGATTCCTCTGGCTGTCAGCCAGGCTCCCGTAGAATATTCCACCGCAAAAATAAGTACCATGTACAGCACTCCATGGCGCACCGCCCGGTCCACCGGACGTATTTTCCCATCTCCGATCCACCAGTCCGTCAGTCTTCCGATCGGCCCCAGAAGCGCTCCCAGACCGTAGATGGGAAACATGAGAAGGGACGTCCTGCCCATCAGTCTCCAGTCCCCGCTGATCACCGACTCCGCCGATGTGAAAATCACTTCCATGCACCAGCCGGCAATGCCGCATTTCAAAAAGTTTTCCGTCAGCTGTTTGATCTCTTTCCATATCTTCATGCTTCCAGTATGTCCCATACGGAACATTTCATACACAGTCAGCGGGAGTGATCTCTCTTCCACTCCCTGATCTCCTCCAGCCGTTTCTTCCACTGTTCTTCCTTTCCCTCTCCCCAGGGCCGGTAATATCGTTTTTCTGCCAGGGAATCCGGAAGACACTGCATATCCGTCAGCTTGTCATCCGTGTCATGAGCATACTGATACCCTTTTCCGTATTCCAGTTCCTTCATCAGCCTGGTCGGTGCATTTCTCAGCGCCAGGGGAACCGGCTCTGCCAGCTGCTTTTCCGCATCCTCTTTCGCCTCCTCATAAGCTATGTAGAGAGCATTGGATTTCGGCGCAAGAGCCATATGCACCACAGCCTGTGTCAGATGCACGGTGCACTCAGGCATTCCCAGGAAATGACAGGCCTGATAGGCATCCACCGCCGTATGAAGCGCCTGCGGGTCTGCCAGTCCCACATCCTCACTGGCAAACCGGATCACCCTTCTGGCCACGTAAAGGGGATCCTCTCCCGCTTCCAGCATGCGGGCCAGCCAGTAGACTGCCGCATCCGGATCAGAATTGCGCATGGATTTGTGAAGGGCGGAGATCAGGTTATAGTGCTCTTCCCCCTTCTTATCATACAGAAGAGATTTTTTGGAAATACACTGCTCCAGTGTTTCCGGACGTACCGTCAGCACCCCTTCCCGGTCCAGGTCCCCGTTTAACACTGCCATCTCCAGAGTGGACAGAGCCGTTCTGGCATCCCCTCCCGCAAACCGGGCAATGGATTCCAGCATATCATGGGAAATCCGTATCTGCTGGCTGCCAAAGCCTCTCCGGTCTCTGAGAGCTCTTGCAAGCAGGCCGGTCAGCTCCTCTGTGCTCAGCGGCCGAAGAACAAACACCCGGCACCGGGACAGCAGAGCCCCGTTGATCTCAAAAGAAGGATTTTCCGTGGTCGCTCCGATCAGAATAATGCTTCCTTTTTCCACAAACGGGAGAAAAGCATCCTGCTGAGCTTTATTGAAGCGGTGGATCTCGTCCACAAACAGAATGGTTTTCTCTCCGCACCTGCGGTTGGCTTCCGCTCTTTCCATCACGGTTCTGATCTCCCTGATCCCGCTGGTCACCGCTGAAAAATCAATGAATGATGCACGGGTCCTGTTGGCAATGATCCTGGCAAGGGTGGTCTTTCCCACGCCGGGCGGTCCCCAGAAAATCATTGAAGAGATCCGGTCACTCTCGATCAGTCTTCTGAGCACTTTTCCCGGTCCCAGAAGATGGGTCTGACCGGCAAACTCCTCCAGCGTATCCGGCCTGAGCCTGGCCGCCAGCGGCTGGTTTTCTTCCCCTCCGAACAGGGACAGCTGTTCCATTTCTTTCATAATTAATCCTTTCTTCCGGCATTCTGTTTTCATTCCTGAAAAACTGCAGGTTTTTTTATAAAAAAACTGTTGACAAACCCATTATGCCTATAGTATACTACGTTTGTTGCTGAATGAAAATACAGCTTATGCGCGAGTGGCTCAGTGGTGGAGTATCGCCTTGCCAAGGCGAGGGTCGCGGGTTCGAATCCCGTCTCGCGCTTTTTTTATTTCCGGAAGTCCTGACTGTGCAGGGCTTCTTTTTTTCTCCCAAAAGAAAGATCCGGCTTCAAAGAAGCCGGATGATTTCATTCACATATTCTTCCGTTGTGGCGGTTCCTCCGATATCAGGCGTATTGAATGCCCCCTCTTCCAGTACCCGGTCCACACTCCGGCGGATCCTGGCCGCACATTCCATCTGTCCCAGATACTCCAGCATCATGCAGGCCGACCAGAGGAACGCCGTGGGATTGGCGATCCCTTTTCCCGCAATATCAGGCGCGCTGCCGTGAACTGCCTCAAACATGGCGTAATTCTCACCAAGATTGCTGGAAGGCAGAAGGCCCAGACCTCCGATCAGTCCGCTGGCCAGATCCGAAAGCATATCTCCGTACAGGTTGGGCATTACCATCACGTCAAACTGCCAGGGATTCATTACCATCTGCATGGACACATTGTCCACGATCTTGTCATCCGCTTCAATATCCGGGTAACCGGCGCTGATCTCATAAAAAACATCCCGGAACAGCCCGTCGGACATTTTCAGAATATTCGCCTTATGGACGCAGGTCACTTTTTTCCTTCCATGCGCTCTGGCATACTCAAACGCATCCCGGCAGATCCGCCTGCTGGCCCCTCTGGTAATGATCTTGGTAGCATGAATCGTATCCTGATCGATCTGCTCTTCCACTCCTACATACAGGTCCTCCGTATTTTCGCGGAAAATTACGATATCTACTCCCTGGAACGGCGTTTTTACCGCATGATTGCTTTTCGCAGGGCGGATATTGGCGTAAAGATCGTATTTCTTCCGCAAAAACACGTTCAGGGAACGGAAGCCTCTTCCCACAGGTGTGGTAATGGGAGATTTGAGCAGCACATGGTTTCTCTCCATGGATGCAAATGCTTCTTCCGGAATCAGCGCTCCGTGAGCCTCATACTCTGCTTCTCCCACATTATAGATTTCATAATCCAGGTCCGCTCCTGCCGCATTCAGGATCCTGATCACCGCATCCGTGATCTCCGGCCCGATTCCGTCTCCCCGAAATACTGTCACTGTCTTTTTTGCCATTTTATACCTCCTGTCCGCCTTACAGCTGTCTTTTCCATCTACTATAGACGAAAATCCGGCAGATGTCCAGCCTTTCCCCTGTCATTATCACAATATTTTCATTGTGATAATCCGTGATTCTGAAAGAAAACGGTAAGCAGGTATCTTTGCAGTGCAAAAAAGCCGAAACCTTTTCAGGTCTCGGCTTTTTGCAGAGCGGGTGATGGGAATCGAACCCACGTATCCAGCTTGGAAGGCTGGTGTTCTACCATTGAACTACACCCGCACCAACTTCGAACAAATTAGGAAAATTCATGCCTAGAACCGGAATCGAACCAGTGACACGAGGATTTTCAGTCCTCTGCTCTACCAACTGAGCTATCTAGGCATATAGGGTTGGGCTGATTATTTTCACAGCGATTGTTATTTTACAGGAAAATGATCCGTATGTCAATAACTTTTTCAAAAAATTCCTTCATTAATAATTTTTTCCATAATATCCCGGGAAAGACCACCATATTTTTCCCTTCTGGCCGCTGCATGGTAACCCAGTCTGAGAAAATGGTTCCTGCTGTAGCAGTTATCGGGATGGACCGTCCCCAGCAGCCGGCAGAACCCCTTCTCTGCCAGAATTGTCTCCGCCTCTGCCATCAGCCTCCCCTGAAGACCGTATCCACGGAACCCGGAAGCAACCGCCGCCGACTCCATATGAGCTGTCCAAAGCAGCTGATCCGGACTGTACCCCAGACACCGTCCCAGGTTATCTTCTGCCAGCCGGGGAATCCGTACCGCCAGAAAGCCCGCCAGCACACCCCCGCTCTTTTCTTCGGCCTTCAGCAGAAAGCCTTCCCGCTCCAGATGAGCCAGAAGAAATTCCCTGTCATCCGTCACATACCATTCCTTATGTTCCATTTCCTCATACACCCTGTTCATCAAAGCCAGCAGACCGGGGATATCCTTTTCGCTGCACCTTTTTATCACAAACTCCATTTCCGTCCCTTTCCCTTCCCGCACAAATACATAAAAAAAGAATCTCCCTTTTTCAGGAGATTCCCTTTTTCATGCCGGCGACCGGAATCGAACCGGTACGGGAGGTAAGTCCCGCAGGATTTTAAGTCCTGTGCGTCTGCCAGTTCCGCCACGCCGGCATTCCCAGATGTAATAGGAAAGGCGGGTCATACCCGCCAATGGATGGAGGTGGATTCGAACCACCGAAAGCATCGCTAACAGATTTACAGTCTGCCCCCTTTGGCCCCTCGGGAACCCATCCACATTCGCTTTCTCAAGCGAGAACTAGTGTATCACAGCGCAGAGAAAAAATCAAGCATTTTTTCTCCTTTCCAGATTTAAACAGCCATATAGCCTTTCACCCGGCAGGCCAGCAGAATGGCGCTGGTTCCTTCCATATCCAGCATCACGTAACCGCCGCTTACCGGATAGTCCACACGTCCTACGTTGTGTCCGTAGCGGTTGGCATACATCAGCCGTGTCAGGCAGACACCGTCAGGAATGCCCAGCTGCCAGACCGGAATCTTCATATCTCTGTCCTCCTGGCTGTTGTTCACCGCGATCACACACTTTTCGTCTCCCTTCATCCGTCCGTATGCAATATGCTGATCTCCCCAGAGCAGCGCTTTTACCGATCCTTTTCTCAGGGAAGGCAGCTTCTTATGGTATTTGACCAGATAGCTGTGATAATCCATCAGTTCAATATCCTCTCTGCCCCAGGGATAGGTCCTGCGGTTATCCGGATCTGTCCATCCGCACACTCCGGCCTCATCTCCGTAATAGATCGTGGGCGCTCCCGGCCAGGTCATCTGAACCATCACTGCCTCCCGGAACACTCCTTTATCCACGCCTTCCTCTGCCGCCTGAGAGCCCATGGTAGCAAGGCGTCCCACCACCCGGTTCGTTCTCGTAAGAAACCGGGAGTGATCATGGTTGGAAAGCTCATTCATAGCTGTATAAAGAGACGGCGTCTGCATCCTGGCCATATTGTAGGCCATGGCCTCAAAAAATTTTCTCCCGTCCCCGTAAAGCTCGTCGCTGCGCCAGTCGCTGTGTTTCTCCATTCCTGTGAAGAACCAGGACACCGGTTCCATAAACGCATCATAATTCATCACCGAATCCCACTGGTCTCCTTCCAGCCAGCTCGTAGGGTCTCCGTAATGCTCTGCCAGCAGCAGCGCATCGGGATTGGCCTCCTTTACTACTTTCCGGAAATCTCTCCAGAACTGGTGGTTGAATTCGCTGCTCCGCCCCAGATCCGCCGCCACATCCAGGCGCCAGCCATCCACATTGTAAGGCGGGGAAATCCATTTTTTCGCAATATCCAGAATATACTGATAAAGCTTGGGAGATTCCTCATAATTCAGTTTGGGAAGGGTATCATGCCCCCACCAGCCGTCATAGCTTCCGTTGTACGGCCATTCCTCATTGTTGAACTTGAAAAAGCTTCTGTACGGACTGTCAGCAGACACATATGCCCCCGGTTCATACTTCCCGGATCTTTCATAGATCCGTTCCCGGTCCAGCCATTTATTGAAAGAACCGCAGTGGTTGAACACGCCGTCTATGATCACTCTCATGCCCCTTTTGTGGATTTCCTCCATCATTCTGGCAAAAAAAGCGTCGCTGGCATCCAGATTCTCCTTATCCGTTGAACGGAGAATGTAACGGGTCGCCTGAGAATTGTCCATTCCGCTCTCAACCGCACGTTTTCCTCCGTCTTTCACAATCACTCCGTAATGAGGATCAATATGGTCATAATCCTGACAGTCATATTTATGATTGGAAGGAGACACGAACAGGGGATTGAAGTAGATCACTTCCACTCCCAGGAACTGGAGATAATCCAGTTTGTCCCAGACTCCCTGGAGATCTCCGCCGTAAAAGCAGCCCACATCCATGGTCTCCGGATATTTATTCCAGTCCTGCACGCGGGAAATGGGGCGTCCGATATAAATATACTCTCCGCTTTCCACATCATTGAAGGTCTCGCCCCGTCTGAAACGGTCCACAAAGATCTGGTACATCACCGCGCCTTTCGCCCATTCCGGCGTGTGGAACCCGGGAGTGATCCGGAATGCAAAATCCCGTCCGGCTTCCTTCACCGGCCCCAGCCGGTTGTAGCAGCAGGATTCCTCCCCGCTCTCCACACGAAAATAAAAAAACTCCGGCTCCGGTCCAAGAGTCATTCTGTATTCATAATAATCGAACATATCGTCCGAGCTTCTGCGGTTCATGTGTACCTGAATCCCCCGATTCAGGCGTACAAAAAAAACGCGGTCTGCTCCGCCCTTTGCGGTGCGGAAGCGAAGACAGACCTCGTCTCCTTCCTCTGGTTCAGCCGGGATCCGATAGTCCTCCGTCTCATCTGTAAATAATGCTTCTCTATTCATGGGTCTACCCCTCTTATGATCCTTTGCTTCTTATTTATTATTTTATCCTATCCCCGGAAATTATACAATAGAAAATTCTCTGACGCTTTTCAGACACCGGCTTCTCCGGCGTTCAGATCAGAACAGAGAAAGAGCCGGCGGGGTAGCCGGCTCTTTCAGGAGAAGGTATTTCGTTTCTTATGGGGTGTAGCAAAAACTATATAATGTATTGGGGGGGTTTACGTTAATTATAGTATCATAACCAAGAAAATAAGTGTGCACAAACATAAAAAAAATCCATTTCTTTTTTTATGCAAAATCACTTTCCTGTTTTCATTCCCCCGAAAGCATGGCAGAAATTTTTCACAAAGATCCGCAGGGACCGCATCATGCCAGCCCTTCAGCAGCTTCTGCAGCAGACGGGCTGGATGCAAACAGCGCCTCAAATTCCTCCTGTCCGATCTTTTCTTTCTCTACCAGGAGAGCGCTGCAGGAATGAAGTACGTCTTCATGCTTTATGATAATGGCCTTTGCCTTTTCATAGCACTCATCCACGATCCTCTTTACTTCCTCATCAATCTCTCCGGCCACACGCTCGCTGTAGGATCGGGTATGAGCCAGGTCACGGCCGATGAATACCTCATCATCATCGCTGCCGTAGCTGATCATTCCCAGACGCTCAGACATTCCGTACTGAGTCACCATCGCCCTGGCAATGGAAGTAGCCTGTTTGATATCCTGAGAGGCTCCCGTGGTCACATCCCCGAAGATCAGTTCCTCGGCGATTCTTCCTCCCATGGAAACCATAATGCTCTGAAGCATTTTTCCCTTACTGTTGAACATCTCATCTTTTTCGGGAAGAGGCATGGTATATCCTGCCGCTCCTATTCCCGTAGGGATGATGGAAATGGTATGCACCGGCCCCACATCAGGAAGCACATGGAACAGAATGGCGTGACCGGTTTCATGATAAGCCGTGATCTTCTTCTCTTTGGGAGAAATCACCTTGCTCTTTTTCTCCGCACCGATTCCCACTTTGATAAATGCACGGTCAATATCCGCCTGCATAATAAAGCGGCGTCCTGATCTGGCCGCAGCGATAGCCGCCTCATTCATCAGGTTCTCCAGATCCGCTCCCGTGAAGCCCGCTGTAGTCTGAGCTACCCGGTCCAGATCCACATCTTCCGCCAGGGGTTTTTCACTGGAATGAACACCCAGAATCTCCCGGCGGCCCTTCACGTCCGGACGCCCTACTGCAACCTTTCTGTCAAAACGTCCCGGTCTCAGAATGGCCGGATCCAGGATATCCACCCGGTTGGTCGCCGCCATCACAATAATTCCCTCGTTTACGCCGAACCCGTCCATCTCCACCAGAAGCTGGTTCAGGGTCTGCTCTCTCTCATCATGACCGCCGCCCATTCCTGTGCCTCTCCTGCGGGCTACGGCATCAATCTCATCGATAAAAACAATACAGGGAGAATTCTTTTTCGCATCTTCAAACAGATCACGGACACGGGAAGCTCCCACGCCTACGAACATTTCCACAAAATCCGAACCGGAAATGGAAAAGAAGGGAACCCCCGCCTCTCCGGCCACCGCCTTGGCCAGAAGCGTTTTTCCTGTTCCGGGCGGTCCCACCAGAATCAGTCCTTTGGGAATCCTGGCGCCCACACCGGTGTATTTCTGAGGACTTTTCAGGAAGTCAACCACTTCCTCAAGCTCCTCCTTCTCTTCTTCCAGCCCGGCCACCTTGCTGAAGTTTACCTTATTGTCCCGGCTCATTCTTGCACGGCTTTTTCCGAAGTTCATCATTTTCGCGTTGGTTCCGCCGTTCCCTGCTCTCATATTCATAAAAGCAAAAATAGCCACCACCACGACCCCTGTCAGGGCAATCGGAAGGATTACCGTCATGAGATAGCTCTCATGGGGAACATCCAGCACAAGGAAGTCCATGTCTTCGTCCCGAAGAAGCTCCTCTACCTCCTTCACATCAGAAACATAAACCACATACTGCTCTCCGTCTGCCATCAGGTAATTGACTTCTCCTGTGGGTGTCTCCGCGTTGGGCTGGATCTGAATCTCCACCATCCGTCCGCTTTCCAGATCACTTAGGAACTCCTGATTGGTGCGCCGGTTTACAAACATTTTGTTCGGCAGAATCATGGCCATGTAGATGAGCACTATCATGAGCAGGATGAAGCCGAACCCTCTAAATGACTGCTGTTTCACAAATGTCCTCCTTATTGTTCAATTACTCCGATATAGGGAAGATTCCGGTACTTCTGGTCGTAGTCCAGGCCATATCCTACCACAAACTCATCGGGAATGCTGAAACAGGTATAATCCACTTTTACCTGCTTTTTCACTCGACGCTCCGGCTTATCCAGAAGTGTGCACAGGCGGATTCCTGCAGGATTCCTCTGCTTGAGCACTTCGATCAGATAGGCCAGAGTCCTTCCGGAATCGATGATGTCCTCCACAATAATAACCTCCCGGCCTTCCAGAGGCTCATCCAAGTCCTTAATGATTCTGACAATACCGCTGGAAACCGTTCCGCTGCCGTAGCTGGACACGGACATGAAATCCAGGGTCACCGGTATGGTCAGTCTCTTTGCCAGTTCACAGGTGAAAAATACTCCGCCCTTCAGGATACAGATCAGATGTACGTTTTTGCCGGCATAATCACGGCTGATCTGCGCTGCCACCTCGCTGATGCGGGCATTTACTTCTTCCTCATTCAATAACACACGAATTTTATCCGCCATTACTTTTCTCCTCCGTCCACTGTCACTTCCAATATCTGTTTTGTCTGTGCCGTTACTTTATAGTATTCACTGATCCGGTATCCGATTATCCAGATCACATGATCCCCATCTGCCAGAACCGGGATCCGGTCCCGAAGCTGCCGCGGAATCTTTTCATCGATCATATATGCCTTAAGGGTTTTTTTCCCCCCTCCGGGAAGCAGAAAATAGTCTCCCGTGCGGCGGAACCTCAAAAACGGCACATCTTTCATTCTATCATAGTCAAACCATTTCGTATACTGGTTTTTGGGAATTTCCATGCCTTTTTCCAGGGGAAATAAGGAAAAGCGAAGATCAGGAAGCTGTTTTTCCTTTTCTTCCGGTCCTGGACCTGTAAAAAAGCCTTCATAACCGTTCCAGGCTCTCCATCCTCCCGGCAGATCAATCCTCTTTCCCGTCTGTCCTCCCGCCAGAGCCGCCGCTGCATTCACATGAACGGCACCCAGATTCCGCATGGGACAACCGGACATTCTGAGCATCCTGCGGATCACATAGGTACGCAGAATATCCGGCTCCCCGTTCAGCACCTCCGGAGAAATTCCCACAGCATTGCCGTTCCGGAAGCAGTTGTGCTCACACAGCTCTTCCGCCTGCCTCTCCAGATATTCCTCCGCCTGAGCGATCAGTCCTCCCGCCCTCACAATATTCGCTGCCGCCTCTCCATTGATCTCCTCCGCCAGAGGCAGGATCTTTAAACGGATCCTGTTTCTGGCATAATGATCCTCATGATTTGTGGAATCTTCACACCAGGGATATCCGTTCTCTTTCATCCATTTTTCGATGTTTTCCCGGTCCGTCCGGATCAGCGGCCGGATCACTCCGTCCGATACAGGCGCAATCCCTCTCAGCCCCTTCAGGCCGCTGCCCCGGAACAGGTTGTAGAGTACGGTTTCCGCGCTGTCATCCCGATGATGGGCCGTAGCCGCCATGCACTCCGGGGCTCCCTTTCCTCTTTCCTTTTTTCTCTGCTCCAGAATAGCATGCAGTTCTCTGTAGCGGAGAAGTCTGCCTGCCTCCTCTTCCGAGACTCCGTTTTCCCGGCTGTAAGTCCGCACATCTCTCTTCACCACCGTAAGAGGAATCTCCAGTTCTCTGCACAGCTCCCGGGTAAACTGCTCATCCCGGTCAGCCTCTGCCCCCCGCAGACAGTGATTCATGTGAAACGCTTCCAGCGTAAAGGTTTCCGGTCCTGACAGGCGCTTCAGCACGCGCAAAAGGCAGGCCGAATCCGCGCCGCCCGATACGGCTGCCACGATATGCCCGCCTTTTTCCGTCATATGATATATCTTCATGGTATCCTGCACCAGCTTTTCCAGCTCCATCTGTCCGGATGCCTCCTTTTCCTTCTGTCTTCTTAACTATACATGGATTCCCGGACAGTTGCAATATGATTTTCCCTCACCGTTTCCACACTCTGGCAGCCAGAACCGTCATATCATCCCTGGGCTCTCCCTCAAAAGATCCGGCAAAAGCCAGCACCGCTTCCGCCAGTTCCTGAGGCTGGGTATATTCCGCTCCCTCCAGATATTCTTTCAGGATTTCTTCCTTTTCCTCTCCCGGAAGGGCATCCAGAATCCCGTCGCTCACCATGACGATCCAGCTCTCATCCCACAGTTTTTTGGACAGAAGCGCAGGTTCCGCATCCCTCATCACACCGGCGGGCAGTTCTCCTGCCTCCAGAAGCTCAACCCCGTTTTCTCCGCGCACAAAGGTAGGCGCCGCTCCCATTTTCATCATTTCCAGCACTCCCGTATACAGATCCAGGCAGGCCAGATCCAGAGTAGCAGGATGCTCCTCTCTTCCGGACAGAAGCAATACGGTATTTACCATTTTCAGAGCCGCCCGGGCGGAAAATCCCGTTTCCAGAAGCTCCCGCACAAGTTCCACTGCACGGCTGCTTTCTCCGGACGCCGCCGCTCCGCTTCCCATCCCGTCCGACAGGCCGGCCACTGCCTGCCCCGGCAGCGCTGTATGAAAAATGTAACTGTCCCCGGACACCTCTTCCCCTTCCCTGGGTATCCCGGCAGCGCCGTAAATCATCCGGTATTTCCCTTCCTCCACAAACCGGTATCCGGCCTCCGCGCCTGTGATCACGCTTCTCCCTTCCCGGGAAGGCACCCAGGTTCCTCCCAGCGCCTGTCCCACTGCCTTTCCTGCATCCTTTGCAGTCATGCAGCCGCTGCCTGCCATGCGAAGGGATGCATATACCTCCCGCTTTCCGTTTTCATATTCCAGGATCAGAAGCCTGGAAAGCCGGATCCGTTTGAGGCGAAACGTCCATCTGAGCAGTCTCTCCCCCGACGGCGTCACATCCTCCGCCTCTTCCATCTGCCTGGCGAATTCCTCCAGGATCACCGCCAGTTCCCGAAACTGGACGATCACCGTATCCCTGCTTTCCAGGAACCGGTTCTTCCAGGCCAGATTCATGGTAGCACGTCCCAGGCTCCGGTTGATCTGTTCTATGTACTCTCTTTTCTGTCCGCAGGATTCCAGAAAAAGCTGAGGCATATCCTCCGGCTCTATCCGCCCTTTCTGTTCAAAGGCACGGAGAAGATAGTAAAGAAAATAATTGTCTTCCCTCATGCTGTCGCTGAAAATCGTACAGCGGCTACAGCTGCCGCACACCAGATCAGCAGCGTTTTTGACTGCTGTCAGTCCGTCCTCTCTGGAAAGTGTTTTCCCCCCTCTGTCCCCGTCCGTACAGGATCTGGCCAGGGAGCTTAGGGACATGGCCATTTCATTCAGCCTTCTGGCTGTATACCCGTTCAGTTCCGCCGTCCCCCGGCGGACCGGCTTGCGTTTCAACACAAAAATCCCTCCTCATCCGCATAAATCCTATTATATGCAGATGGGAGGGAAATATTCACCGCTCCGACGGCTTTAAGAGGATCTCGTCCGGAT
This sequence comes from uncultured Lachnospiraceae bacterium, assembly GCA_944383965.1. Taxonomy (GTDB): domain Bacteria; phylum Bacillota; class Clostridia; order Lachnospirales; family Lachnospiraceae; genus Lachnoclostridium_A. The sequence continues at coordinate 15,710 of CALWRQ010000001.1, forward strand.
TCACCAGACCCAGCTTCTCTTTCGCCACCTTTTCAATATACTGTTTTGTCTGTACATAGACCCGTTCTTCCTCCAGCTGCTCCGCCCGGCGCTCTTCTTCCGCCAGCTGAGCTTCCAGACGGGTTTCCTTCATCCGGTATTCCGCGTCCTTCTCCCGCAGAGTGCCTCCCCGGATCCCGACTACCACAGCCAGACTTCCTACAACCAGCGTGAGTCCGAGCATGGCCATACGGTTGCTCAAATGTTCCTGTTTATGTCTTTTTGACCTTGATCCTCTGCTCATCTACTCACCAGCTTTTTTTCGTTTCTTGCTCTTCATTTTAATCCATTTCCTGGCTTTTTGCAATACCCCCATAACCCTCCGGCTCAGAATTCTGTCCCACAGGATCATTCCGGCCCCTACGGCGGCGATCATATACATCCGGACCGTTCCGCCGCTGCCCCGGTAGATCAGCCGGAACACCGAAACGGAAGAATACAGCCAGTAAATAAGGTCTTCCGCTCCCACTGCCGCGGAACAGTGAGGAACAAAAATACGCAGGATACGGAGCATATCGTAAACAGCCATCAGCCGCAGGCCGGCGGTGAAGCCGGCTCCCGTCATCACAAGCTCCTCCAGAATCTGCCGGTCCATGTCCGGGCCCTCTATTTAAACAGTCTGGCAAACAGCGATTCCCCAGACCGTCGGTACGCTTCATTGGAAGAATAGACCATGCTGTCTATGGTTCCGTCTATATCCGTTTCCCCCTTCTCCAGGCTCAGGCGATTCACATGCAGTCCTTTGCCCTTGATGGTGAGAAGTCCCATATCCGTGTCCAGCACAATCTGATTCTCATCGAAAGAGACCACCTCCTGAATGCCCGTAACCGTGCCTGAAGAACGGTTTTCCAGTACCACTTTGTGGACTCTTGCCCTGATTTCATCCATTAAAAAACCTCCTCACACATCGAAACTCCTGGTTTCAATGTATGGGGAGGCTGTCACTTTTATGACTTACAGATAACGGTAAAGCTCCTTGGCCTCATCCTTCTTCACAGTCTCCTGTACATCCAGTACCTCAACCTTCACGGACTTGGTCCCAAACTGTATTTCAATAATATCGCCGTTTTTCACGTCGTAGGATGCTTTCGCCGCTTTGTCATTGACCAGAACGCGGCCTGCGTCACAGGCTTCGTTGGCCACGGTACGCCGCTTGATCAGGCGGGATACCTTAAGAAATTTATCTAATCTCATAATTTATGCGTTTACCATATCCTTTAACGCCTTGCCTGCTTTGAACTTGGGAGTCTTGGAAGCTTCGATCTTCATGGGCTCGCCGCTCTTCGGATTTCTTCCCTCTCTGGCTGCTCTCTCGGAAACCTCAAAGGTACCGAAGCCTACTAACTGTACCTTCTCGCCCTTTACCAGCTCCTCTGCAACTGCTTCTGTAAATGCCTTTAACGCTTTCTCCGCATCCTTCTTAGAAATTTCTGCCTTCTCTGCGATTGCTGCGATTAATTCTGTCTTATTCATTCTATTTTCCTCCTAATGATTCATCCGTAGCAAGCAAACCACTACTGATTTCATAAATAATACGTCACCTATGTTTATATCTGTTTTTCCTTAGTTTGTCAAGGTTTTTTAGCTCTTCCCAGGTGGGTGTTTCTTCCTCTCCCGGAGTGCCTTTCCGGTCTCCGAAAACGTGAGGATGACGGAAGATCATTTTGTCACAGATGCCGTGGATCACATCGTCAATGGTAAAATTTCTCTCCTCTTCCGCAATCCGGCTGTGCAGCATAACCTGGAACAGCAGGTCCCCCAGTTCCTCGCACAGATTCTCCTGATCACCGCTGTCTATGGCATCCAGCACCTCTCCGCACTCTTCCTTCAGACAGCCCTTCAGACTTTCATGGGTCTGAGCCCTGTCCCAGGAACATCCGTCCTCCGACCGGAGTCTGGCCGTAATATCCACAAGATCCTGAAATGTATACATTGTTTTCCCCCGTTCTGTTCTGAATCGTGCCGGAGCTCTCCTGTTTCCGGCAAAGCAAAAAACGGAGCCGAAGCTCCGGATTCTGCTTTTTATGAAAGGCGGGACCGGAAGTCCTCATATCCGAAGGCCTTCACCAGTCTCTCCTCCCCGTCCTCATCCTTCCAGACTATGGAAGGAAGGGCCATTCCGTTGAACGTATTTGTCTTCACCATCGTATAAAGCGCCATATCTTCAAAAATGATCCGGTCTCCCGGCTCCAGCGGCCGGTCAAATGAATAGTCGCCGATCACATCGCCCGCCAGGCAGGTCGGTCCGGCCAGACGCCAGAGAAAGGGCTTTTCTCCCGGCTCGCCGGCATCCCGGACAGGAGGACGGTAGGGCATCTCCAGCACATCCGGCATATGGCAGGCAGCCGATGTATCCAGAATGGCAATCTCCATCCCGTTGGAAACCGTATCCAGGACAGAAGATACAAGGAATCCTGCATTCAGCACCACCGCCTCTCCCGGCTCCAGATAGACTTCTACCTGATACGTTTCTTTCAGGCGGCGGACGATGGAGATCAGCAGTTCCACATCATAATCCTTCCTTGTGATGTGATGGCCTCCCCCCAGGTTCAGCCACTTGAGCCCATACAGATAGGGACCGAACTTCTCTTCCACCGCTTTGACCGTAGTCTCCAGCGCATCGGCATTCTGCTCGCAGAGCGTATGAAAATGAAGTCCGTCCAGCAAGGGAAGAATCCCGTCGTCAAAGTTGTCCAGCGTGGTTCCCAGACGGGATCCGGGCGCACAGGGATCGTAGATGGCATGGCCTTCCTGAGTGGAACATTCCGGATTGATCCGCAGTCCCACGGATTTCCCCGCTTCCTTTGCTCTCCTTCCGAATCTTCTCACCTGGTTGGGGGAATTGAATACAATGTCATCTGCATACCGCAGGATCTGTTCAAACTCATCCTCCCGGTAGGCGGGGGAGAACACATGAGTCTCCCCGCCGAATTCCTCATGCCCCAGTCTGGCCTCATAAAGGCCGCTGGCCGTAGATCCCGCCAGATATTTCCGGAGCAAAGGATAGGCATAAAACATGGAAAAGGCTTTCTGAGCCAGCAGGATCCTGCATCCTGACCGCTCCTGCACATCCTTCAATATCTCCAGATTTTTCTTTAACAGTCCCTCATCCACCAGAAAATAAGGGGTGGAAACTCTGTTTTTCCCGCTGTTCATCAGTCCACCAGAACCGGATCCCGGTCCTCCTGCCAGGGAAGTCCCCATTTGTTCAGAGCATCCATAAAGGGATCGGGGTCAAACTCTTCCACATTGTGAACGCCGGGAGTGTTCCATTTTCCGGTAATCACCATCATGGCGCCGATCATGGCCGGAACGCCGGTGGTGTATGCTACGGCCTGGGAGCCCACCTCCTTATAGCACTCCTGATGATCGCAGATATTATAAAGATAGTAGTTCTTTTCCTTTCCGTCCTTCTTTCCCCGGAAAATGCAGCCGATGTTGGTCTTTCCCTTGGTACGGGGGCCAAGGCTTGCCGGATCAGGCAGAACTGCCTTTAAGAACTGCAGCGGAATGATCTCCTTTCCTTCATACATAATGGGCTCGATGGATGTCATGCCCACGTTCTCCAGGCACTTCAAATGGGTCAGGTAGCTCTGGCCGAAAGTCATAAAGAACCGGATCCTTTTGATTCCGGGAATATTGAGCGCCAGAGACTCCAGCTCCTCATGGTGAAGCAGGTACATATCCTTTTCTCCCACTTCTTTAAAATCATAGACTCTCTTGATTTCCATGGGCTTGGTTTCTACCCAGTGACCGTCCTCCCAGTAGGAACCGTTGGCGGAAACCTCACGGATATTGATCTCCGGATTAAAGTTAGTAGCGAACGGATAACCGTGATCGCCGCCGTTGCAGTCCAGGATATCGATGTAGTTGATCTCGTCGAATTCGTGCTTTAAGGCATAGGCGGAGAATACCCCCGTCACGCCCGGGTCAAAACCGCTGCCCAGCACAGCAGTGATCCCCGCCTGCTCAAACCGCTCTCTGTAAGCCCACTGCCAGCTGTACTCAAACTTCGCCGTATCCTCCGGCTCATAGTTGGCCGTATCCACATAATGAGTCTTTGTAGCCAGGCAGGCATCCATAATGGTCAGGTCCTGATAAGGCAGCGCCAGATTCAGCACCACGTCCGGCTTTACCTCTTCAATGAGCTTTACCAGCTGCTCCACACTGTTGGCATCCACCTGAGCCGTCGTGATCTTGGTTTTTGTCGTTCCCTCCAGCTTTTCCTTAAGAGCATCACATTTGGATTTCGTTCTGCTGGCAATGCAGATCTCCTCAAATACTTCGCTGTTCTGACAGCACTTGTGAATCGCTACGGAAGCCACTCCGCCGCATCCGATAATTAACGCTTTTCCCATTGTTTTTTCCTCCTCTTTATCTGATTCTTCTTACCCTCTGTCTGAACCCAGCGCCAGCAGCATTTCCCTGACAATTTTTCCGGCCGCCATGGCGGAAATTCCGCTTGGGTCATAGTGGGGACTCAGTTCATTCACATCACAGGCCTTTATGTCTGCCCGGCTGCACACCATGGTCACTGCTTTTCTCAGCTGGTCAAAGGTCACTCCGCCCGGTTCCGGCGTTCCTGTCCCAGGAAACACGGAAGGATCCAGCACATCCAGATCCAGGGTGAAGTACACCGGCTTTCCCTTCAGCTGTTCCAGCACATTTTCAAGGCCCTCAAAATCAAATTTTCTGGTGATCACATGACCACGGCCCCATTCAAATTCCTTCCGGTCTCCGGAGCGGATTCCAAACTGGAAGATCTTTCCGTCTCCTGTCAGCTCCCAGCAGCGGCGCAGCACGCAGGCGTGGGACAGAGGCATGCCCAGATAATCCTCTCTTAAATCGGCGTGGGCGTCAAAATGGATCACATGAAGATCAGGATATTGTTTCACAGCCGCCCGGAAGGCGCCCAGAGTCACCAGATGCTCGCCTCCCAGCATAAACGGACGCTTTCCTGCCTCCAGAATCTCACTGGCACACTCTTCGATCTGCTCCAGCACTCTGGCCGTATCTCCGATGCACAGTTCCAGATCCCCGATATCCGCAGCCTTCACCTGGCTCAGATCCCGGTCCTGATAAGGACTGTAATCTTCCAGCCCGAAGGACTCATGGCGGATGGCAGAGCTGCCGAACCGGGTTCCGGGCCGGTAGGAGGTGGTGGAATCAAAGGGCGCTCCGAACAGAATGGTATCCGCCTCCTCCGGCTCCCAGTCACATCCTATAAACGTTTCTACATTCTTACTCAACATCTTCCAGCATCTCCTCTACGTATGCGGGCAGGTAAAATGCCCCTTTATGCAGTGTGGTCGTATAATAACGGCACTTTAACCCCCTCATGTTCCATCTGGTTTCGTCCAGATTCTTCAGGGGATGATATTTCTTTGAAGCAAATCCGAACAGCCAGTGGCCGGACGGATAGGTGGGAATGTGGGCCTGGTACACACGGCTGATGGGGAAGGATTCCACCACCCGCTTGTGAGCCCGCTGACAGGCCAGAGCATCCTCCGCATAAAACGGACTCTCATGCTGATTCACCATGATCCCGTCCTCCTTCAGCGCCTTGAAGCAGCTGCCGTAAAACTCCTTGGTAAACAGCCCCTCTCCCGGTCCGAAAGGATCGGTGGAATCCACGATGATCAGATCATAGCAATCCTCACAGGAACGGATGAATTTCAGACCGTCCTCATAATGAATATCCACTCTGGGATCATCCAGGCGGCAGGCCGTCTGGGGCAGATATTTCTTGCAGACCTCCACCACCAGCTCATCGATTTCCACCATATCGATATGCTCGATATCATGATAGCGGGTCAGTTCCCGGATCACGCCTCCGTCTCCCGCTCCGATTACCAGCACGTTCTTTACCCTGGGATGAACCGCCATGGGCACATGGGTGATCATCTCATGATAGATAAACTCATCCTTTTCCGTCAGCATCATATATCCGTCCAGAGTCAGGAAACGTCCGAACTCCGGGGAATCGAACACGTCGATCCTCTGAAATTCACTTTTCCCGCTGTAGAGCTGCCGGTCCACACGGATAGACAGCTTCACATTCGGGGTCTGTTCCTCAGAAAACCAAAATTCCATAGAGCACCTCCTGCAATCATTTATTTCAGCACATTCAGCCTTTCAATAGCCGCGTCCTCCGGACCGGTCATGGAGCAGCCTTTCTCTTTCGCATACTGTATGTAATTCAGAATATCTTTCGTGATCCGTTCTCCCGGAGCCAGGATCGGGATCCCCGGAGGATAGCACATCACGAACTCACTGCAGATCCGGCCGTCCGTTTCCATGATCGGAAGGGATTCCTTATCCGCATAAAACGCCTCCTGCGGCGATACCGCCACCTCCGGATCGATGTATTCCTGCTTCATCATTCCCGCCGGATCCCGTTCATACCGGCGGCGGATCTCCGCCAGTGCGCTCACCAGCCGCTCCACCTCTCTTGGCCGGTCACCGATGGACAGGTAAGCCAGAATATTGCCCAGATCTCCGAATTCGATCTGAATATCGTATTCATCCCGAAGCAGGTCATAGACTTCGATCCCCGCCAACCCTACGTCCAGAGTGTTCACGGACAGCTTTGTTTCATCAAAATCATATACGCTGTCTCCGTTGATCAGTTCCCTGGAATAGGCATAGTAGCCGCCGATATCATTGATCTCCCGTCTGGCATATCGGGCCAGCTCTGCTACCCGCTTAAACGCCTCTTCTCCCCGGAGCGCCAGATTTCTTCTGGAAATATCCAGGCTGGACAGAAGGAGATAGGAACCGCTGGTGGTCTGCGTCAGGTTGATGATCTGCCGCACATGACCCTCCTGCATGGCGGGTCCTGTCAGCAGAAGGGAGCTCTGCGTCAGACTGCCTCCTGACTTGTGCATGGACACCGCTGCCATATCCGCTCCCGCCGCCATGGCGGAAACCGGCAGTTCCTCACTGAAATAGAAATGGGTTCCGTGGGCCTCATCCGCCAGGCAAAGCATCCCGTTGCTGTGAGCAATCTCCACAATGGCCTTCAGATCGGAACAGATTCCGTAATAAGTGGGATTGTTCACCAGAATGGCTTTGGCATCCGGATTTTCCCTCACTGCCTGTCTGACCGCCTCCACGCTCATTCCCAGCGGGATTCCCAGCCGGTCGTCACACTCCGGATTCACATATACGGGAACCGCTCCGCACAGGACCATGGCTCCCATCACGCTCCGGTGCACATTTCTGGGCAGGATGATCTTTTCCCCTCTCTTGGCCACAGACAGAACCATGCTCTGCACCGCGGATGTGGTTCCTCCCACCATCAGAAAGGCGTGAGCCGCTCCAAATGCCCTGGCCGCCAGAATCTCCGCATCACGGATCACGGAAATGGGATGACAGAGGTTGTCCAGAGGCTTCATGGAATTCACATCCATAGACACGCATTTTTCTCCCAGAAGTCTGGCCAGCTCCGGATTTCCCCTTCCTCTCTTGTGACCCGGCACGTCAAAGGGAACCACTCTCATTTTTCCAAATCGCTCCAGCGCCTCATAGATCGGCGCTCTCTCCTGATCCAACCATTCCATCGCCTTTCCTCCTAGTAAATATTGCATCCGCTGAATATCTCGATCATTTCTTTTCTCAGGTTGTTCATGATTTCCAGACGCACCTGGGGCGGAAGTTCATATACGTCCGTTTTGAACAGATAGTTCTGAAGATCGATGTCCTTGATCATCATCCTGGTATGGAACATATTTGCCGAATAGACGTTAATATCCGCCGCATCGTATTTTTTCAGAATGTCATGAGAAATATAGTCCTGAATGGATGTTACCCGGTGATCCATGAACAGCTTTTTTCCGTCCACGTCTCTTGTAAAGCCCCTTACCCGGTAATCCATGGTGATAATATCCGAATCAAAGGAGGAGATCAGATAATCCAGAGTGGACAGAGGAGTGATTTCTCCGCAGGTAGCCACATCAATGTCCACCCGGAAGGTGGCCAGACAGGTTTCCGGATGATATTCCGGGTAAGTGTGAACCGTCACATGGCTCTTGTCCAGATGAGCCAGCTGGGTCTTTCCTGCCGGTATCATGGACCCTTCTGCGATCAGGATCGTCACAGATGCTCCCTGCGGCTCGTAATCCTGGCAGGAAATGTTGAGCACTTTCGCTCCGATCATATCCGTAAGCGTCGTCAGAATGTTTGTAAGACGCTCGGAATTGTACTGAGAATCAATATAAGCGATGTAATCCCTCTGCTCTCTGGCTGTCTTCGCATAGCACACATCATAAATGTTAAAGCTCAGCGCCTTTGTCAGATTATTAAAGCCGTACAGTTTCAGCTTTTCTCCCATAGAGCTTTTCCCCTTTCACGTATGTTTCCGCCCATTCCAACGGGCTTCTCCCACCGTTCTCCGGCCGGAGAAGCTTCTGCCGTATGCCGCGTCTGTTCCGCTTTTCATACAACAAAAAAAGGCAATGTGCACAAATATGTACACATCACCTGTAAGCCCGTCAAATATCAAAATCCGCGGCAGCTGGGTACGGAACAGACGCACCATTCCCTTTTCCCGGAAGTTCCGCATATTTCATGCGTTTTATTTTCGATACAGAGTCTATATAGCAAATACCACTTTTACTACTCTTATTGACCGTTTTACAAGTTGATGTACGTATCCACGCACCGGTTGTAAAGTAACCAACTCATAAAATTGAGCTTTTAACTCAATCAATAATGGCAACCTCCCGTTGCCGCTCGGCAGTTGACCCGGCTGTCCGTATGGCCTTAACCCGTCTCCGGGTGGTCCAGAATATTTGCATGGATACTCTGTCGAAAACTCATATCGCATGGCTAATTAGTATATATCACAGGGCCGGCCGGTTGTCAAGGCAATTTCTTCCTTCCCTTCCCGTACAGAGTTCTGTCCGGCATGATTTGTCATATTCTTCAATATATATTATAATTAGGTAGAAAAAGGAGGACTTATCATGAATACACCTCATTTCATACACCCGAAGCCCCCTTCCCCGGTCAGCCGTTCCGGCGTGCGGAAACTGGCAGAAGCTGTTTTCCGGACAGCTTTTCTGTCCGGGATGCTGCTTCTCTCCGGCTGCCGGGCAGCCGCTCCTGACATTACGCAGACCTCCGCTGCTCCCACGCAGGAATATGAGCGGTACACGGAGGATTCTGTCCGGGAGCAGAATGCCTTTTCCGATTTTACGGAAGAGCTGTTTGCAGAAGAGGCTTCTTCCTCACTGCTTTCCCTGCACTATACTCTGGATGATCCGGAAGCATACGGAATCACGGAAGCCGATTCCGCTTTCGGTGAAGGAACTCTGGAATCTCTCCGGGAAAGCACGGCGCAGACCCGCCGGATCCGGGATGAACTCCATTCCTTTGACGTCTCTCTGCTGGATGATGACCAGAAGATGACCTGGACCGTGCTGGCAGATTATCTGGATACCGCTCTCATGGGAGAAGGGCTGGAACTTTACAGCCGTCCCATTGCCCCTACCATCGGTATTCAGGCGCAGCTTCCCATTCTTCTTTCCGAGTATACCTTCCATGACAAGGACGACGTAACCGATTATTTCTATCTGCTCTCCCAGATTGACGTCTATTACAAAGAGCTGGGAGAATTTGAAAAAGAAAAGGCTGCGGCAGGACTGGGCTTCAGCGACGGAACCCTGGACCGGATCATTGACTCCTGCAGAAGCTATCTTTTCATCCCTCAGGATAACTTTCTCACAGAAACCTTTGAGGAAAAACTGGCGGGACTGACCGATGCGACCGATGAGGAAAAAAGCGCCTGGAAAGAAGAACACGTCCGGCTGCTTACAGAACACTTTCTTCCGGCATACCAGTCCCTGATCGAAACTCTGTCTTCCCTGAAAGGATCGGGAGTCAATGAGATCGGCATGTGCGGCTACCCCCAGGGCCAGGAATATTATGAATATCTGGTCCGTTCCGCCACCGGCACCTCCTATGAATCCGTGGACGACCTGACCGATGCTGTGACCGCCAGGATCGAAGAGGATGCGGCAGAAGCCGCCAGTCTTCTGAATCCGGAGCTGTATGAGGAAATGCTCACCGCTTCTTTCCGTGAAACGGATGCAAATGCTATTCTGAAAGATCTGCAGATCCGCATTCAGGAGGATTTTCCCGCTCTTCCCGCCTGCTCCTATGAAGTAAAGGATGTGCCGGAAGCCCTGGAACTGTCTCTCAGTCCTGCTTTCTATCTGGTTCCTCCTCTGGACCGCTACGAGGATAACGTAATCTATATCAACCGGAACGAGCAATACGCATCGTCGCCCCTTTATACCACTCTGGCCCATGAAGGCTTCCCGGGACATCTGTATCAGACCGTCTATTTCAGCTCTGTCTGCACCGATCCCCTGAGAAGGATCCTGTCCTTCCCCGCATACACAGAAGGGTGGGCCACTTACGTGGAATTCCAGTCCTATTTCTTTGACAACGGACTTTCCCCTGATCTTCAGTCCCTCCAGATGCATAATCAGGCAGTGGTATTGGGAATCCATGCTCTGCTGGATCTGAATATCAATTATTACGGGTGGACCAGAGATCAGACCGCTGCCTTTCTGGAAGAAACCTATGGGATCAGCGACCGGGAAACCTCTGACCGTATGTATGATCTGATGGTGGATAATCCCTCCAACTATCTGGAATACTATGTGGGCTGGCTGGAGATCCAGACCATGCGTGAAGAGGCGGAAGAAACCCTCGGCGACTCCTTTCAGGCAAAGGACTTCCACACCTTCCTGCTGGAAACAGGTCCCGCCTCTTTTCCTGTTATCCGCAGCTATTTCAGAACCTGGCTGGTGACCGCTCCCCTTTCAAAAGCGGCAGCCTGATTTTCCTGCATGATTTTTTCCGCCGGGGAATACACTGTTTCAAACAGACTTCCCCGGTGTATTTATGTCTTTTCTCCTCTTTTTGTCCGGTATTATCGTTCCCCTGGCCCTTTTCTATATTATCGGCTTCGGGCTTCTGTCCGGCCGGCCTGTATTTGATGACTTTCTGCAGGGGGCAGCGGAAGGAATGAAAACCGTCGGAAAGGTCCTTCCCGCTCTGATCGGTCTGATGACTGCCGTCGGCGTGCTGAGAGCTTCCGGCTTTCTGGATTTTCTGTGCGGTGTCCTTACCGCCCCCGCTGCCCTTCTCTGCATTCCTCCTCCTCTGGTCCCTCTGATCCTGGTCCGTCTCATTTCCAACTCTGCTGCCACCGGAATCCTGCTGGATATTTTCCGGGAATACGGTACAGATTCCTTTGTGGGAATGGCCGCTTCCATTCTCATGAGCTGCACGGAAACCGTTTTTTACTGTATCAGCCTGTATTTCGGGTCTGCAGGAATCACAAAAACCCGCTACACACTGCCCGGTGCCCTGGCCGCCACCGCCGCCGGAATCGCCGCCTCCATTTTTCTCGCATCCCTGTAGGATCCGTCCGGTTTTTCTTCCCGTATAAGGACAAAAAACACAAAAAAAACACAGGAATGTAAGAATTTCCTAATCTTTATCCTGTTGTCACGGAAAAGAAAATCATGTATAATCAGTTGGAGACTTTTCAAAACATTATGTTCATTTCTAAAACAAAGGGGAAAAAGTGGATATCTATCAAACGCTGAACGACGTATTGGTCCATCTGTTCCGGGACATTATGGATATCGAACAGAAGGCCGTCGCCGCACAGGAATTTCATGACATTACCAGTAATGATCTGCATGTGATTGAAGCGATCGGTCTGGGTGAGCCAAAAAATATGTCTACCATTGCCAGGGAACTTTCCGTAACGGTAGGCACGCTTACCATAGCCATGAACAGTCTGGTCAAGAAGGGCTTTGTGACAAGAGAGCGGGGCCGGGAGGACCGCCGGGTCGTCTATATCTCCCTTTCTGAAAAAGGCAGGAAAGCCTACGAATACCATGCGCGTTTCCACCAGGATATGATCCGCGGACTGAGTTCCGCCCTGACCCCGGAGGAAATGGAAGTTCTGGTGAAAGCCCTGGAAAAGCTCACCAGCTGGTTCAGCAGCTTTCAACCCCGCGAATAAAGGAGGCAATTGACACAATGAAAAAAATTGCATTATGCATTACAGGAGCTATGCTTGCCTTATCTCTGGCGGCCTGCTCTCCCACTCAGAAAGAAAGCGATCCTGCTCAGGCGGCAATGGAGACATCCACCGGCGGCGCTTCTGATAAAGTACCGGATCCCACGGCTGAGGTGCTGGAAATGGTATCTGTCTACGTTCCTACGGAGGAACGGACCGGTCTGAGACAGGTCATGGACGGCGTCGCTTCCCTTGATGCAGAGTCCCTGGTAGAGAAGCTGGTAGAATACGGAGCTCTTCCCGAAGGATGTCAGGTCCTCTCCTATGAGACCTCCGGAGAAACAGAAAACAGCGCTGCCGGCCCGGGAGAATCTTCTTCCGTTACCGCTGCGGAATCTGCCGTTCTGGATCTTTCTTCCGTTCCTTCCGGCGATTCCATTGATAACCAGCTGATTACTGCAGCCATCGGAAACACCATTACGGAAAATCTGAACGTCCGTACCCTTACGATTAAAGAAAATGGATCTGTTTTTGCTGAAAACGTGAAATTTCAGAATGAATACGAAACTCTGATTACAGAGTAAGTCCGTTATCCCATAAAGAAAGGATATCTTCCGTCCGTATGACCGGACCGAAGATATCCTTTTTTTCATGCTCTTTCATCTCCGAAGAAAAACAGTGCAACCGTCCCCGGACCCGTATGACTGCCGATCACCGTCCCAATAGAATAAATCCTGACCGGACCATCCAGGCGGGGAAATTCTTTTTCTACCAGGTTTGCCACTGCCCTGGCATCCTCCGGGCAGGCAGACTGGGAGATGAAGCATTTTCCGGAATAATCTGTGCCCCCCTGGGCGTGAAGCTTCATTTTCTCCACCATCTCCCGGATCACTTTTTTCTTTCCCCGGTACTTCTCTCTGGGAACCAGCTTTCCCTCTCTGTCCATATTCATCAGAGGGCAGATACCAAGAGCTGTGCCGAAGAGACCCGCAGTCTTCGAGATCCGTCCTCCTCTGATGAAGCTGGTCAGATCGGATGAGAAAAACCAGTGATGGATCCTAAGCCGGTTTTCCTCCACCCAGCGGACCGTTTCCTCCAGACCGGCTCCCTGCCGGCGCATGGTATCCGCCGCTTCCACCAGGAGCCCGTAACCAGAGGACGCTCCCAGAGAGTCTACGACCAGGATCTTCCTGTCCGGAAATTCCTCTTCCAGCTGTTCCCTGGCCACGAGAGCAGAATTGATGGAGCCGGAGATTCCGCCGGACAGAGAAAGATGAAGCACATCCAGCCCCTTTTCCAGCACCGGCCGGAACAGCGCTTTGTATTCCTCCGCATTGACCTGAGCAGTTGTGGGCTGTGCCCCTGCCGCCATTCTGCCGTAAAACTCCTCCATGGGCATGCTTTTTCCCAGATCATCCGGATATTCCTTTCCGTCCATCCGGTAATGAAAGCACGCAAACGGAATCTTTCTCTGTTCAAAAAAGTTTCTGTCCATATCTGCCGTGGAGCAGCAGGTCACCGCAAAATCACTCATGAAACCAAGCCTCCTTTTTTATTTTCGCAGAGAAAAGCCCCGTGCTGTCCTGCACAGGGCTCTTTCCTCATGGGTACATTGCTGTTATTTGGAAGTCTCCTCCAGATAATCATAGGCAAACTGAGCATACATGGCAGCGCCTCTCTTCAGCACGCTCTCATCTACCGTATAGTGGTCATTGTGATTTTTTGCCGTATAGCCCAGCTTTTCATTTCTGCTTCCGATAAAGCCGAAGATTCCCGGAACCTTTTCCATAAACATGGCAAAGTCTTCACTTCCCATCATCTTGGGAAGACTCTTCAGGCAATCCGATCCGTAAAGCTTCACAGCCGCATCGTTGGCAATCCTGTTCAGATCCTCATGGCTGTTATTTACCGGGCCCGGATAATAATCAAATTTCAGAGTCGCTTTCGCTCCGAAGGATTCTGCCACATGTTCCACGATTCCTCTTAAAAGCCCTTCCGTCTTCATTCTCATTTCAGCGGAATGGGTTCTGGTTGTTCCTTCCATCACCACTTTATTGGCAATGATATTGAATCTCTGCCCTCCGTGGATCTCTCCCACGGTCACTACCAGAGGATTGAGCGGATCGTTGATCCTGGATACGATTGCCTGGATCTCCGTAAGTATGTAAGCTGCCACCAGGATTGCATCCACTCCCTGGTGAGGCGCTGATCCATGAGCGGAAACGCCTTCTACCTCAATGGTAAAATTATCCGCACTGGCCATACGGGGACCTGCCTCGAAGTTCATGTAAGGTGCGTCAAAATCTCCCCAGATATGGGTCCCGTAGATTGCATCCACATCATCCAGGAATCCGTGCTCCACATAGTACCTGGCTCCGTAGCAGGACTCTTCCGCCGCCTGGAAAATGATCTTCACATTTCCCTTCAGTTCATCCTTTTTCTCAAGCAGAAGTTTGATTCCGCCAAGGAGCATGGCAATATGACAGTCATGACCGCAGGCGTGCATCTTTCCCGGGTTTTTGCTGCAGAAATCCAGTCCCGTATGTTCCTCCACAGGAAGAGCATCAATATCTGCCCGGAGCGCGATCGTTTTCGTTCCTTCGCCCGCCTGGCCGCCTTCGATCATGGTCCAGAGACCGTAATAATCTTCGTAATAATGAGGCACCAGCCCCATTTCCTCCAGTCTCTTCCCGATTTCCTTCGTCGTATTCTTTTCCTCAAAGGAAAGCTCAGGACACTGATGGAAAAATCTTCTCTGGTCAATAACCCACTGTTCATTCTGTTCCGCTAATTCCTTAAAATTCATGAAAAATCCCCATCCTTTCTGAAAATTCTTCTACCGTTATCATTATATACAAAAAACATCCCGTCGGCAAGCTCTGTTTCCGACGGGATGCAATTTTCAGCTTTCACTTATGAAATCAAAATCTGCCCAAGATACTGTTGATTTTAGCCGCGAAGCATAGGAATGAATACGCTGGCGATGATTACGGATGTGATGGTAACCGTTACAAATCCGCCAACGATCATCTGCGGAAGCATATTGTCCATCAGATAATTCTTCTCGTCCTCGTTCTCAGCCAGTGCCTTGGAAGCCTCATCCGTCAGCACATAGTTGGGGGGGAAGCCGTAAAGAGCCGTAAGGCTGGTAGCAATTGCCATGTAGGGGCTGACCTTCAGGATCTTTCCTACGACGCTGGAGCAGATGCACATGCCTGCCACACCTACAACGATGATGAATACCAGCGGTCCAAGGATCTCCAGAAGAAGAGCCGGAGTCGCGCTGTTCAGTCCGGAGAACACATACATCATCAGGATGAACATTAAGAAGTTGAAGCATCCGTTTTCCTTCAGTACGTTGGGACGAAGGAAGCCAAGCTCTGTGGCTGCAATACCCAGGATCAGTGCGATAACTGCCTGGTTGATAGCATACACACCCATAAAGGTTCCGGTCCAGGCGCTCAGCTTGGAGGAGAGGAACGCAACCACCAGGATGGTGCTCAGGGAAACTGCTGTGGAGTAGTACTTGTTCGGAATCTCCGGGATCAGTTTCTTTTTCTTCTTTGTATCCGTTGCAAACTTGCCGTTTACTTCATCGATTTCTCCGGCATGAGCAACCTTTTTCACCTTTCCGCTTCTGTAGTCCTTTAACAGGTTCCGTCCTTCTCTCTTAAGCATTACTGCTGTGAGGGGATATCCTGCAAAGCCCTGGCACACATACATACAGATTGCCAGTACGGCAGCCTTCTCCAGACCCAGGTTCTGTGCTGCCTCCTGCATCATGGTAGCTGCCACGATGCCTCCGGTTAAAGGCGGAAGACCGGAAATGATATAGTTAAAGTCAACGAATAACGGACAGATGATCAGACAGGCAGCAACCATTCCTGCCAGTCCGGCCAGACAGATCACAATGATCTTCCACTGCTTTTTCAGTTCTTCCAGGCTGATGGAAGTACCCATATGCGTGATACAGATCATGATTGCCAGAGTGCCTCCAAGAGGCGCTCCCAGTCCGCCTAAGGTAACAATGTCCTTCGGGAAAAATGTCCAATAACCTAACAGGAACAGAACCGCTACCACGAATACGGACGGGATCCATGCCTTGGTCAGGGTGCCGATTGTATCACCGATGGCATATGTAATGCTCAGGACAAGCAGGGCAAAAATCGGTGATGCGACAATTAACGCCTGAAGTTGTTCCATACTAAAATCCTCCTTTTCTCTAACTCCCAATAACATGCTCTCCAGCCGCAGATCATGCCTAAAGCTGTCTTATGCCGCCCGTCTTGGGTCGGGCGCTCCGCACTGTTTTATGTTTTCATTCCGGACTCAATACCCCGGAATGCGAGAGCCTGCATCCATGCTTTACTGGATTAACCTATTATAGCCTTTTTTCTTCCAAAAGTCTATATGTTTTAAATAATTCTGGCGAAATAAGGAATTTATGATTTATCTGCCAAATTTTCAGACATTTCCCTCTCAGACTCTTGCTTTTCATAAAAGAAAGTCTTATAATCGACCTATTATTGGATTCGACGCCTGATGCGCCGGGAAGGGAGCTGTTTATATGGAAAAAACACTGCAGCTTGCGATGGAAGCAAAGGATTACATAGTAGAAATGCGCCGCTATTTCCACAGTCATCCGGAAGCCAGCGAGCACGAAATCAACACCTGCAGAAAAGTCTGCGAAGAACTGGAAAAAATGGGATTGGAGCCAAAGGTCGTATGCGCCAGCAATACAGGTGTCATGTGTGAGATCAAGGGGAAAGGCCCGGGAAAAACCATTGCCCTGCGGGCAGATATGGACGCCCTGAGCGTACAGGAACTGAATGATGTTCCCTATCGTTCCACCACAGACGGTCTGATGCATGCCTGCGGCCATGATGCGCACACCGCCACTCTTCTGGGTGCGGCAAAGATCCTCACCGCCTGCCGGAATGATTTTAACGGAACCGTCCGTCTGCTGTTCCAGCCCGCAGAGGAGACTGCTTACGGAGCCAAGGCCATGGTGGAAGCCGGATGCCTGGACGGTGTGGATGCGACCATGGGTACTCATGTGAACAGCGGCATGAAGGCCGGAACCTTTTCTGTAGAAGCAGGTCCCAGACTGGCTGCAGCCAACTGGTTCAAATACCGTTTTGTGGGAAAGCCGGGACACGGAGCGCTGCCTCATCAGGGCATCGATGCGGGGCTGGCCGCCTGTGCGGGCGCCCTTGACCTGCAGCATCTGGTCAGCCGGGAATTTCCTGCAGACAAGGCTTTGGTCATTACCATCGGGCGCATTGAAGCCGGCACCCGTTTCAACGTGATCGCGGCGGCAGCCACTCTGGAGGGAACGGTCCGCTGCTTTGATCCGGAAATTTTCAAAGCCGTTCCCGGAGCTATGGAGCGAGTTCTCCGGGGCGTTGCTGACGCATACCGCTGCGAACTGGTAGTGGAAAAAGCTGAGGCCGTGACCATGCCCTGCTACAATCCGGAAAAATCCTCCGCCCGCGGAAAAGCAACCGTTCTCAAGCTCTTCGGCGAAGAAGGGATCGGATTCTCCCCTGCTCAGATGGGCGGTGAGGACTATTCCTTTATGATGGACCGGATTCCGGACTCCCTCTACGTAAGCGTGGGTACCGCCAATCCGGAAAAGGGAACGGATGAGCCGCATCATTCCGGTCGGTTCAATGTGGATGAGGACGCTCTTCCCGGCGCATCTGCCGTATATGCTCAGTACGCTATTGATTATCTGAACGAATAACGCTGTTTTCATCAAAAAAGACCTTTCCCGCTGAGGAAAGGTCTTTTTTCGTATATGTTTTTCTCCTGCAAGGGGTTTATTCTGCCTCCAGGAAATCCCAGGCGAACTGAGCGTACATGGCCGCCCCTCTCTTGAGCAGTCCTTCATCTACCGTATAGCAGTCATTATGATTGGTAGCCGTATATCCCTTTTCCGGATCTCTGCTTCCCACAAATCCGTAAATGCCGGGAACTTCATCCATATAGAAGGAGAAGCCCTCGCTTCCCATCATCTTTTCCAGATGCTTCAGGCTGTTTTCTCCGTACAGCTTCACTGCTGCATTTTCCGCAATCTCACAGAGCTTTTCGCTCTTGTTGAACAGGGGATTGGCCAGGTACTCTACGGTACAGCTTCCTTTTGTTCCATGAATCGCGCAGACATGTTCCACGATCAGCTTCAGCATCTCATCCGTTTTCTTTCTCATCTCCGGAGACAGCGTACGCACCGTTCCTTCCATGTGGACCTTGTCCGGGATAATATTCCATCTCTGTCCGCCCTGAATGGTACCGAAGGTGATCACCAGGGGATTTAACGGATCATTCAGACGGGAAACCACTTCCTGCGCTTCTGAAATCACATGAACCGCTGCCGTAACCGCATCCACTCCCAGATGGGGTGCAGAACCGTGAGCTGATTTTCCCTCAATATCGATGGTAAATTTATCACAGCTGGCCATGCGGGGACCGTACTCAAAGCTCATGTAGGGGGCATCGAAATCCCCCCAGATATGGGTTCCGTAAATGGCGTCCACTCCGTTCAGAGCCCCCTGCTGAATGAAGGTCTTCTCCCCTACAGCCACTTCCTCTGCCGGCTGGAACAGGATCCTGACGTTGCCCTTCAGCTCGTCCTTTTTCTCCATAAGCAGTTTCACACCGCCCAGCAGCATGGCAATATGGCAGTCATGACCGCAAGCATGCATCACTCCCGGATTTTCACTGCTGAACTCCAGTCCCGTATGCTCCTCTACCTCAAGAGCATCGATGTCGGCCCGAAGAGCCACTGTCTTCGCTCCTTCTCCAGCCTGTCCTCCCTTGATTTCCGCCATCACTCCCGTGATTCCTTCGAAATAGTGAGGCTCCAGCCCCATTTCCTCCAGCCTTTTTGCCAGTTCCCTGGTCGTATTTACTTCCTTTAAGGAGAGTTCGGGATGCTGGTGGAAATATCTTCTCTGTTCAATGATCCAATCCTCATTTTTCTCCGCAGCTTCTCTGAAATTCATGGTAAATCGCTCCTCTCTTGTAAAAACTCTCTTCCCTTATCATAGCGAATATTTGCCGTTCCATCAACCGGATTTCAGAAAATTTTCTTGAAATATCCCTGCCTCCATCCTATAATCAGAACATATACGGTCCGCTGACCAAGCGGAAAGGGAGGATGAAACATATGGAAAAAGTCATGGAACTGGCACTGGAAAACAAAGATTATATCATCGGCATGCGCCGCTACTTTCACCAGCACCCGGAGCTGAGCGAACAGGAATTCGCCACCTGCCGGAAAATATGTGAGGAACTGGAAGCCATGGGACTGGAGCCGAAGATCGTAGGGTCCTTTCAGACCGGCGTTCAGTGCGACATTCAGGGTACCCTGCCTGGAAAAACGATCGCCCTGCGGGCCGATATGGACGCTCTGAGCGTACAGGAACTGGTAGACTGCCCCTTCCGGTCCTGCGAAGATGGAAAAATGCATGCCTGCGGCCATGACGGCCACACGGCCTCCCTGTTAGGAGCAGCCAGGATCCTCACCGCCTGCCGGGATCAGATCAGAGGAACGGTGCGCCTTCTTTTCCAGCCGGCAGAAGAAACCGGAACAGGAGCAAAGGATATGGTGGCATCCGGTTGTCTGGACGGAGTGGACGGAGCTCTGGGCATCCACCTCTGGAGCGGAGTAAAAAGCGGGACGATCTCTGTGGAAGCCGGTCCGCGTATGGCGGCGGCCAATATGTTCCGCTACCGGATCTCCGGAAAGCCGGGACACGGAGCTCTTCCTCATCAGGGAATCGATGCGGGACTGGCCGCTTCCGCAGCCGTAGTCAATCTCCAGTCCGTCGTAAGCCGGGAATTCCCCGCTTCTGAACCGGTCGTTATCACCGTAGGGCATATTCAGTGCGGGACCCGCTTCAACGTGATCGCCGCCGATGCCACCCTGGAAGGCACCATGCGCTGCTACAATGTGGACTATTTCCTCCACGATATTCCCCAGGCCATGCATCGTGTGGTGGAAAACACCGCCAGAGCCTACCGCTGTGAGGTT
Organism: uncultured Lachnospiraceae bacterium; assembly: GCA_944383965.1. GTDB lineage: Bacteria > Bacillota > Clostridia > Lachnospirales > Lachnospiraceae > Lachnoclostridium_A. The sequence goes on from CALWRQ010000001.1 coordinate 35,830, forward strand.
ACGGAAAAATTCGTCTATGATGCCATGCTGCCGTGCAATAACCCGGAAAAGGCGGCTGCCAGAGGCGCCGCCACCGTAAGAAAGCTTCTGGGAGAAGAAGGCATCGGACAGCAGCCTGCCATGATGGGCGGCGAGGATTTCTCCTATATGATGCACGCCGTTCCCGACTCTCTCCTTGCCTTTGTGGGAATCGGAAATCCGGAAAAGGGAACGGACGAACCTCATCATTCCGGCCGTTTCCAGATCGACGAGGACTGCCTGCCCAACTCCGCAGCCTTCTACGCTCAGTACGCTCTTGATTTTTTAAATGAATGACCCATCTTCACAGTCTGAAGGAAATTCCGCCCAGCGCTCCCGGAATCCGTTTTCCGGCCTGTACACCAGGTTAAATTCGTGGCTGAGGCGGATTTCCTGTCCCTGCTCGTCCGTAAGGCGGATCTCCCGCAGCGTTCCCCGCTCCAGCTCCTTCTCAAGGACGGCTCTGTAGAGAAAAGCAATTCCCACATTTTCCCGCACCAGCTCCTTCATAGGGCGGAAATCGCTTACTTCTGTCACACCCCGGAACCCGTCCACCCTGCAGTTGTGCTCTTCCAGGAAATGCTCCAGTACCGCTCTCGTTCCCGATCCATGCTCCCTCACGATCAGATGCTCTCCCAGCAGTTCCCGCACAGACACCGGCCCGGATGCCAGCGGATTGTCCGGAGAGCAGATACCGATAAACGGTTCTGTCCTCATCAGCCTGCACCCGTACTCTCCCTTGTCAAAAAAACCTTCGATCATGGCAAAATCCAGATCTCCCTCATCCAGCCCTCTGAGCAGCTCCGCCGTATTGTTTACCAGAAGAGAGACCTGGCTTCCCGGCTTCTTTTTCAGAAAAGCAGAGATCATGGGCGCTGCCAGATAGTCTCCGATGGTCTTGGTCGCTCCGATCCGAAGGCGGAGTTTTTCCGGCTCTTTTAAAAGCTCTTCCAGCTTCCTGCTGCGGTAGTCCAGGGCATGTACCTGCTTTTTCAGGATCTCCCCCTTGGGTGTCAGACGGAGAACCTTTTTTTCGTATGTAAACAGTTTGCAGCCATAGTGTTCTTCCAGAAAATGGATATGCTGAGTCACTGCCGGCTGGGTAATGCACAGCTCTCTGGCCGTGTGAGTGTAATTCATGGTCCTGCATAAATTCAAAAACGTATATAATCGAAAATCCAGCATATCCTTCTCCTTTACCGTCGTATCTTTATCGCCGGTCCATTGCTCTGCAGAACAGAACCGCCGCCGCCGTGCTCACTGCCGTTGCCGCCATACCGGCCCCGATCACCGCCGCCGGACTTACACTTCCGTACTGACTTCGGTAAGCCACTATATTCATGGGAATGAGCTGCAGCGAAGAAATATTGATAATGAGAAAGGTACACATCTCATTTCCCGCTACTCCCCTTTTTCTGGCCGGTCCCCCTTTTCTTCCTTCCCTCCGTTCATCCTCCAGCCGCTCCAGCTCTTCCATGGCCTGAAGGCCGGCAGGGGTGGCCGCCCAGCCCAGTCCCAGAAAATTGGCGATCATGTTTGCAGCTATTTTCTTTCTGGCCGGATGGTCCTTTTCCAGAGCTGGAAAGAGGAAATTCAGCACCGGAGTCATCCTTCCCGCCAGGGCATCGATCAGTCCCGCCCGGTTTCCTATTTCCATGATTCCGCTCCAGAAAGCCATGATTCCCAGCATGGCAATACCAAGAGCCACCGCTTCTTTTCCCGATGACAGAACTGCATCTGTGACGTCCTGGAGATTCCCGTGAAATCCGGCCCAGACGATTCCTGCAGCCATCATAAGGGCCCACATATAATTCAGCATGCTTCCTCACTGTACGTTTTTTATCATTATATGCCCCTATTGTCTGCAGACAGCCCTTTTCCCATCAGTTTAAATCTTTTTCCTCTGCTGTGCAAGTCATGTTCTGCAATCCGCCTTCCTTTTGTCCGGGCCGCGCGTACTACCGGTTCAGGACCCATACTCCCAGGTTCAGATAGGCCGCAAAGGTGACCCAGAGAAAATAGGGGACCTGCATCCAGGCAGCTGCAGCGTCCGTCTTCCGATAGCTGAGAATCATCCAAAAGATCAGTCCCCAGAGAACGAGAAGCCATAAAAAGGCTGCTCCGAATTTCTGCTGATTGAAAAAGATTATGCTCCAGAAGAAATTAAAGATCAGCTGGATCAGAAAAATCCGGAGACTTTTTGTCCGGGAATCGGAAGGAGCGGCCAGATAAATGCGTGCGGCCCCTATGCCCATCAGCAGGAAAAGAATACTCCATACGATTGGAAACACGGCGGCGGGAGGAGAAAACGGCGGTTTTTTCACGGTCTGTACATAGGTTTTGGCTCCCTCCCTGGTCAGCCATCCGGACAGAGCTCCCGCTGCTTCTGCAAACAGAATCCATGCAGCATATACGTTCCAGACAGATTTTTTCATAAATAATCACCCTATATCAGAATACGCAGCTTTTATGGGAATTATGTGTTAAAATTATAACCATTTCCGGACAGTTGATTTTTAATATAGTTTTTTGTATGATAATTAAAAACTTACATGAGGAGGACTCAGTCATGATCTATACGGAAAAAGTAATTCCTTTTGAAAACCGTGCCGGCGGAAAAGGGACCGGCGAGCTTCACATTGCCCTGGAAGACCAGGATCTGGAGGGACGGGCCAAGGCCGTCATGTCCGTTGTTCTGCACCCCGGCAGCTCCATCGGATCTCACCAGCATGTGGGGAACCTGGAAATTTACTATGTTCTGAAAGGCGAAGGAATCTTTACCGTAAACGGTGAGAGTTCTCCCATCCATGCCGGTCAGTCCGGTACCATGAAGCCCGGCGATTACCACAGCATCGAAAATACGGGAGCTGAAGATATGCTTATCTCCGCCATCGTACTGTACGAATAAAATTATTTTTCAAGGGGGAATCTGATCATGAGCAGAAAATTATTTACAAACTGTCACATTGTAGACGTGAACAGCCGGACCGTGACTCCCGGCGCCATTCTCACAGAAAACGGCACGATCCTTCAGGCCGGTCCTGATGTTTCCGGAACGGCCGATGAGGTGATCGACCTGAACGGCCAGTATGTCATGCCCGGTCTGTTCAACTGCCATACCCACATCTGCCTGCCGCCCGATCCGGCGGTAAACTACAATCGCACCGACTGTCAGATCACCATGCTGGCCCTGGATCATCTGCGCCAGTTTCTGAACACAGGAGTCACCTTCATCCGTGATGTGGGGGGTGTGAATTTCATCGATATTGATATCCGAAACGCGGCGGCAGCCGGAAAAGTAACTGCCCCGGATATGCAGGTATCCGGAAAATGCATCTGCATGACCGGCGGCCACGGCTGGCAGATGGGACGTGAGGCAGACGGAGCAGATGACTGCCGGAAAGCCGCCAGGGAGCAGCTGAAGGCCGGAGCCAACTGGATCAAGGTCATGGGGACGGGCGGAGTCATGACAGAAGGTGTGGAGCCCGGATCTCCCCAGCTGGATGAGGACGAGCTCCGTGCCGCCATTGCAGAAGGCCATAAGGTAGGCGCCAAGGCCTGCACCCATTCCCAGGGTATGACCGGAATCAAAAATGCCCTCCGGGCCGGTGTGGATTCCATCGAACACGGCTTTTACATGGACGACTGGTGCTTTGACTGGATGAAGGAGCATGACGTATATTATGTTCCCACTCTGGCGGCCATGTACTGGATCAAGGTAAACGGCATTTCCGCCGGCATTCCTGAGTATGCGGTCCGCAAGGTGAATGCCACCTTTGAGGATCACCTGTCCACCTTCCGGAACGCCTACAAAGCAGGAGTCAAGATCGTCCTGGGGACGGATGCAGGAACTCCCTTCAACCCTCATGACAAGACCGCCTATGAAATGATCCTGATGACAGAAGCAGGAATGGATGTCTGGGACGCCCTCCGTGCAGGCACCATCACCGCTGCGGAAATGTGCGGTGTGGCAAAGACCCATGGCTCCATTGAAGCAGGAAAGAAAGCCAATCTGGCTGTATTTGCGGAAGATCCCACCAGAAATCTGGAGACCGTCATGGATTGCCGCATGACCGTTCTGGGCGGAGAAATTGTTTACAGGAAATAATATTCTGTTTCTTTTCATGTGGTTTTACACAATATGTTGATAACTTTGTGGATAACATACAAGATATAGAAATACAGAGACAAAAAAGAGAGCATACCTGCTTCGGTATGCTCTTCTGATTTTTCTGCCCTATGAGCCGGCTTATTCTTCCCCGCACAGCTCCTTCATCACTTCCGGAACGGTCTCAATCCTTTCCGCCCGGCAGGCATTGCTGCCGCAGAACAGCAGGGAATTTTCCGTATCGCCTTCAGCCGCATCAATCAGGGCCTTGGTGATACAGTAGGGAATGGTCTTTCTGTCACAGTGCTCCAAACACTGATAGCACCATTCCAGCTTGAAGGGGGTTTTCCCCACGTTTTCGAGGAAGGGATTGCGGATCGCCCGCCCCGGCATTCCCACCGGGCTCTTGGTGATCACAATGTCTTCCTTTTGTGCGTCGATATACGCCTGTTTGTAAGCCATGGGAGCGTCGCACTCCTCTGTGGTCACAAACCGGGTAGCCACCTGAACTGCATCGGCCCCCAGCTCCATGGCCCGCATCACGTCCTGATGGTCATAGATTCCTCCGGCGATTGCCACCGGAATCTTTACTCCGTACTTCTCACCGAATCCGGCCACTACCTGAAGGATCTTCCGGATCTCTTCCTCGTACTGCTCTTTCCGGTAAGTCTGCGGCACATCCTCCGTATCAGCCCCCAGTTCATGCAGATCTTCTCTGGAAAATCCCAGATGACCTCCTGCCAGCGGGCCTTCGATCACTACCAGGTCGGGAACTCTTTTAAACTTTCTGTCCCACAGCCTGCAGATCACGTTGGCTGATTTTGCCGTGGATACAATCGGCGCTATTTTGGTCTTGAACCCTTCTACCAAGCCCGGAAGATCCACAGGAAGACCGGCTCCGGATACGATAATATCCGCCCCCGCCTTAACCGCCTCTTTTACATACAGTGCATAGTCATGAGTCGCTACCATGATGTTGAAGCCCAGAATTCCCTGCGGCGCGATCTCCCTGGCTTTTTTCAGTTCTTTCCCAATGGCTCTTAAATTGGCCTCCAGAGGATGCTGCCGGAAATCCGGTTCCCTGAATCCGATCTGAGCCGTGGAGATCAGTCCGATCCCCCCTGCTTTTGCCACTGCCCCGGCCAGGGAATGAAGGCTGATGCCCACTCCCATTCCGCCCTGGATAATCGGCTTTTTTGCTGTCAAATCACCAATTACTAACGGCTTTAATTTATCCATCACATTCTCCTGAATCGATCATACCGCTCTGCTGCCAGTTCCTCTCCTGTCATGGACAGGCGCTTTGTCAGGAATTCCTCCAGACCCTGCCGGATCTCATCAGCAACCGCGTCAATATTTTTCAATGAAGCCGGCTCCGCTTCCACGATCACCCGCTCAATCAGCTTCATATCATACAGATCCTTTGCCGTAACCTTCATCACTCTGGAAGCCTCCGGAGCCTTTTTGCTGTCCTTCCAGAGAATGGACGCAAATCCTTCCGGAGAAAGCACGGAATAGATGGCGTTTTCCATCATCCATACTTCATTCGCCACAGCCATGGCAAGGGCACCGCCGCTGCCGCCTTCCCCGATCACAATGGAAAGCACAGGCACTTTCAGATCTGACATTTCAAACAGGTTTCTGGCGATCGCCTCGCCCTGCCCCCGCTCTTCCGCCTCCATGCCGCAGAACGCTCCGGGCGTATCCACAAAGCAGATGACCGGACGGCCGAAGGTTTCCGCCTGCTTCATAAGCCTGAGCGCCTTCCGGTATCCTTCCGGAGAAGGCATACCGAAGTTTCTCTTCAGGTTCTCTTTCGTATTTTTTCCCTTCTGCTGGCCGATTACCGTCACCGGAATCCCCTTGAAGGTGGCAATGCCGCCCACAATGGCTCCGTCATCCTTAAAGTACCGGTCTCCGTGAAACTCCATGAAATCGTCAAACAGAGCACCGATATAATCCAGAGCCGTGGGCCTGTCCGCATTTCTGGACAGCTGCACCGTATCCCAGGCATCCCGCTCCGCCGCCTTTCTGCTGGGCGCACCCCAGTCAGTCCCGACGGGGTTAAAGTCTGCCGGCTCCGCGGGCTTCTCATGCATGGCCAGAATGGAAGCAAGGGTTTCCTTCATATGCTCCCGCTCTACGATCTTATCCACAAAGCCGTGCTCCAGCAAAAACTCCGCTCTCTGAAAACCTTCCGGAAGCTTCTGGCCGATGGTCTGCTCGATCACTCTGGGGCCGGCAAAGCCGATCAGCGCTCCCGGCTCAGCCAGGATAATATCTCCCAGCATGGCGAAGCTGGCCGTTACGCCTCCGGTAGTAGGATCGGTCAGCACGCTGATATACAGCTGGCCCGCCTCGTGATGACGCTTTAACGCCGCTGAAGTCTTGGCCATCTGCATCAGAGAAACGATTCCTTCCTGCATTCTGGCTCCGCCGGAGCAGGCAAAGATAATCACCGGGAACTTTTCTACGGTCGCCCGTTCTACGGCCCGGGTAATCTTTTCTCCCACAATATGGCCCATGCTGCTCATAAGGAAACGGGCGTCGCACACGGCTACCACCGCGTCATGGCCCATAATTTTCCCTTTTCCTGTGACCACCGCCTCATTGAGCTTGGTCTTCTCTTTGGCTGCATTGACCTTTTTCTCATAGCCCGGAAAATTCAAGGGGTTTTCGAAGGGCATCTCCTTGTTCCACTCCTCAAAGGTTCCTTCATCCACCGTCATTTCGATCCGGCGGTAGGCATGGGCGCGGAAATAACCGTGGCATTTTGGACAGATATAAAAGTTGTTCTTTACATCATCCACATAGATCGGCTGCCCGCACTTGTTGCACCGTCTCCAGAGTCCCTGGGGAACACTGGGTTCATCTGATTTCTTATATTTTGTATCCAGAAGCGTATACGTCTTCTTGAACATATTTTTCAATGCCATAATGACCCTCCTTTCCCGTCAGCTTACTCGGAACAGTACTCCGGGAAGTAGCGGGGGATAAATCCCGTATCCGTATCGCCCTCCTGGAACGCTTCGTTGTTCAGTATCTCATACTGGAAATCCAGATTGGTATCAATTCCCTCAATCACCAGCTCTCCCAGGGCGCTGCGCATCTTGGCAATAGCCGTAGCCCGGTCCTTGGAGTGGACAATGAGCTTTAAAAGCATGGAATCGTAATTGGCCGGAACCTTATAGTTATTGTAGATGTGAGTATCCACACGGACGCCCTTTCCTCCCGGCACATGAACATTGGTGATCAGTCCGGGGCAGGGCATGAAATTCCTCTCCGGATTTTCCGCATTGATCCGGCACTCAATGGCGTGGCCGCGGATCACCACGTCCTTCTGGGTAAAGCTCAAGGGCTCTCCCGCCGCAATATTGATCTGCTCCTTGATCAGATCAAAATCAGTCACCGCCTCCGTCACCGGATGTTCCACCTGGATTCTGGTATTCATTTCCATGAAATAGAAGTTCTTATTCTTATCCAGCAGGAACTCGATGGTGCCCGCATTCTCATAGCCCACTGCCTTGGCGGCCCGTACGGCAGTCTCACCCATTTTCTCTCTCAGTTCCTGAGAAATGGCCTGACAGGGAGACTCCTCCAGTACCTTCTGGTGTCTTCTCTGGATGGAACAGTCTCTCTCTCCCAGATGAACCACATTTCCATGCTTGTCCGCCATGATCTGGAATTCGATGTGACGCGGCTTTTCAATATATTTCTCAATGTACATGGTATCGTCGGAAAAGCCTTTTACGGACTCCATCTGAGCGTTGAGGAAATTGGACTCAAAATCTTCTTCGCCCCAGGAGATCCTCATCCCCTTTCCGCCGCCGCCGGAGGAAGCCTTGATCATCACCGGGAATCCGATCTGCTTTGCCAGCTCCAGTCCCTTGGCCGCTTCATATACCGGCTCCTTCGTTCCGGGAACGACCGGTACTCCCGCCTCCATCATGGTCTTTCTTGCCTCGGATTTATTTCCCATCTTATGGATGATATCCGCAGACGGTCCGATAAAGGTAATATTGCATTTCTCACACAGCTCTGCAAATCTTGCATTCTCTGAAAGGAAGCCGAAGCCCGGATGAATGGCGTCCGCCTTCATGGCCACTGTAGCTGCAATGATCCGTTCCATATCCAGATAGCTTTTTCCTGACGGAGCCGGTCCGATGCAGATCGCCTCATCTGCCAGCAGAGTATGGAGACAGTCCCTGTCCGCCTCAGAATAAACAGCCACGGATTTGATTCCCATTTCCCGGCAGGCGCGGATGATCCGCACTGCGATCTCTCCTCTGTTTGCCACTAAAATCTTATTAAACATAGGCCTCACCTAACCAATCATAAATGTAAGCTCCGCCGCCACAGCTACCTTGCCGTCCACTGTGGCAGTGGCTTTTCCCACTCCTACAGGTCCCTTCTGCTTGATGATCTCGCACTCCAGCTTCAGCTTGTCTCCGGGAACCACCTTCTTTTTAAACTTTGCATTGTTAATGGCTCCGAAATAGGCAACTTTGCCCTTATTTTCCGGCACACTCAGGATTGCCACCGCACCGGCCTGAGCCAGAGCTTCCACGATCAGAACTCCCGGCATTACCGGCTCCTGGGGGAAATGTCCCCGGAAAAAATCCTCGTGAAAAGTTACCGCCTTGTAGCCTACGGCCCGCACGCCCGGCTCCAGCTCTTCAATACAGTCCAGCAATAAAAACGGATGTCTGTGAGGAATGATTTCCTCAATTTCTTTTACTCCCAGCATATCTTCTTCTCCTCCCGCCGGCGGTCCGATCCCGGGCCAGCCGGATGCAAATAAAAGAAAACCCTGAAAACGGGACCCTGTAAAAGAATCCCGCTCCAGCATCTCCACTATTTCTTCCAGTATCAGTTGTTACCGGATGCGGAATAAGGGCTGACCGTACTCCACAACCTCTTCGTTGCCGACCAGAACGGCCTCAACTACACCGTCATATTCACTCTCAATCTCATTCATCAGCTTCATAGCTTCTATAATGCCAAGGACCTGCCCCTTCTTCACCGTATCGCCTTCCTTTACGAAAGGATCCGCTCCCGGAGCGGAAGCGTTGTAGAAGGTTCCCACCAGCGGAGAGGTAACTACCTTGTCGGAGTGGATATCCTCCACCTTCTGTGCCGCCGGCTCACCGGCTGCCGGAATAACCGCAGCTGCGGCCACCGGCTCCATTACGGCGCCTCCGGCCACCTGAACAACCTTCGGTCCCTTCTTCTCGATGGAGATTTTCGTGTCTCCCTGCTCTAACTCAAAGCTGGTGAGAGAATTCTCAGATACCGCACGGATCAGCTCAATAATTTCCTTGATTTCCATAATATTATCTGCCTCCTACTCCACGTATTTTTTTACCAGCAGAGTGGCATTGTGTCCGCCGAAGCCCAGGGAATTGGAAATGGCACAGTTCACATCCATGGCCACTCCATGGCCCTTGGTATAATCCAGATCGCACTCCTCATCGTCCACTTCCAGGCCGGCCGTTACATGAACATATCCGTCCTCAATGGATTTTACGCAGGCGATGAATTCCACACCGCCGGCTGCACCCAGCAGATGACCGATCATGGATTTGGTAGAGTTTACCTTTACCTCATAGGCATGCTCGCCCAGCGCCAGCTTGATGGCCTTGGTCTCGAACAGGTCATTGTGGTGGGTGCTGGTTCCGTGAGCGTTGACATAGTCCACATCCGCAGGAGTCAGCCCTGCATCCGCAATGGCAACCTCCATGGCCTTTGCCGCACCGCTTCCGTCCTCTGCCGGGGATGTGATGTGGTAAGCATCGCAGGTAGCTCCGTAGCCGCCTACCTCAGCGTAGATCTTTGCACCCCTTGCCAGCGCATGCTCTAAGGATTCCAGAACTACGATTCCGGCTCCCTCTCCCATAACGAAGCCGTTTCTCTCTTTATCGAAAGGAATGGAAGCACGCATGGGATCCTCTGTGGTGTTCAGTGCCGTCAGGGCTGCAAATCCTGCCAGGCCCACGGGTGTGATGCTGGCCTCCGCTCCTCCGGCTACCATCACGTCTGCCTCACCGTACTGAATGGAACGGAACGCTTCGCCGATGGAATGGGTTCCTGTGGCGCACGCGGTCACCACATTAATATTCTTTCCCTTCAGACCGTACTGGATACCGATGTTTCCGGCAGCCATATTGCTGATCATCAGAGGAACCAGAAGGGGATTGACCCGGCCCGGTCCTTTTTCCAGCAGCTTTTTATACTCTCTTTCAATGGCGTCCAGTCCGCCGATTCCGGAGCCCACGCTCACGCCCACGCGGAAAGGATCCTCCTTCTCCATATCGATGCCTGCATCCTGAAGGGCTTCCCCCGCAGCCGCCACGGCAAACTGGGAAAAACGCTCCATTCTTCTGGCTGTCTTGATATCCATGTATTTCTTTGGATCGAAATCCTTTACCTCTGCAGCCAGCTTCGCCTTGTAATCCGTCACGTCAAAAGCGGTAACCGGGCCGATTCCCACAGTTCCGTTTTTCAGACCGTTCCAAAAACTCTCCACGTCGTTTCCGATGGGAGTGATGGCTCCCAGTCCGGTCACTACTACTCTTCTTTTCATAAAACGTCTCCTTCAAACATTCCTGCTGCGGACAGCTTACATCGCCATGCCGCCGTTTACGTTGATCACCTGTCCCGTTATGTACTTTGCACCGTCAGAAGCCAGGAACGCTGCCGTTTCCGCAATGTCCGCCGGCTCTCCCATGGTCTTCATGGGGATCTGGGCCAGGATTCCTTCCTTCACAGAATCAGAAAGCACCTCTGTCATATCCGTGGTGATAAAGCCCGGAGCAATGGCGTTCACCGTGATTCCCCGGCTGGCCAGCTCTCTGGCTGCTGTTTTCGTCATGCCGATCACTCCTGCTTTGGATGCGGCATAGTTCATCTGTCCTGCATTTCCCATCACTCCGGAAATGGAGGAGATATTGATGATCCGTCCGCCCTTCTGCTTGATCATCTGGCGGGCCACATGACGCATGCAGTTAAAGGCACCTTTTAAATTGGTGGCGATCACCGCATCAAAATCCTCTTCCGACATTTTCATCAGAAGCCCGTCTCTGGTGATTCCCGCATTGTTTACCAGGATATCGATCCGGCCGTACTTCTCAATGACATACTTCATCATCTCTTCCGTCTTGGCAAAATCTGCCACGCTGCACTGATAGGCCTCCGCCTTTCCTCCGAAGCTCTCGATCTCCTTTACCACAGCGTCTGCCTTTTCCTTGGAGCCGTTGTAGTTCACGATCACCGTCGCTCCGTTCTTCGCCAGCTTCTCGGCAATGGCACGGCCGATCCCCCGGCTGGCTCCGGTCACCAGCGCTACCTTGTTTTCCAGCATATGCTACCTCCTAAAACCGTCCCGGCAACCGGAACCTTATATCCCGCTCTCCTTTAAGGCTTTCACCCCGTCAAGCGTCTCTATATTAATGACCTTTGCGTCTCTTGTTATCTTCTTTATAAATCCGGCCAGGGTCTTTCCCGGTCCGATCTCAATAAAGGTATCCACTCCGTCTGCCAGCATCGCTCTCACGCTCTGCTCCCAGCGCACGGAAGAAGAAACCTGTCTGGCAAGAAGGTCCTTGACCTCCTCTTTCTCCGTTACATAGGAAGCGGTCACATTGGCCACATAGGGAATTTCCGGAGCATGAATTTCCACACCCTTCAGGAATTCACCCAGCTTTTCTCCTGCTTCCTTTAACATACCGGAATGGAACGGGCCGCTCACATTGAGCATGATCGTTCTCTTGGCTCCGGCCTCCTTGAGCTTTTCACAGGCCAGCTCAACAGCCTCTTTCTTCCCGGAAATCACGATCTGTCCCGGGCAGTTGTAGTTTGCAATCCATGCATCAGGAATATCCTTCAGCACTTCCTCGATTTTCTCCGCATCCATGGCAAGCACTGCCGCCATGGCTCCGATTCCCACCGGAACGGCTTCCTGCATCAGGATGCCTCTCCGTCTCACAGTGGTGATTGCATCGTCTGCGCTCATTACGCCTGCGGCATAAAGAGCGCAGTATTCTCCCAGGCTCAGGCCTGCAGCCACATCCGGCCGGATTCCGGTCTCTTCCATCAGCACCTTCATCATGGCGATGCTGGTGGTCACCATGGCCGCCTGCGTGTACTCTGTAATATCCAGACGGTCATTCTCCGTAAAGCACAGCTCCGGCATGGAAAATCCCAGCAGCTCACTGGCCCGGTCAAAGACCGCTTTTCCGGTCTCGGTTCCTTCATAAAAATCCTTACCCATCCCGGCCTTCTGAGCACCCTGGCCCGGGAAAATAAATGCAATCTTACTCATTTCTTATCTGGCTCCTTTTAAAAGCGCTTCTGCCTGCGCCATCATCTCGTCAATAATCTCCTTGCAGGTCTGTTCCTTGCTGATCATTCCTGCAATCTGGCCTGCCATTACCGTTCCGTGAGCCACGTCGCCGTCCACTACTGCGTTTCTTAAAGCGCCCAGGGTCAGGTATTCCAGCTCCTCAAAGGACTTTCCTTCCTGCTCCAGCTGCGTGTACTCTCTGGTCATCTGGTTTCTCAGGCAGCGCACCGGATGTCCATGACTTCTTCCGGTTACAACGGAATCAATATCCTTTGCCTTGATGATCCGCTGCTTGTAGTTCTCATGAACGATGGACTCCTTCGCTACTACAAAGCGGGTTCCCACCTGTACGGCCTCGGCTCCCAGCATAAATGCTGCTGCCAGGCCTCTTCCGTCAGCAATACCGCCGGCTGCGATCACAGGGATATTTACCGCATCCACCACCTGGGGAACCAGGGTCATGGTGGTTGCTTCACCGATGTGTCCGCCGGACTCCGTCCCTTCCGCCCCTCCGGCGTCGGCTCCGGCCTTCCCCACCATCCTGGCAAGGGCTACGCTGGCCACTACCGGAATCACCTTGATTCCCGCAGCCTTCCACATATCCATGTACTTGCCCGGGTTTCCGGCTCCGGTAGTCACTACCTTCACGCCTTCCTCCACTACTACCTTCGCCACATCGTCTGCGTGAGGGCTCATGAGCATAACGTTCACACCGAACGGTTTGTCCGTTCTCTCCTTGGTTTTACGGATATAATCCCGCACGACCTCTCCCGGCGCGTTGGCACCGCCGATCAGGCCGAGTCCGCCTGCCTCAGATACGGCAGACGCCAGATGATATTCCGCTACCCAGGCCATACCTCCCTGGATGATCGGATATTCGATCCCAAGGAGTTCTGTAATTCTGGTATTCATTAGTCCTCAACACCCTTTGCCTTTAAATAATCCATTACGGCGCCAACGGTGGTCAGCTTCTCAAGCTCCTCAGCAGGAATCTCTACGGAGTACTCATCCTCCAGAGCCATTACCAGCTCGAACAGGTCCAGGGAGTCTGCGCCAAGGTCCTCTTTGAAGGAAGAAGCCTCAGTAACGGTCTCTGCATCTACTCCTAACTGGTCTGCAATGATCTCTTTCATTCTCTCTAACATGGTTTTAATCTCCTTTTGATTTATTTATTTTTGTTTTCAGTAATCTATTATAGCAAACGGCCCCGCCGTTTTCTATCTGTTTTTCCAGCTTTTTTATTCCCCGGACATTTATGTACCTGTGCAGGATCCCTACCACTGAATCAGGGATGCGCCCCAGGTCAGACCGGCTCCGAAGCCGGAAAGAACGATCCGGTCTCCCTTTTCCAGCTTTCCTTCCCGATTCAGTTCATCCAGAAGAATGGGAATGGTCGCTCCGGAAGTATTGCCGTATTTTTCAATATTCATGGGGAAACGGTCAATGGGAAGCTTCATCCGCTTTGCAATGGCTTCCACGATCCGGTAGTTTGCCTGATGGAGAACGAAATACCGGATGTCCTCTTTGGACAGTCCGTTTTCCTCCAGCAGTTTTCCGGTACACTCCGGCACCTTCTTCACTGCAAATTTGAAGATCTCCTGGCCCTCCATGGAGGTAAATCCTGCTTCCGGCTTCTTTCCTGTGAGGAAGTTGTCATTGGTTCTGGACGGACAGGTCATAGATGCACCCCTGCTTCCGTCAGATCCCATCACCATCCGGAATCCGTCGCCTTCCTCTGCCGCTGCCACCACCGCTCCGGCTCCGTCTCCGAAGAGTACGCAGGTGCTTCTGTCCTCCCAGTCCACGATCTTGCTGAGAACGTCGCAGCCGATGATCAGAGCCTTTTTATAAATTCCCGCTTCGAAAAAAGCCTGCGCCGTGTTCAGCGCAAAAATAAATCCGGAGCAGGCAGCGCTGATGTCATACGCCACTGCATTGACCGCTCCCACCGCTCCCTGCACCTCACAGGCTCCGCTGGGAAAGCAGTTGTCTGGAGTGGAAGTTCCAAGAAGGATCAGATCGATCTCCTCCGGAGCAACTCCGGCCATGTCCAGCGCCCGTCTGGCCGCTTCTGCCGCCAGATGGCTGGTTCCTTCTCCCTCCGTGATCCGGCGTTCCCGGATCCCCGTTCTGGTGCTGATCCACTCGTCGCTGGTCTCCACGATCTGAGCCAGATCATCATTTGTCACAATACGTTCCGGCACATAGGAGCCGGTTCCTAGTATTCTCATTTTCATAGTAGTTTTCCTGTTAAAATGAACATTTTCGGTTAAAAAGTTTGATATTCAAAATAATAATAGTCAATGACCCTCTGTTTGTCAAGCAAAATCAGGGGGAATCGCTCCTCAATATGCGACAAATACGCCCCCCGGAATCGCATCAGCCTGCGTTTCCGGGGGGCGCCTTTCAAGCTGCTGTCATTTCAGCGGCTTTTTATTCATATTCCACTACATCCAGCCATTTTTCCAGAAGCTCTCTCTCCTGCGGAATGGCTTTCGTAAGCCGGGATGCAGCCACGATGGGCAGCCATCTCTGTACATACTGCTTTGCAGTATCGCTCATGTCGCAGAACAGGTTCATGTACATTTCAGCCAGCTTGGGATCCTGAAGGGTCAGAAGCAGATAGGTGGTAGCTGCGTCAGCGGATGCATTTCCCTGAGTAGCATGAGACCAGTCAAGGATATAGTACTTGCCGTCCTTGCCGATGATCACGTTCGTCGGGTTGAAGTCTCCGTGAAGCACCTTCTTGTGCTTGGGCATTCCTTCCAGACGGGTGCTCAGCTCATAACGGGTCGTCGCATTGACTGCCTTCAGACTGTTGATCCGGCCGCTCATCTTATCCTTCATCTTATTCAGAAGGGGAGCCGTCTTGCTGTGGATCTCCAGCTGGATCTTCACAAACTCCTTCATATATTTCTCAACGTTCTCCGGCTCTTTGGCCATCTTATCTGCCAGCGTTTCTCCCTCAATGTAATCGGAGATGATGGCCCAGTTTCCATCCTCGGTTACGGTTACGCCGTGCACTCTGGGAATGGGAAGTCCGGTTTCTTCTACTCTGGCCTGGTTCAGCGCCTCGTTGAGTACATCTGTTTTCGGATAGTTGGTGTCAAAAACCTTCCAGACCTTATCTCCCACCTGATAGATCACCTTATGGGTACGTGTAGCCAAAATTTTATCCGTTTTCATTCTGCTATCTCCTTTCCTTCTCCCTTATTTATTTCCGTAATAAGCTCTCAGGTACATCTCCTTGATCTCGCTCATCAGCGGGTATCTGGGGTTCGCACCGGTACACTGGTCATCAAATGCATTTTCAACCATTTCGTCCAGGGTGTCAAGGAAATATTTCTCGTCTACGCCGTAATCCTTGATGGTGGCCTTGATTCCCACGGCCTTCTTTAATTCTTCGATCTTCTCGATCAGCTTCTTCACAGCCTCATCATCATCCTTTGCCTGGATGCCGCAGAAGCGTGCGCACTCCGCATATCTTGCCTTTGCATGAGGATACTCATACTGCGGGAACGTACCCATCTTCGTGGGAACATCTGCAGAGTTGTACTCCACGATCATGGAGATCAGCAGAGCGTTGGCAACACCGTGGGGCAGATGATGGTAAGCGCCCAGCTTGTGAGCCATGGAATGGCACAGTCCCAGGAAGGCATTGGCAAATGCCATACCTGCCATGCAGGAAGCGTCAGCCATCTTCTGGCGGGCCTGTACGTTGCTTCCGTCGTTGTATGCGGTGGGCAGATAATCAAATACGTTCTTCATGGCCTTCAGTGCCAGACCGTCGGTATAGTCCGTTGCCATAACGGAAGCGTAAGCTTCCAGAGCATGGGTCAGTACATCCACGCCGGATGCGCTGGTCAGTCCCTTGGGCTGGCTCATCATATTGTCCGTATCTACGATAGCCATGTTGGGCAGAAGCTCGTAGTCAGCCAGCGGATATTTCACACCGGTCTCCTGGTCGGTAATAACTGCGAAAGGAGTTACCTCGGAACCGGTACCGGAAGAGGTGGGGATTGCTACAAAATAAGCTTTCTCACCCATCTTCGGGAAGGTATATACACGCTTGCGGATATCCATGAAACGCATTGCCATATCCTGGAAGTCTACTTCCGGATGCTCGTACATTACCCACATGATCTTTCCTGCATCCATTGCGGAACCGCCGCCCAGAGCGATGATCACATCCGGCTGGAAGGCGTTCATGGCCTTTGCACCGGCCTGTGCGTTTGCCAGAGTAGGATCGGGCTGTACATCAGAGAATACGGTGTATACGATTCCCAGCTCATCCAGCTTGTCAGTGATCGGCTTGGTGTATCCGTTCATATATAAGAAGCTGTCGGTTACCAGGAAAGCTCTCTTCTTTCCAAGTACGTCTCTCAACTCATTTAATGCAACCGGCATGCAGCCTTTCTTAAAGTATACCTTCTGAGGCGCTCTGAACCACAGCATATTCTCTCTCCTCTCCGCTACGGTCTTAATGTTCAGCAAGTGCTTGATTCCTACGTTCTCGGAAACGGAGTTGCCGCCCCAGGATCCGCAGCCCAGCGTAAGGGAAGGAGTCAGCTTGAAGTTGTAAAGATCTCCGATGCCGCCGTGGGAGGACGGAGTATTCACAAGAATACGGCAGGTCTTCATGGCAGCCGCATGCTTTGCCATCTTTTCTTTCTCATTTACATTGATATACAGGGAGGAAGTATGGCCGTATCCGCCGTCTGCCACCAGTCTCTCTGCCTTGGCAAGCGCCTCATCAAAATCTTTGGCCTTGTACATAGCCAGTACGGGGGACAGCTTCTCATGAGCAAATTCCTCAGAAATATCTACGGACTCAACCTCACCGATCAGGATCTTGGTAGCTTCCGGAACGGTAACTCCTGCCAGAGCGGCAATCTTGTAAGCCGGCTGACCGACGATCTTCGCATTCAGAGCTCCGTTGATGATAATGGTCTTTCTTACTTTCTCCAGCTCTTCCGGATTCAGGAAGTAGCAGCCTCTGTCACGGAACTCCTTCTTCACTGCCTCATAAACGGGAGCCAGCACGGTAACGGACTGCTCGGATGCACAGATCATACCATTATCAAAGGTCTTGGAATGAATAATGGAGTTAACAGCCAGTCTGATGTCCGCTGTATCATCAATAATCACGGGTGTGTTTCCTGCACCTACGCCCAGAGCGGGTTTTCCGGAAGAATAAGCTGCTTTTACCATTCCCGGGCCGCCTGTTGCCAGGATGGTATCGGAACCTCTCATAACCTCGTTGGTCAGCTCCAGGGACGGTACATCGATCCATCCGATGATTCCCTCAGGAGCGCCGGCCTTTACTGCAGCATCCAGAACAACCTTGGCTGCAGCGATGGTGCAGTTCTTGGCACGGGGATGGGGGGAGATGATGATGGCATTTCTGGTCTTAAGAGCGATCAGGCTCTTGAAGATCGCTGTGGAAGTGGGGTTCGTTGTAGGAATGACTGCAGCGATCAGTCCCAGGGGCTCAGCAATCTTTTTGATGCCGAATGCCTTATCTTCCTCAATCACTCCGCAGGTTTTGGTATCCTTGTACGCATTGTAAATGTACTCAGCTGCGTAGTGGTTCTTTGTGATCTTATCTTCCACCACGCCCATTCCGGTCTCCTCTACTGCCATCTTTGCCAGCGGGATTCTCATCTGGTTTGCTGCCTTGGCTGCCTCGTAAAAGATCTTATCCACCTGTTCCTGGGTGTATGTCGCAAAGATCTTCTGCGCCTCTCTCATCGCTTTCATTTTCGCGATCAGCGCATCTACGTTGTCGATGATTTCTGGTACCTGTACTGCCTTTTCCTTTGCCATGATTCATCCTCCTACTTTTTACTGGGTTCATTTCTATTGGGTTTTGTTTGGATTCGTTATTTATTTAACGATTTCATTATATCTTAGTGTTAAAAAAATGTCAATTGTGGGAATTGTGGATATTTCTTTTCTTTCGTTTGGTTTTTTGGTTATTTTCTCCATTTTTCAGAAATAGGAGCCGGAATTGACAGGCATTGTTCCTTTCTTCTCCCTTTTCCTCAAGGTGTGAAAGGCGTTTTTTACGGAGACTCCGGAAAAATCATTGTTACCAATTTTTCATTTTTTTTGAAAATCCGGTTTTTATTGATTAATTTTTAACAATATCAGGAGTCCCTATATGCAGAAACAGCCGGAAGCAACCGCTTCCGACTGTTTGCTCTTTCCTCTATTGTCCCGGGATCACCGGCACTGCTCCCTGGGGAACCGGACAGTAATATCCGCCTTTTGTCTTCTTTTCAAACTCCGCTCTGGCTTCCTTCAGGATCTCCGGATGTTCATAAAGATCCACAGCCGCTGCCGCAATGACCTTTCCTGCAGTAAGCACACCCTTATGTCCGATGGAGGTACAGCCGCAGGATACATTCTGCCAGCTGTGTCCGGGAGATCCGGATACGAAGGAGGCCACATTGATCTGCGCCGTAGGTGTCAGCCAGCTCACGTCTCCCACATCGGTAGAACCCGCCCTCTGCCTGTCGCTGTAATGATAGGGGATCAGGAAATCATTCATAGCCCTTGTGCCGTGTTCTGATTTCTCGTCCACAAATTCCGCAATCGCTTCGTCCTCATCGCAGGCAGATCCGGGAAGCTCATCCGACTTCACCTCAATGGATTCCATCAGCTTCTTAGCATAATCCATTTCCTCATCCGTATAGGAGGGCACTCCTACCTGGCTGAAATTATCCCAGAGCAGCTGTTCCAGAACCCGGTTGGGCACCGTATTGGAGCAGCCGTCAATAAACTGCTGGCGCACTTCCGTCTCCGTCATCATGGCTGCCGCCTGCGCGATCTTGTCCACCCGGGCCTGCAGGGCCAGAGCGTCCTTGGCCAGCTTGGAGCGGACCATGTAAAGCACTCTCGCATGGGGCTGAACCACGTTGGGGGAATTGCCTCCGGCATCGGTTATGGCGTAATGGATCCGGGCAGAATCCGGCATATGCTCTCTCAGGAACTGAACGCCCATGTTCATGATCTCCACTGCGTCCAGAGCGGAGCGTCCGAATTCCGGAGCACCGGAAGCATGGGACGCGATTCCCTTGAAAATGTATTCTGTCTGGATGCAGGTATTGCAGGTTCCGCTGGTCACCTGGTTTACGTCAGAAGGATGCCAGGTAAGCGCTCCGTCCAGTTCCTTCCAGACTCCGTCTCTGGCCATAAACGCCTTGGAAGCTCCCCCTTCCTCTCCGGGGCAGCCGTAGAAGATCACCGTCCCGTGGCCTTCTCCTTTTTTCTCCAGATATTTCTTCACTGCAAAAGCCGCAGCCATGGAGCCGGCTCCCAGCATATTGTGCCCGCAGCCGTGTCCGCAGCCGTCCTTGACCAGTTCTTCCCGTTCCACAGCTCCCGCTTTCTGAGACAGGCCGCTGAGAGCGTCATACTCAGCCAGAATACCGATCACCGGTTTTCCGGAACCGTAAACTGCTTTAAACGCAGTCTCGATCCCCGCCACCGGCGTTTCCACCTGAAATCCTTCGTCCTTCAGGACCTGGCAATAGAGCTTCGCCGACTGAAACTCCATAAGGGACAGTTCCGCAAATTCCCACACCTTGTCGGAAACATGGGTGATCACATCCTGCTTCTCATCAATATAATCCAAACATTCCTTTTTTAACTCGTCCATGCCGTCGCCTCCTAATAGAGTACCTTTCCAAGGAATTCCTTTGTTCTGGGATTCTGGGGATTTCCGAAGATCTCTTCCGGAGTTCCCTTTTCCGCAATGATGCCTCCGTCCATGAAGAACACCCGGTCAGAAACCTCTCTGGCAAAGCCCATCTCATGGGTGACAATCACTGTGGTCATTCCTGTCTTTACCAGTTCTTTGATAACCGCAAGCACTTCCCCTACCATTTCCGGATCCAGTGCAGACGTGGGCTCATCAAACAGCATCACATCCGGCTCCATAGCCAGGGCGCGGACGATCGCCAGACGCTGTTTCTGTCCGCCGGACAGTCTTTTGGGATACTCATTGATCTTCTCCAGAAGTCCGACTCTGTTCAGCAGCTCCGCTGCCATTTCATCTGCCTCCTTCTGAGATTTCTTGCCCAGAAGTACCGGAGCCATGGTAATATTCTGACCTACGGTCATGTTGGGAAATACGTTGAAGTGCTGGAATACCATGCCCATTTTCTGGCGGTGCACATTGATATCCACTTTTTTGTCCGTAATATCCACGCCTTCAAAGTAGATCTTTCCTTCATCGGGGATCTCCAGCAGGTTCAGGCACCGGAGAAATGTACTCTTTCCGCCGCCGGACGGACCGATCACGGACACTACCTCGCCCTGGGTGATATGCTCCGTCACCCCTTTCAGGACATGAAGATCTCCGAACTTTTTATGTAAGTTTTCTACCTTTAATAATTCCTTATCAGTCACCTGCGCTCATTCTCCTTTCCATAGCCAGCACACACTTCGACAGACTGAAGGTCACCACGAAATAAATGATACCTACAATGATCAGCGGTTCGATCGTCAGATAAAGGGCACCGGAAATCGTCTTGTACTGAGTCATCAGTTCGCCCACGAAGAACGTAGACGCCAGTGAAGTCTCCTTGATCATAGTTACAAACTCATTGCACAATGCCGGAAGAATATTCTTCACCGCCTGCGGAAGCACTACATGGATCATGGCCTGCTTGGAATTCAGTCCCAGGCAGCGGGCCGCCTCCGTCTGGCCCCTGTCCACTGCCTGAATGCCGGCGCGGATAATCTCAGATACATACGCTGCGGAATTCAGACACAATGCGATGGTAATACAGGTAAACTTGCTGGGC
Organism: uncultured Lachnospiraceae bacterium; assembly: GCA_944383965.1. Taxonomy (GTDB): domain Bacteria; phylum Bacillota; class Clostridia; order Lachnospirales; family Lachnospiraceae; genus Lachnoclostridium_A. The sequence continues at coordinate 57,110 of CALWRQ010000001.1, forward strand.
TCCCAGAAATATACCAGATCAGGAAGAAGGAAATAGAAAAAGTACAGCTGCAGCAGCAGAGGTGTTCCGCGGACGATCTCCACAAACATTCCGACCACGGCAGACAGCGGTTTCACATTTCCTACCTTCCATTTGCTCATTCTCATAAGCGCCAGGAAAAATCCGATCACGCAGCCTGCCAGCACGGTGATCAGGCTGAGAAGCAGTGTATATCCCAGACCGGTAAGGAACAGATTCCAGTACTGGGTCCAGACTTTTGCAATATTTTCAATCACGGAAGGTTCCTCCTTTTACTGTGTGGAAATTCCAAGGGCCTCAGCCTGTTCTACAGCCTCATCCCACCACTGTTTGTAAAGACCCTTGGCCATTACATCATCAACGATCTTATTGATCTCTGCCAGCAGTTCATCCTGGCCCTTGGTCACAGCAACCACGTTGCCGGCAGACTCATAGTCGAAATAGTAATCAGCCATCGCCAGTTCCGGATAGTTCGCCACATAGGAATCGCCTACGGAAGCAGCCACTGCCAGAGCGTCGATCTTTCCTGTCGTAAGCATCATAATACCGTCATTTACATTGCTCAGGCTTTCCAGCTGCGTATCCTCCGGAAGCTGTTCCTTGACCAGATTCTGCTGAAGAGCTCCGTTCTGAGCGCCTACCTTCTTTCCGGAAAAATCTTCCGCCGTCGCATACTCGGATGCTTTTTCCTTCAGAACCAGAAGTCCCTGATCCTTTCCGTCTCCGCTCTCCGCTTTATAATAATTGGACATTCCCATGTTTTCTTCTCTCTCCGGCGTCTTGGCAAAGCCGGCAATCGCTATATCCACCTTTCCCGTGCTGATCGCGGCCTCAACAGCGGCAAAATCCATCGCCTCAATCTGAAGCTCTACTCCCATCTGCTCAGCAATGTATTTTCCCAGCTCAATCTCTGCTCCCAGATATTTCGTTTCTCCGGAGCTTACATCCTGGAACTCATAAGGTGCAAAGTCCGGGCTGGTAGCCATTACGATCACGCCTTTTTCCTTGATCGTCTCCAGTTTATTTTCTTCCTTCTTTCCGCAGCCTGCCGCAGCCAGCAGCGCCAGACTCATCATTCCCACCGCAGCGATTTTCTTCATAATCATATCCTCCTCATGAAGGGAGATCTCCCCTTTATTTTTCTTTTTATACACTATACTGTATATTTATGTATTTGTAAATAGCAGTTTTGTATAATTCTTTCTGTATTTTTCTATGTACAATGGGAAAATTTGCATAAAACTTTCCGGTTTTTTTGTATAAAATGCAGTATTTATTCACTTGTTCTGCATAAAACCTTCCCGCAGGGAAACAGCTTCTTGTATTTCCCTCCTGTTTCCAGTAAAATAGAAGAATACATTCAGGAGGATATACCATGGACTTAAGACAACTGGAATACATTATAAAGATTGCTGACGAAAGCAGCATCACCAAAGCGGCGGAGCGCCTTTACATCACCCAGTCCGGCCTGAACCAGCAGCTTCTGAAGCTGGAATCCGAGCTGGGCATTCAGCTTTTTCACCGCTCCAAAAATGATTTCCGACTGACGGAAGCCGGTCATGTGTACGTCTCCTATGCCAGAAAGATTCTCCGGCTGAAGCAGGAGGCCTACAATATTCTGAACGACATGGCGGATAATAAAATCGGAACGCTACGGGTAGGATTGACTCCCGAGCGGGGAACCCCTATGTTCATGGAAATCTATCCGGCATTTTACGCCAAATACCCTCACATCACCATAGAACCTCTGGAAATCGGGGTCCGGGAGCAACTGACGCGGATTTCCAAGGGTTACCTGGATCTGGGATTCGTCACTATCACAGACCATGACAAGGCCATTTTTGAATATGAGCACATTCTGTCTGAAGATCTTCTGCTGGCCATTCCCAGCAGCCACCCCATGGCACGGAAGGCAGCTCCTGCCGACGGAAAATATCCGGAGATGAACCTGGAATATTTCAAAAATGACCGGTTTGTGCTTATGACAAAGGGATCTACCATGCGGAATCTGATCAATCCCCTGTTCAAAGCGGCCGGCTACAATCCCAACGTGCTGTTTGAATCTGCCAGCAATTTTTCGCTCCGCTCCATTGTGAAGCGACGGATCGGCTGCACCATTCTCCCTGCAGCTTATGCAGCGCCGGACCCGAACATTGCTTACTTTTACCTTCCGTCCCGCCCTTCCTGGGAGCTTTCCGCCGTATACAAAAAGGGATCCTACCAGATGAAGGCGGCAAAGGACTTTATCCAGCTGGCCAGGGATTACTGGACGGAACATCCATGCGTCTGAACAATCATTTCAAAAAAGTGCCTCAGCAGCTTCGCATCCTTTGCGTTTTTCTGCTGAGGCACTTTCTGTTTTTCTTATTTTTTACTTTCTTCTTCCTGCAAAACGGACCAGATACAGGAACAGGTTCACAAAATCCAGATACAGCGCAAGGGCGGAAAAGATAGAAGCCTTTGACGCCATCTCCGGCCTGCCGGAGTAAACCTCATAATACATGCGGATCTTTCCCGTATCATAGGCAGTGATCACCAGAAACAGGAAGATTCCCAATGCGCAGACTGCCGTCTCAAACTGAGTCAGGTTGATAAACATGGAAAGCATCCAGAACACTGCCAGGAACACCAGACCTGCCGTCATCAACGGCCGGAGTCTGCTGAAATCCACATTCATAGTATAACCCAGAACCGCCATGATCCCGAAAAACAGGGATGTGGCTCCGAACGCAAAGATCAGGCTTCCCACCTGGTAAATCAGGAACAGAGAAGAAAATACCAGACCGTTTAACGCCGCATAAACAAAAAACATGGCCCGTGCCGTTCCCACAGACATCTTCTCAATCCGGGCTGACAGATACACCACCACTCCCAGTTCTGCTACCAGCAGGATCATGGGCAGATAGGGATTGATAAAAAGGTAGTACACATATCCTGTGATATACCCGAACAGCGCTATGGCAAAGGTAAGAAGAAGACCGGCAAACATCCAGCCGAAGGTTTTTGCCGTATATCTTCCAAGAGATTCCGCCTGATATCCTTCCGCCGACGGATAGTATTCGTTTCCATTCAGATTCATAAATCCAATCCTCCTTTTCAGAATTTATCATTACTATATCACAAATGTTCTGAAAGCACAAATCAAAAAAAGCCTGCGGTCCAAAAAGACCGCAGGCCGATTTCCTGAGAATTACTCGCAGGTGTAGGGCATCAGGGACAGATGACGTGCTCTCTTGATCGCAACCGTCAGAGCTCTCTGGTGCTTTGCGCAGTTTCCGGTGATTCTTCTGGGAAGGATCTTACCTCTCTCGGAAACGTATCTCTTTAACTTGTTTACATCCTTATAATCAATGACGCCGTTCTTCTCGCCGCAGAAAACACAAACTTTTTTTCTTCTGCGCATTCCGCCTCTTCTTACCTTAGCACCATCAGCCTTATCGTTCTTATTGAAAGCCATTTTGCGTTACCTCCTCGAATATTTAGTTAAAAGGAAGACCCTCGTCCTCCACTCCGTCAGGAATGTTCATGAATCCATCGCCGATGGCGCTGGACGGTGCCGGTCTCTCAGCCGGTGCAGCAGGACGGTATCCGCCCATATCTGCGGCGGCTCCCTTGCTGTCTGCAAACTCCTGATCGTCTACAATTACCTCTGTGGTATATACTTTCTGACCGTCTCTGTTGGTATAGCTACCTGTCTGGATCCTGCCGGATACCAGCACTCTCATTCCCTGACGGAAATATCTCTCTGCAAACTCTCCGGCGCGGTCAAATGCCACACAGGGAATAAAGTCTGCGGTCTGTTCTGTGCTGTCCTGGCTCCTGCGGCCTCTTCTGTCCACAGCCAGCGTATATCTGGCAATGGCCATGGAGCGCTCGCCCTGGGAATACCGTACTTCCGGGTCCCTGGTAAGCCTTCCCATTAAGATCACTCTGTTCATACGATCACTCTTTCTTATCTATTACGCATCCTGTCTAACGCATAAGTATCTGATAACCGGCTCCATGATGCGAACGTGAGCTTCTACCTCGTTCGGGCATACGGAATCGCCATCAAACTGGATGAAGTAATAATAAGCCTCTTTCATCTTCTGGATCTCGTAGGCCAGTCTCTTTTTGCCCCACTCGTCCACGTTGGTAACGGTACCGCCGAAACGGGTGATATAGCCTTTCACCTTCTCGATCGCGGCTGCTCTCTCTTCATCCTCAAGTTTAGCGTTCAGAACAACTGCTAACTCGTACTTGTTCATCTTTCTTTACCTCCTTGTGGTCTCTGGCCCCTGCTTTCAGTACAGGAGCAAGGATAAATAGTTGTCACGGGTTAATATGATACCAGAAAAACCCCTTTAAATCAAGGGGTTTTTCTCACTTTTTTGTCCTATTTTTCCGGCTTTCTCAGCGCTCTGGTGCTTTTCTCCACCAGAGGTCTGGCCATCATCACCTGGTGTCCGCAGCCTGTACACTCCAGACGGAAATCCGCTCCCACACGGAGGATCTTCCATTCGAAGCTTCCGCAGGGATGGGGTTTTTTCAGTTTTACAATATCTCCCACTTCATATAATAATCGTTCTTTCATATTTTCCCTAAGCAGCCTTTATCTGCCGTCCCTCTTTCTCCGATTTTTCCATCGCTTATCCGTGGTCAGTCTTTTGCTCCCTCCCACGCCCGGCCCAGGATCTGTCCGATGCTGCCTGCGACGACCAGATCCGCCCGACCATCCAAGGGAGTCGCGTCCCGGTTGATCAGAACCAGCTTTTTCCCCTGGTAATAATCCACCAGTCCGGCAGCCGGATATACGGTCAATGAGGTGCCGCCCACGATCAGCATATCCGCACGGCTTATGTAATCCACCGCCCGGTTCAGCGTTCTCATATCCAGGCCTTCCTCATAGAGCACCACATCCGGCTTGATCATTCCTCCGCATGAGCAGCGGGGAACTCCCTCCGATTCCCGGATCTTCTCCACTCCGTAAAACTTTCCGCAGCGGGTGCAGTAATTGCGGAGAACCGAACCATGCAGTTCCAGGACCTCCCTGCTTCCCGCCGCCTGATGAAGGCCGTCGATATTCTGAGTGATCACCGCTTTCAGCTTTCCTGCCTGCTCCATCTCTGCCAGAGCCAGATGGGCTCTGTTGGGCTTTGCCCCGGCGGCGATCATCTTATGGCGGTAAAAACGGTAAAATTCCTCCGGCTTCTTCATATAAAAGGTATGACTCAAAATCTGTTCCGGCGGATAATCATACTGCTGATGATAAAGTCCATCCTGGCTTCTGAAATCCGGAATCCCGCTTTCTGTGGAAACTCCCGCTCCTCCGAAAAAGACAATATTGTCACTTTCTCCGATCCACTGTCTCAGCTGTTCTGCTGCTTCCATATCCGCACCCCTTTCCTGTTCCGCCGGGCCGGCCGGCCCGTATTTCTTTTCCTATACGATTTCATCCAGAAAGATCCCCTGGAGGGGCCGGATCTGTTCGGCCCACTCCGGAAGGCCTTCCGGTATTTTATAACCCATGAGCCATTCTGCCAGCTCTTCAATGCCCACAGACGGGCAGTCTCCCGGATCCGCCATCCGCTCTATCCGGGAACCGGTTTTATTCAGAGTCCAGCAGAATACTCCGTCATTCTCAGGAATCAGCTCATCCCGGACCCGGATCTGCTGCCGCAGTTCTTCCTCCGGCACATTCTCTTTCAGAGAAATGGGCCGGACAAATTCTTCCAGACAGGTGATCCGGGCCATAATGATCGGCTTCGGACTTCCTGCCGGGCAAACCAGATCCTCTTCCCCATACAGAAAGCGCCGTTCCCTGCTGTCCCAGCCCCACCAGCTCTCCATTCCCCGGATCCGGCCCGTATCCTTGTCTCTTAATACCGTCCAGGAACCATTTTCACTGATCAGCTCCAGCATGGTGCGGCGGATATAAGCTTCATCACGAACCGAGCTCACTTCATATCGTTTTTCAAGAAACGCCTGCTGCCAGCAGGCCAGCTCTCGGATCGCCCGGTCCGGCTCCGTCTGCTCTGTCAGATCCGCCTCCGTCTTCTCCAGACCTCCCCAGGCCTCTTCCTTCCACTCCAGCGCGGGGCGGTCCCAGACAAACCGGAAACCGAAAGGACGGTATATGGCCTCTGCCGCAGGCATGAGAAAGGTAAAGGGCTCCCGGGCTGCATTCATGTCCTTCAGCATTTTTTTCAGCAGATCGCCCATATGCCCTCTGTGACGCCGGTCTCTTCTGGTCGCCACGCCTACAATATAAGCAAGGGTATTCTGACGGTCTCTTATCCGGATCCGGTAAGGATTCAGATGAACCATGGAAATGATCTCCCCATCCTCCTCCTTCACCAGAATCCGGTTGTCCTTCACCTTTTCTCTGTAATAATAATCATCAAAAGACTTTGAATCCTCCGGAAAAGCTTCTTCCCAGAGAGCTCTTGTCTTTCCTTTTTCATTCTGTTCCAGATATCTCACATTTCACCTCAGTCCATGATCTGCTCCACACTGTACTTTCTTGCAAAACCCACCGGATTGTAGGACATCTTTGCTTTTCTCAGTCCCTCCAGTCCCAGATCGTCCTCCCGGTTGACCAGAGCAGCATCCGGAAAGGCATGAACCAGGAATTCCCGGTTGATATACTGATACAGTCCCCGGATCTCCGGATTTGCTTTTTCAATATGGATCACCGCCATATTTTCCCGCTTATTGAAGCTGCCGATGGTAAAGGCCTGCAGCCTGTCGTCAATATAGACGCTTCCCATTTCCACAGGAAGAACGGAGCAGTTCTTCAGGATCTCGTGGATTCCCCTGACTTCATAGTCCAGATGCTCCTCTACATCCTCGCCTTTCTGCTGACGCCAGGCGTCCAGAAACTTCCATACATCATCCCGGTCAGAACAGCACAGCTTTCTGTATTCCGCCCGTTCTCCGTAAGCCTTTACAAAGGAATTGTAGTTGTTCTTTTTCTTATGAAGCTTCTTTCCGGCCAGCGTGCGAAGCGCCTCTCCATCATAAAGATAATCTTTCAGATCTTCCTGTTCTGTTACCCGAAAGCGTGCCGGATCCAGATTGAGCTTCAGAACCGCTTCCTCATCGGCCAGGTAAATGCGAAGGGGTTTTTTCAGCACCTGGTTGAAATAATCCACCATTTCGTAGAAATAATGCTCCAGATCTTCCTCCGCGCACAGCGGCATGGCACTGTAGGGCTCCCCGTCCAGTTCCATCAGCCACTGTACGGCTTTTCCGTCGCTGATGGCAAACTGTACATGATAATATTCTCTCCACAGAAAGCTGTCCAAAAACACGCTGTCACAGGTCCTGTTGGGTCTTAACCCTACAAATGGACTGATCTCTGCAATGTCTTCTGCTTCCACCGGTTTAAAATTCAAGTTCATTCTTATCCCTCTTGTACTTTCTTTTTTGGTCTGATTCTTCCTGAACAATCATTCCCACATTGGGAGAAATGAATACTGTCCGTTGGTTTTCCACTCCATTTTACCATAGCCCGCGAGAAAATCAATGACAGAAAAGAGGGGCAAAAAAGAACCGATCCTGGCGTTTCCGCACCGGACCGGTCTTTTTCATCATGTATCCTGTCGTTTGGGGATCCTCAGCTTCTGTAGCCGTTCGGGTTGGCAGACTGCCATCTCCAGGCATCCTGGCACATCTCGTCAATGCCTCTCTCTGCCGTCCAGCCCAGTTCCTCTTTTGCCTTGGTAGCATCCGCATAGCAGGTAGCAATGTCTCCCGCTCTTCTGGGCTTGATCACATAGGGAATCTCATGGCCTACTGCCTTGGAAAATGCCTGGATCATCTCCAGCACACTGTAGCCCCGGCCGGTTCCCAGATTATAAATATACACATCAGGCTGATCGTCAAACTTGCGAAGGGCCTTCACATGGCCGGACGCCAGATCCATCACATGGATGTAATCTCTCACACCGGTTCCGTCAGGTGTATCGTAATCATTTCCGAATACATTCACCTCTTTCAGTTTGCCCACTGCCACCTGGGTAATGTAGGGGGTAAGATTGTTGGGAATGCCGGAGGGATCCTCGCCGATACGGCCGCTTTCGTGAGCGCCCACCGGATTGAAGTAACGAAGCAGAATCACGTTCCATTCCGGATCAGCCACATGCAGATCAGTCAGCACCTGCTCCAGCATGCTCTTGGTCTGGCCGTAAGGGTTGGTGATCTTTCCCTTCGGGCAGTCCTCTGTAATCGGAATGAACGCCGGATCGCCGTAAACCGTAGCAGAAGAACTGAAAATGATCTTCTTCACGCCATGGCTGCGCATTACATCGCAAAGTACCAGAGTACCTGTAATGTTGTTCTGATAGTATTCCAGAGGCTTGGCCACAGACTCTCCTACTGCCTTCAGGCCGGCAAAGTGGATGACTGCATCGATCTTCTCCTTATCGAAAACTGCTTCCAGAGCCGCCTTATCCAGCAGATCCGCCTTATAGAATGCCAGATCCTTTCCTGTCAGTTCCTTTACACGGTTTAAGGACTCTTCGCAGGAATTGCAGAGGTTATCCACCACTACCACCTCGTGACCCTGATTCAGAAGCTCCAGACACGTATGGCTTCCAATGTATCCGGCTCCTCCCGTAACTAAAATTTTCATGTTCTCACCCTCCTGTTTGACATATTGAACAGCTAAAGCCGCTTCCCCTTTTTGCAGATCCCACAGCTTTTTTTCATTATATCAACTTTTTCCTGAAAGAAAAAGAAGGATTTCTTTTCATCATAGAAAAGTTTATTGGATTTTGCACAAAAAAGGGAGGCTGGAATTCCAGCCTCCCCTGCGGCATATGCCGTCAGCCTTCAATGGCGATCCGTTTGGTTTCCTCAACCTTCTGAACCTCTTTTTTCGGAACAGTAAGTTTTAAGATTCCGTTTTCAAATTTACCCCGGATATCCTCTTCCGTCACGCCCTCGCCCACATAGAAGCTTCTGCTGCAGCTTCCTGCGTAACGCTCCTGACGGATCAGACGGCCCTTTTTATCCTGCTCATCCTTGTCCAGTCCTTTGGCCGCGGAGATGATCAGATAACCGTCTTTCAGTTCTGCGCTGACTTCATCTTTCTTGAAGCCCGGCAGATCGATGTCCAGCTCGTAGCTGTCATCCAGCTCTCTCACATCGGTTTTCATCAGGTTCTTGGCGTTCTTGCCGTACAGCGGGTTTCTCTTTCCAAAGAATTCTCTCTCAAAAGGAAAATCCATCCAGTCATCAAATAAGTTCTCTCCAAAAATACTAGGCATCAACATACATCATTCCTCCATTCTATTGATATCCTTGTATCAACTGTCTTATCAATGAACTCGGGAGGCTGCAGGTTCCGGATCTGAGATCCTCATCTGTTCTCTTCCTTTGTTCTACGTGTAATATAACACATATTATTAGCACTGTCAAGAGGTGAGTGCTAATTTTTTTAAAATTTTTTCTCTGTTTTCCATAAAATGGCCTGCAGCTTCCTTTTTCCAGTTTTCAGATAAGGAAAAAGCAGGAAATCATTTCTGATTTCCTGCCGGTAAAACATCGCAATATCTATTTTTCTCTGAATAGTAACATCCAAAATGCTTCTGCTCCTTTGCAATCTGATATACCAGCCAACGCCCGATTGAGCTTTGCATAAAAATATGAAGAACTATTCTCAGATGAAGAACGGGAAATGTGCAGACAACGTCTGAAACAGTTTGGCTATTTTGTAAAATAGCAGCCTGTTACCTCTGTGTCATCCGGCCTTCCCCCATACAGGAATGTGTTTCTTATATATTCTGCCCCCGTATTATAGGTTCTTTTTTCCCATAACATTCTCCTCATAATCCCTCAGGGAGCGCAGGGCCTCCGGCGCCAGAGGGACCAGAGCCGCCATATTAAATACGGTCATAAGCCCTACGCCCACATCTCCCAGATCCCATACAAACTGGTAAGCGGCCAGACCGCCCACAAAGAGCATGATCAGAGCCAGAATCTTGTACAGGGTCTGGGCCGTCCAGTTATCGCCGAACAGGTACGCCACGTTTGACCTGGCGTAGAACAGAATGCCCAGGAAGGTTGAGAAGCTGAACAGCCACAGGATCACGGCAATAAAGATCACTCCGAACTCTCCCAGATGGTAGTTCATAGCTGTCTGGAGCAGGTCCATTCCTTCCAGTCCGGCCGTAAGCTCCTGAGGCGTGAGCAGCATGATCATGGCGGAACAGCTGCAGATCACGATGGTATCGATGAACACACCCAGAGCCTGAAGCAGTCCCTCCTTGGCCGGATGGCTGATATCCGCTGCAGCGGCTGCGCAGGGAGCCGATCCGGAACCGGCCTCGTTGGAGAACAGCCCCCGCTTCGCCCCGTTCATGATCACCGCTCCCAGGCCTCCGCCCACTGCCTGGCGCAGCCCGAACGCTTCCGCAAAGATCCGCTCAAAAACTGCCGGAAGCTGACCTGCATTCTTTACTATAATAAAAACAGAAATGAAGAAATAACATGCAGCCATGATGGGGACAATGATATCCAGCACCCTGACGGTGGCGTTCTTCCTCAGCACGATGACGGCCGCCAGCAGCACCAGCAGAGCCGTGGAATACAGGGGCGGAATATGGAACGCGTTTTCAAAGGAAGCAGAAATGGAGTTTGCCGTAACCTGACTGATGCCGCACCAGCAGATCAGGCCGGAAAGGGCGAACAGAGACGCCATGAGAGTCCGTTTTCCCTTTTTTCCTCTCCGGACCGCGAGCGCATGGAGATAGTAAGCCGGACCTCCCCGGTATCCGCCGTACAGCGGGTCCTTTTCCTTGTAGATCTGAGCCAGCGTAGCCTCAATGTACGCCGTAGAAGAGCCCAGCAGAGCGATCACCCACATCCAGAACAGCGCTCCCGCGCCTCCGGCGGAAATGGCTGCTACCACTCCCACCAGGTTTCCCATTCCCACACGGCAGGCTGTGGAGACGATCAGTGCCTGAAATCCGGAAATCCCCGCCTGTTCATCTTTTTTGTGGCTTTCCAGCGTCGCACGGATCATTTCGGGAAACAACCGGAACGGCAGAAATCTTGTCCGGACCGTGAAATAGATTCCCGCCGGTATCAGGATCATAACCAGCAGGGAAAGTCCCAGAAAGCTCCCTCCCGGCAGGGGAATTCGGATCAGATCTCCCCACAGCAAATTGTAAATGGCTTTGAAAAGTGTCATTTTTCTGTTTTCCTCCTCATTCATGTATCTGATGCAGCCGGATTATTTCTTCCTTTCTATTATGTTCTGATTTCCGACAGTTTTTCCTGCTGTACAGTGTAACATTAAAATGGCATTTATTGAATGAAAAATTTATAAAACCGGCAAAGAAAAAAGCAGAGCGTCCAAACTCTGCTTTTTCTTCTCTGCCTTTACAATCCCAGGAAAAACCTCTCTGCCGCCTGGACCCGTTCCTTTTCGCCGTCCGCATGCTCCAGTCCGGTCAGAATCTGAAGAGAGGTTTCTATCCCTGCCTCTTCAAAATTTTTCTTCAGGCTGCGCATTCTGGCCACCCGATTATCTCCGTAAGGAGAATCTCCGATATATTTCGTATCCCGCTCTCCTACCGTGATCTGTACCGGAACCTTTCTCACTGCTTCTAAATCCACATCTTTGTCAAAATAATCCCGAAAATTCCGAATTCCCCAAAAATAGTCTTCCTCTCTGTTCAGAAAGGTTGGTCTGCCGGGAGCTCCTATGGAAACAGCCTTCAGTCTTTCCGGATGAACCAACAGGAAACGATTGGCAAACTGTCCGCCACCGGAATGTCCGAACAGATAGAACCGATCTGTTTTTACTCCCGGATATCTGTTTTTCATATCTTCGATCATGGCCAGAAGAATCAGATCATAGCGTACCCCGTCACAGGAAAGAAGCTTATAGCTGTTGAAATCATCCCGCTCCATCAGGCCTCCCGGGAACAGCGGCGCCAGAATCGCCAGGTGATTTTTATCTGCCAGTTCTTTTGCTTCTTTTATGTAATTCTCCACAGCGCATCCTGTGCCGTGAATAATCACCATCAGTTCATATTCCGGATTCTTTTCCTCATAATATTCATCCGGCAGATGGACCCAATAGGGAAATCTGGGATCGCTGGGGCAGTGCCACAGCATATTAAGATATGCATTGCCGAACAGATTTTTCCTCATTTCCGGTGTCAGATTCTGATCCAAAGCATGATTGGATGACATAACGCATTCCTCCTAAACTGCAATTTTATAAAAACCGTCCGAAAAAGAAACTGGCTACTACGAGCATGATCGCACCGCCGATTCGTGATGAAATCTGGGCATAGGACATCATCTCCATACGGTTTGCCGCTCCCAGACACTGCACATCGCCGGAACCGCCTCCATTTGCCATGCAAAGTCCCGCAGTAAGCATCGCTTCCACCGGATACATATGGAACAGCCTGCTCATCAGGAATGTTCCGATCATCGCTCCGATTACAGTCGCCAGGATAATGACCAGATATGCCGGATTTGTGAAAACCTTGGCATAGTCGCTCAGATCTGTGCCGATTCCCACTGTGATCATCAGCGGAAATGACATGTATTTCACGAAAAACTGCTGCATCCCTTTCGCCCCGGCTTTTACATTGGCCGGAAGAATATTGGATATGTTCAGGATCGCCATAAGAATTACCATAAACGCAAATGTATGGATGGTAAATCCCAGATCCAGATGATTGTTGATAATGGAAATATGTCCGGAATAGAGGTCTGCCACGCAGTAGCAGAACAGACCCAGAGCAAGACCGGTGGCATAGTCAGCTGCCGAAGGCTTGATCTCCTTCTCCGCCGACGCGGCAACATTGTCCATTCCTTTCATCAGCTGTCCGTTTCCTGTAAGAGCAGGATGGGCCTGACCTAGTTTGTTCAGCAGTGCGCTCATGAAAACAGCTACCAGGTTTCCCAGACTGATAATGGCAAATGCAGTGGCATACCAGGAAGCACCGTCTCCGCCGGTCGCAGCCTCCCACATGCGGCTCATAGGCTGTATGCCTGCCCCGTTTCCTCCGCCCATTATGGGAATCGCATACGTGGTGATAGCATCAATCGCCCCCACTCCTGTTACCGCTCCTACCAGGCCAGCCAGTGCCAGAGCCCCGACCACACCGGCAATGATCGTGGGAATATATCCTGCAAAGGATTTTACAAGAGCCTTTCTGTCAACAGACAGTACGGAACCGGTGATCAGCACCAGAATATACAGGTCCAGAAAACCTGTGGTTCCGTTAAAGGTATTCAGCGTCTCTTTTGCTCCTTCTCCCACCAGATTGAATGTGTTCATTGCTCCTGCTGCCAGACAGGTAAAAAGCATTCCGCCTCCGAACCATGTTTTCCAGACCGGAATATGATCGCCGATCCATCCCAGAAACGTACCTACCACCAAAGCAAACGCCAGAGCCCCCACCATGTTTGACAGCATCCAGTCCTGTGCTGCCAGGAAAATCATAATCACATTCAGAATTAAGAACATCCAAAGCGGGAAACCAAGAATTTTCGTTTCTTTCAAAGTACTCATTTTCTTTTTTCCTTTCATCTAAACGGATTCTGAATGTTTTGCCGGCAAAAATTCTGGTTTAATTATACAAAATATCGGATAATTTTTTCAAGTTTATGTCTATTCTATATAATTCCCCTTTTATAACCGAATGATGTCTCAATCTTTGACCGCGGCCTTTAAATTGAGCCTCCTCCCCTTTTCCGGCCGTCTCCCATTCCGATTGATTATCGGTGCCATTCCAATTCCGAATACCTTTTCTCCCCGGTCAGTGCTGAAATCTCTGCTCCACCATAAAGCGCCAGAAATTTTCCGCCCCTCTCTGCAGGTTTTTCCCCTTCTGCTTGGCTATAATCACATAGCGATACAGGCTTCCTCCCCTGATCGTACAGAATGCGCAGTCCTTGCTTCCCGCTCCTTTTACCACTGTAGTGGTGGGAACCAGCACGATTCCCCCTCCACCGCATGCAATAGAATATCTGGTGTCCACATAATCCACCCGGAAGCTCCGGACAGGAGCAATTCCATATTTCTTAAAGAACGCACATTCCGCAAAATACAGACTGTGGTTCTGAGTTGACAGAACCCACGTCAGATCCGGATTGCGGAACCGCTCCGGTTCCACCTCTACAGGAGATTCCGGCGTATTTCCGGAAAGATCTTTTCCTTCCAGCACCGCGCTGCTTCTGGGCACTACCAGAACCAGCTGATCCTCTTCCAGAGGCATGTATTCAATCTGGTCTGACAGAACCGGATCGGTGTACACCGCCAGGTCTGCTTTTCCCGTATTCAGGGCATTTTCACACTCTTCCGCGCTCACATCCAGATATTCCAGAGAGACCTCCGGAAACCGGGCCAGAAAGGCCGCCGTACGGTCTCCCGCATAAGCTCCCCCTCTGTGCGTTGTAGCCACCAGCACCCGCTCCAGGCCGTCTCCCTCCAGTTTTTTCAGACGCTCCAGGAATTCCCGCTCCTCCTGAGCATATTCTTTCGCATACTCCAGGAACAGCCGTCCTGCCGGCGTAAGAGCCAGAGGAGAGCTGCTTCTGTCATACAGTTTTACGCCCAGCTGCTTTTCCAGCTTTCCGATATGCTTGGTCAGGGCCGGCTGGGACATAAACAGTCTCTTGGCTGCTGCAGAAATACTGCCGCAGGCTTCAATGGTAATCACATAGCGAAATATATTGGTATCCAACCTTTTTCCTCCTCTGCATTTTCCCGTTTTCGATTCTTTTATTATATCTTTCCCGTTTTTTCTGCGCAATCCTCCATGAAAAGCATCGTCTCCCCAATCAGAAAACGGACTCCGAAGAGTCCGTCTTTCAAGCATCTGTGTTTTCTGTTTCCTACTGATTCGTTCTTATGATCCGGCATGGATTCCCATAAGCGATCACATTGTCCGGAATGTCTCCGGTCACCACGCTTCCGGCTCCGATCACCACATTGTCTCCGATGGTGACACCCGGCAGGATGATCGCACCTCCGCCGATCCATACATGATTTCCGATCACAACGGGAGCTGTCTGGGTCTTGCAGAATTCAAAAGAACCGTCTTCTCTGGGTTCTCCGAAACGGTCCGCCGCATTTGTGGGGTGAAACGCGGTATAGATCTGCACATTGGGAGCAATCAGGGCATTGTCTCCGATCCGGATCACATTATCATCCAGGAATGTGCAGTTCATGTTGACTTCGCAGTTGTTTCCAAAGTAGATATTATTGCCGTAATCCACATAGAACGGGGCGGTGATCCACAGATTTTTTCCTCTTCCGCCCAGCAGCTCGTTTAAAATTCGCTCTTTTTCCGCCCGGTCGGCAGAATCCGTCCGGTTATAGTCCCTCATCAGATCCTTCGCCCTGTGCCAGCGGGTCAGAAGCTCCTCGTCACCGCAGTCATAGAGCTGACCGGCCAGCATCTTTTCCCTCTCCGTCATTTCTTCCCTTCCCGGCTGAGCATCTCTCCATACCTGCCCAGAAATGCCTGTGTTCTCTCATTGGAAGAGGAAAATACCTCTTCCGGAGTTCCTTCTTCTACGATCACGCCATCAGCCATGAAAATGACCCGGTCGGAAATATCCCTGGCAAAGGCCATCTCATGGGTCACGATGACCATGGTGATATCCAGATCCGCCAGGGAACGGATCACCTTCAGCACCTCTCCTGTCAGCTCCGGATCCAGGGCGGACGTAGGTTCATCAAAGAACAGCACCTTGGGGTTTAAAGCCAGGGCTCTGGCAATAGCCACCCGCTGACACTGTCCGCCGGACAGCTGGCAGGGATAGGCGTCTGCCTTGTCCTCCAGTCCCATTTTCCTTAAAAGCTCCATTCCTTCCCGAAGAGCGTCTTCTTTCTTCTTTCCCTGAACATGGATGGGAGCATCCGTAATATTTTTTATAACCGAAAAATGAGGGAACAGGTTAAAATTCTGGAATACCAGCCCATAGCTTTTCCGGATCTCCTTTAACTTCGCCTTTCCCGCATAAACCGCCTGATTCCGTCCCGGATCCGTCCAGGCCGCTTTTTCTTCCAGATAAACGATCTCCCCGCTGTCAATCGTCTCCAGCATGGTAGCGCACCGCAGGAGCGTGGATTTCCCCGATCCGGAAGGACCGATGATAGATACGATCTCCCCTTCCTTTACGGACAGAGAAATGTCCTTCAGCACCTGAAGGTTCTCAAATTTTTTCTGAATGTGGTTCATTTCCAGCAAATACATATCCGGCCTCCTATTGATAATATGACAGCTTCTTTTCAAAATGCTCCATCACCACAGCTACCAGCAGATTGAACACATAGTAGAAAATACCGGCTGCCACAAAAGGAGTCATGGCTGCCTGGGCGGAAGCCAGCTGCTTCGCCACGGTAAACATCTCGATTACGCTGATGGTAAACGCCAGGGAGGTGTCCTTCACCAGAGTGATCACTTCATTGGTCACTGCCGGCAGGATCCGCTTGATCACCTGGGGAAAAATAATCTTGAAAAAAGTCTGAAAACGGCTGTAGCCCAGCAGCTTGGCGGCCTCGTACTGCCCGGCCGGCATGGACTGAATGCCGCTGCGGTAAATCTCCGCAAAATAGGCGGCGTAGTTGATCACAAAACCGATGAATACGGCCCAGAGCCGGTAATCATTGGTGACCCGGATCCCGAAGATATAATACGGGCCGAAGTATACGATAAAAAGCTGGAGCATCAGAGGCGTGCCCCTCATAATGGAAATATAGGCCTTGGTGATCCAGCGGATCACCGGGTTCTTTGCCATTCTCCCGAAGGACACCAGAAGTCCCAACGGCAGAGAGAATATGAGCGTTACCGCAAATATCTGTACCGTCACTGCCATTCCGTCAAACAGCTGGGGAAGCATGGCGGCCATTTCTGCAAACCAGTTCATGATCTGTTCCATAGTATCTGTCTCCCTGTCACACGTACAGGCGGCTTGCCGGGCCGCCTGACGATCTTTTTCTTATCTGTTTCTGAATTTTTATTTTCCGATGGTAGTAATATCGCTTCCGAACCATTCTTCGGAAATCTTGGCCATGGTGCCGTCTGCAGCCATCTCCTCCAGGGCTGCCTGCACCTGATCTCTCAGCTCTGTATTGCCAAGCTTAAAACCTACCGCATACTCTTCAGAGGAAAGCGCCTCATCCAGGATCACTGCATCGGTTCCTTTCTGAGTCAGCAGATAGCTGGCTACCACACTGTCCATTCCTACTGCATCCACTGCTCCCATCTCCAGATCCATCAGGGCCTGATTGTAATTGGGCGTGGTCTCTACGCTGGCGAAGCTGGCCTTTACCTCCGGCATGGTGTCCAGAGCAGCTTCTGCAGCAGAATCTACCTGAACCTCCACTACCTTTCCTGCCAGATCATCCAGAGAAGCAATACCGGAATCCGCCATTACCACAAACACCTGCTCGTTGTCCATATACGGCTCGGTCCAGGTATACTGATCCTCTCTTCCTGTGATGGTAAATCCGTTCCATACACAGTCAATGGTTCCGTTCTC
>CALWRQ010000002.1 GCA_944383965.1 uncultured Lachnospiraceae bacterium
AAGTAATCACAATGACTTCACTCATAATGAATATCCTCCTGATATGAAATTGCCAAATATTATTGTAGCAAACTTTCTGGAAGTTTTCCAGTGTTAATTGAAATTAATCCGACTGAGGAAACTCTTTTTCAGAGTCTTTACGGCGATTCGTCCGTCCTGAATGCCGGCAATCATAGGTCCTTTTCCCAGACGTCTGGATTTTTCGCCGAATTTCTGCTGAATCTCCCCGATACGGATCATGGACGGAGCCATTTCCAGGGCGACTGTTACCGCTTCCGGATCGCCCCCGGCTCCGGCATAAACCGCCCCTTTTAGCTCTCCGAGTACAATGACATTGCCTCGGGCAGTAATGCGGGCTCCCCGCTCCACGTCGCCGATCACCACAAGACTGGCTTCGGCTTCCAGAGATTCTCCGGCGGACAGACTGCCTTTGTAGAAGTTTCCTGTCCGTGAATTGATCTCCATGAGCTTTTCATTCAGGGCTTTTTCACACCGCTCGATACGGTTTACATCCCGGTCCAGAAGACAGAGAATCTCAATCTGGGAATTTTCCGTAATGGTATTTACTACAGCGAATTCCTCAGCGGGAGTCATGGCCCGTCCCTCCAGGGTAAGGGCCATCTGAACCGATCCCCAGAACCGGGAGCTTTCACGGAATTTTGCGGCTACGTCTCTCAGTATCATTTCAAAGGGAGGAGCCGGGTCTAAAAAAACCGTCAGACCCGACTTGTTTCCTTTTATCACCACCGTATTGTGCATGATCACACCTCCAAAGCACAGGCAGCTGAGGCTGCCGGCGATTTTTAATCCCGGATATTGACATTGGTGGCTTCCAGTGCCCCTGTATTCATAATGTAGTCCAGATCCGTATAGCCGAAATAGAAACGGTATACGCTTTTCGCCAGAGAAGCGGCGTTTCCGGAAGAATATCCGTTGGGGATATTCACGGTTACGCTGATCTCTGGATTCTCATAAGGTCCGTAAGAGATAAAGAATGCGTGGTTGGCGTGACCGCTGGTTTCCTGGGCGGTTCCGGTTTTGCCCGCCACGTTCACCTCCAGATCTTCAAAGATTTTATTGGTGGAACTGTTGGTGATCACTCGCCTCATACCTTCCTGCACCGTATCCCATGTGGAGTCAGCCACCTCAACCCGAGAGTAGATTTCGGGAGTATAATCTTTTACAAGATTTCCGTCAGAATCGGTGACTTTATCAATCAGGCTCAGATTATATACAGTTCCGCGGTTGGCAATGGCGGCCACATAACGGGCCAGCTGCACGTTGGTATAGGCATGAGTAGCCTGTCCCATGGCAGAACGTTCCGGATCTTCCGTAGTCAGATTGGGAGCTACTTCCGGAATCTCCACTCCGGAGGTGCTGTCCAGGCCGAACTTGGATGCATATTCACGGATTGTTTCCACACCCAGCGCACTGTTGTAGTTTCCGTTTTCATCCATGGAAAGACGATGGCCCAGTTCATTGAAGTAATAGTTGCAGGAATTCTGTATGCCTTCCACCATGGTTTCCGTGCCGTGATGCCCCGGATAGATCCAGCATTTGATCGGATTCGCTACCTGATCGTATACTCCGGTACAGTCGATCTGCTCGTCAATGGATACTACGCCCTCTTCCAGAGCCGCAATGGCTGTGATCGGCTTGAATGTGGAACCGGGGGCTTTTACGACCTGGGTGGCGTTGTTATACAGCGGATTGGACAGGTCATTCAGCAGCTGAGTATAATATGCGGTATCCATGGTCCCGGACAGCCGGTTGTTGTCATAGCTGGGATAGGTTACCAGCGCCAGTACTTCCCCCGAATTCACATCCGTTACCACGACACCGGCGGTACAGGGTTCCAATGCCATCTGAGCCGGTGTCAGCTCGATGTTGGAAATCTTATTTTTCATAAACTGAAAAGCATAGGCCTCTCCATTGGATGACAGAGCGGCGATCTCCTCCGGATCGTCTGCCAGAACACCCTGATCGTAAAGGGCCAGGCACAGTTCTCTTCCGGTAATCGTTCCCTGATGGATCAGATGATCATAGATCTTCTTGTCAAAAGCCGAATCGCTTTTCAGATTTTCCAGAGTCTCCTCCACCAGGATCTGATAAATATCATCCGCGCTGGAGTACTTAGCGTCAATGGTCAGTTTTGAGGTATCGATCCAGCTGTTGGCGATTCCCGCATAGAGATATTCGCGGAGACTGATGGACCGGTTTTTCCATGCTTTATACTGCTCATTATCCTGGTCAATCCTTGATGTGACCAGAACACCGGACCGGTCAGACGCCAGATAGGTACTGATATAGGACATATAATCCGCCATATCCTCTCCCAGCTGGTCCATGGGAGTGGGATGACTGCTGTAAAGTTCGGATTCCAGCTGCTGAAAGATCCGTTCTTTTGAAGAGGAAAATTTGCTGTAGATTCCGGCTTCCGTGGGAGAGGCATCTTCTGAACTGAAATGGTTCATGGAAAGCACATTATTGTTGATCAGCTGAAAATAAGCGTCTGCAATGGGAATCAGACGGCTGGAGCTGTCTTTGTCATCGTTGATGCTTTCATCTGCATTCACCAGTTTGGAAGCCACAATACCGGCCAGCTGCT
Organism: uncultured Lachnospiraceae bacterium; assembly: GCA_944383965.1. Classification (GTDB taxonomy): domain Bacteria; phylum Bacillota; class Clostridia; order Lachnospirales; family Lachnospiraceae; genus Lachnoclostridium_A. The sequence goes on from CALWRQ010000002.1 coordinate 2,609, forward strand.
GTTCAATCAGATGATAGATACCCTTCTGCAGATCCCGGTCCAGAGTAAGATATACATCCTGACCGGCCTGAGGATCTGTCTGAGAAAGAACCTCCATGACGCGGCCCATATTGTCCACACAGATGGTCTGACGCCCTTTCTGCCCCTGAAGAGCCGTCTCCATGGCAGCTTCAATACCGGTCCTTCCCACAATGTCCGTGAGCTCATAGTCAGGATTTTCCTTCTGAAGCTTTTCCAGCTGATCTTCCTGCACTTTTCCGGTATATCCGATGATGGGAGCAAAATAAATGCTGTCATTATATACGCGGATGGTTGTTTCTGCCACTTCGACTCCCAGAAGCTCAGCGGAATGCTCGGTAATATCCGCCATGGCTTCTTCACCGATATAAGAGGTGACCTGTGTGGCTTCATATTTCCGATAGGCGGTCAGCCCCATGGTATAACGGATATTAATGACCTGGAGAGCTTCCTCATCTGTCATTTCTACCGGATTTCCATTTTCATCCGTCAGCTTGTCCAGACCGTATTCCGTCACACGGTTTTCAAACAGCTCTCTGGCAGTCACATCTGGGTACTTTCCATCCGGACCCGTAAGCTCATCAATGGTTTTCAGCCCGTACAGATCGCTCAGAAACCGTTTCCGCGAAGTCTCGGAAGTGGAGGTATAATACATCTCTCCGTTTTCATCTATGGCCACCTCGAACCGACCGACCACTTCTTCCCCGTGACGGTTCAGGATCCTTACCAGACGGAGGAACATCTTGTTCTTTTCTGCAGTGGTGGCATATTCGCCGTTGTCCTGGATGGTGACCACATAGGCCAGCTCATTGTAGGCCAGTACATTACCGTTCCGGTCATAGATATTTCCCCTGGTGCCGGGGGTGGTTACGGAACGCTCTGTCAGCTGAATGTAGTCCCGCAGGTACTCTTCTCCGTGAACGATCTGAAGATCAAACAGTTTGAAAACGAGAACTGCAAACATACAGGAAAATACAACAGCCAGGGCGGCAAGACGGGAAGAAAAGAATCTGCCGGCCAGAGTTTTTATCAGGTCAAGAAAATCATGAAACAAAATCTGTATCTCTCCTTTTCTCCAGCTCTTCCATCTTCCTGGTAATGAACAGGAATACCCGATAGACCACCAGGGTCATGAGTACTGTAAAAATCACCTCCGGAACGATGATTTCCCGGAAATAATAGAAAAAATCCAGGCGGTTCCGGATCAGGAAGCGGAATACGTAAATGTAAAGATTATAAACCAGATCATTGAAAAAACTCAGAATCAGGGGAAGGGGAATATAATCCTCATAGTAGTATCTGGTAAAAATACCGTTCACATACCCCATCCATACATAAAAAAGTGTGTAGAAACCGAAGGGGCCGCTGTAGAACAGATCCAGCAGAATCCCGCAGAGAAACCCGCAGAGCATTCCCGCCTCTTTGCCGCAGATGAATCCGAAGGAAAACGTCAGGATCAGCAGCAGGTTGGGGGCAGCCGACAAAAAGGGAATCTGGGGAAATATGCAGTTCTGTATGATGAAAGCTGCAATGGCCAGCACCAGATTCATGGCGATCCTTTTCATATTCATGATACTTCCTCCTGTGCTGAGGTTTCTTCTGCGCTGCTCTCTTCTGGCACGGTGCTTTCCTCTGCGCTGCTTTCCGCTGCAGCATCCTCCGTTTCCTCCGATCCGGAGGATGCGGATTCCTGGCCGAGCTCACTTTTCAGCTGAGTGATGACCAGCACTTCCTGGAGGGTATCAAACTGAGCTACCGGAATCAGATAGCCGGACTGAGTGACCCGGTTGCTGTCCACGGAGATGTCCGATGCATAACCGATCAGAAGGCCGGGAAGAAATACAGAACTGATGTTGGAGGTGACGATCCGATCCCCTTCCTTAACATCTCCGTTCAGCGGGATATGAGTCAGGCGGAGCCGGCCTTCTTTATACAGCATCAGGTCTCCTTCCACAACACAGTTGATGCCCGACTGCATGGCCATGGAATAGACTTCGCTGGAATCATCAATAATAGAGCGGACCGTGGCATAATTGTCACCTACGTCCGTCACGATTCCAACCAGCCCGCCGCCGGCGATCACGTTCATGTCTTTGCGGATCCCATCCTTGGAGCCCTTGTCGATTCGGAATACCTGGAACCAGTCGCTGGAGTCCTTGGCAATGACCCGGGCTCCCACTTTTTCATACTGCATATATTCCTGGTCCAGAGCGTACAGACTCCGGAGCCGGTTCAGCTCAAACTGCTCCTGCTGCAGCCGGTTGTTTTCTTCTGTAAGGGCATCTACCCGGGCTTTCAGCTCATCATTTTCTGCAAGAGCATCCTGAAGGCTGGAATAGTTCCTGATCTTTTCGTGGACGGCGGCCCCGGTTTTATTTACTCCTGACTGAATGGGAGTGAGCACATATCCCACCCCGTTTCGCAGAGGAGCCAGAAACCTGTCGTTGACCGATGAAATTCCAATGAGCAGAATACAGAATATACTCAGCCCGATCAAAATATATTTGCTGCGTTTTGATTCCATTTATAACATTCCCCGTTCTTTCAGACTCATAAATGAGTTGTCTCCGATAATAATATGATCCAGCAGAGGAATTCCCATCAGCTCGCCGGCCAGTCGGACACGCTTGGTAAAAGCGGCGTCTTCGCGGCTGGGAGAAGGATCTCCGCTGGGATGATTGTGGACCAGGATCAGACTTACTGCCCGGTAGCGCAGAGCCTCGATAAAAATCTCCCTGGGCGTGGCCAGAGAAGCATTTACGGTACCTCTGGACAGCAGAAGTTCTTTGATCAGGACCTGCTTGGTATTGAAAAACATGACCCGGAGTTCTTCCTGCTCTCTGTGACGCATTTCTTCCATGTAATATCCTGCAATGGATTCCGGACTGTGAAAGGACAGTTCTTCTCCGGATGCGGCCTGGCGCCAGATCCGCCTGGACAGCTCACCGATACACAGAAGCTGGCTGGCCTTTACCGGTCCGATCCCACGGATTTCCATCAGCTCGGGAAAGGAGTGGTGGAGAAGGCCCAGGAGCCCTTTCTCTCCCTTTTCCAGAATCTTTCTGGAAAGGCTCAGAGAATTGTCACAGCGGGTCCCGGTGCGGATAATAACGGATAGAAGCTCTGCGTCGCTTAAGGATTCCGGACCGTGCTTCAAACATTTTTCGTAAGGGCGTTCCTCCTTGGGAAGCTCCTTCATGGTAACTTGCTTCATAGTCCTCCTGACTGTCTGCGACTCTCCAGGTACGCTGCTTCAGGAGCGCCGGATCCTATATCCAGCGGAATACCAGAAGGGCAATGACGATGCCGATGATGCTGGCCATGGTGATTTTTATGCTCAGACCAAAGGTGATTACCAGAATGCCCAGATCCAGATTGATGGGAGGATTGATGCCGAAGGACTGGCCAAAGCTCAGCCAGGACAGCATGGGAACGCCGGCAGTCATGTTTCCGATGAACCCGCCCAGTACGATCCCGGCCAGGATCAGAACCAGAAGGATCCAGAAATTTTTGTTTCTCATTGGTGCTCTCTCCCCTTTGCATTCGTATGATTCGATGGCAGGAGTTTTATCCTGCACGGCCCGGCTCAGAGCCGGACAATTCCCGCCTCGGTCAGTTTCTGAAGGGACATGAGGATTCCCAGTTTGGCATGGTACCAGGTAAGTCCTCCCTGAAAATAAACGGCATAGGGGGGCTTAATCGGGCCGTCAGCAGAAAGCTCAATGGAAGATCCCTGAACAAATGCTCCGGCGGCCATGATGACCGGGGCGTCATAGCCGGGCATATCCCATGGCTCCGGGGTCACAAAACTGTCTACGGGAGCCGCGGCCTGAATTCCCTTGCAGAAAGCAATCACACCCTCCGGTTTTCCGAAGGTAACCGCCTGAATAATATCATATCGGGGCTCGGATCCATTGGGAACGACGGAATATCCCAGCTGTTCATAGATATTGGCAGCAAATATGGCTCCCTTCAGAGCGCCGGCCACCACGGTGGGAGCCAGGAAAAAGCCCTGGAAGAAAGACTGATTCAGTCCCAGACTGGCACCTACTTCCTTACCCAGACCCGGGGCGGAGAGACGGTAGGCAGCCCGTTCCACACATTCTTTTGTACCTACGATATATCCTCCGATGGGCGCAAGACCCCCTCCCGGATTTTTGATCAGGGAGCCGACCATCATATCTGCCCCCACTTCAAGAGGTTCGATCCGTTCCACAAATTCTCCGTAGCAGTTATCTACCATACAGATGACTTCCGGCTTTATGGATTTGATAAACGAGATCAGCTCTCCGATCTGCTCCACGGAAAGGGTTGGACGGGTAGCATAGCCCTTGGACCGCTGAATGGCTACCAGCCTGGTCCTGTCATTGATGGCGGCCCGTATTCCTTCGTAATCAAAGGAACCATCGGAAAGCAGATCCACCTGACGGTAGGTAACGCCGAACTCCTTTAACGATCCGACAGCATCCCGGATTCCGATGACTTCATCCAGAGTGTCATAGGGCTTCCCTACAGGGGAAAGAAGCTCATCTCCCGGACGGAGGTTTCCGGACAGGGCAATGTGAAGGGCATGGGTTCCGCTCATTACCTGCGGGCGTACAAGAGCATCTTCTCCCCGGAAGGTTTTGGCATAGACTTCTTCCAGAACATCCCGGCCCATGTCATTGTAGCCATATCCGGTGGTGGCAGCGAAATGAATATCGCTGACGCGGCATTCCTGCATGGCCCGGATCACTTTCATCTGATTGTATTCCGCAGTTTCATCAATGGCAGCGAAACGGTCCTTCAGCTGCTCTTCTATTTTCAGTCCGAACTCGAGCACTTCCTTGCTGATGCCCAGTGATCCGTACATTTCTTTCATTTCCATAGTATCTCCTTCTCGCAGTCTTCCCGGATGCGCTTAAGCATCCGACTGCTGTCAAATTGGTATTCTTCCTGGATCAGCCAGCGGGTATCCCGTTCTCTTCTGAACCAGGTCAGCTGGCGCTTGGCGAAATGGCGGGTATCCCGCTTCAGAACGTAAACGGCTTCTTCCAGAGAGCAGTTTCCGTCCAGATAATCCAGAATTTCCTTGTAGCCCAGTCCCTGCATGGAGACCATTTCTTTGGTGCATCCCATTTCCTTCAGACGGCGGACTTCATCCACCAGTCCCAGGGAAAGCATCCGGTCTACCCGGCGGTCAATTCTTTCATACAGAATATCCCGGTCCATGGTGATCACATAATAAAGGAAATCGTAGGGGGAAGACCGCTCCCGCTCCTCCCGGTTGTGATCGGAGATTTTCCTGCCGGTCTGACGATAGTATTCGATTGCCCGGATCACCCGTTTCTTGTTGTTGGCATGGATGGCGGCAGCAGATTCCGGATCTACTTGTGCCAGCATCTGGTGGAGAAACTCCGCACCCTTCTGCTCTCCCAGCTGTTCCAGCTCCCGCCGGAGCTGCTGATCTTCTGAGGTTTCCTGAAACCGGATATCATAGAGGAGAGCCTGAATATAAAAGCCCGTTCCGCCGGCTACAATGGGAATATGGCCGCGGCTTTGAATATCGAGGACGGCCTGCCGGGCCAGCTCCTGGAAAACAGCCACGTTGAAAGGCTCCCAGGGTTCCAGAATATCGATCAGATGGTGGGGAATTCCTTCCATCTCCTCCTTTGTGACCTTTGCGGAGCCGATATCCATATGGCGGTAGACCTGCATGGAATCAGCACTGATCACCTCTCCATTCAGTGCTTTGGCAGCCTGAACGGCCAGGGAAGTTTTTCCTGCGGCAGTGGGGCCGGTGATAATCAGAAGGGGGCCGCCGGCGCTCATGAGCGGCCTCCTTCTGGATCCTCTGTCTGTATTTTTTCCACGCAGACCTTACAGACGGCCTCCTGAAGGGCTTTTGTGTAGGGAGAAAAAGCACACTGCTCTTTTCCGTATTTCTGATTCAGCTCATATTCCAGAGGAAGCCAGGTGGAAATCGGTGCTTCATTGTGCTGGATCAGAGTTTCCATACGGTCCAGAGCTTTGTAAAGCCGTGCTTCATTGGTTTCCTGGGCATCCATTTCCTCATAGAGGGCTTTCATTTCCTCACAGTAGGGCCGGGGCAGGGAAGCAACCCAGCGATTCAGCAGATCTGCTTCCGTCTGCTCGTGCATCTCCGTTTTTTCAAAGGCAGGGATATCTCCGGTGAACGCTTCTCCCAGATCATGGATCAGGCACATCAGAATCACTTTGTTCATATCCAGACCGGGATATTCGTCTTTGACAAAATATGCCGTCAGAGCCAGACGCCAGCTGTGTTCTGCCACACTTTCATGACGATTTTCAGAAGTCCAGGAATGGCGGGTATTGTTTTTCAGCCGTTCAGCCACGGCGAGGGCATTGAAAAGCGCATTGATTTCCATAAAACTCCTATCTCCGGATTGACACCGAAGGATTTGATAATAGGCCCGCTGTATTCAATATATGAGGATACCGCGGAAAATAGACGAAAATCCGTTCGGTGTTCCTAGTATAACATGGAACAGATTGGTAATTTCTTACGATTTACATAAGATTGCAGCAGAGCATAAGTTTACATAAAATAATTATGTCAACCATTCTCATACAATCCGCTTGAATTTTTTTTCCAGCTCGTATTTGCTCATGGAAATGATGGTAGGCCGGCCATGGGGGCAGGCATAAGGGTTGTCCAGGGTAAGGAGCTGGTCAATCAGCTCATTGGCCTCCGCCGCAGACATCCGGTGGTTCCCCTTTACGGCAGCCTTGCAGGACATGGATGCCACCCGCTCATAGATCGCATCCGGGTCAGTCAAAGCAGAGTCTTCCGACAGAGAATCGATCATTTCCATGAGAAGATCTTTTTCTGCAATGGAAAAAAGATTGACAGGAACACCGCTCACTGCATATTCTTTCCCTCCGAAAGGTTCAATCTCGAATCCGATCCGGGAAAAGCAGTCCATATACGCTTCCAGGAGCAGCTGTTCCCGTTCGCTCAGGGTAAGAATGATCGGCGGACTGACGGCCTGGGAAGCGTGTTCTCTGTTTTTCAGAGAGTTCATGGTCCGCTCATAGAGTACTTTTTCATGGGCGGCATGCTGATCAATAATAAAAAGCTGACTGTCGAATTCCACAAGCCAGTAGGTTTCAAAAAGCTGTCCGATCAGCTTGTGGCGTGTTCTGGAGGAAGGCTCCAGAAGTTTTTCGCGGAACAGATCCAGCTGCCCTTCCGTGCTGCCGGTTTCTGCCGCTTTTTCAGGAACGGCTGCTGCCGGGAGAGAAGCTTTGACCGGCGAAGCAGACGGAGCAGCCGCCTGCATCCGGTACGGAGCCGGTTCTTCCCTCAGAGTATCGGCGGAACGGGGAAAGAGATCGTCTTTATTTTTAGGAGTGACAGCTGCCTGCTCCCGGACCGTATTTTCCGGAGAGCTATGGAGCCGTTCCATTCTTGCCCGCTCAAAAGGTTCTGCAAAACGGGTCCTGCTGTGCTGCTCTTCTTCCTGGCGCCGCAGTTCCAGCCCATCCTTCTTCTCCTGCTTTTCCAGATTTACCTCAGGAATCAGCTCTTTATGGGACAGGGCATTCTGGAGAGCCGTAAGGACCATCCGGTAAATCCCCTCTCCGTCCCGGAAGCGCAGCTCCATTTTGGTGGGATGAACGTTGACATCCAGAAAATCCGGCTGGATATGGAAATGAAGCAGGGTAAACGGATATTTATGCTGCATCATAAAAGGCTTGTAGGCTTCCTCGATTGCTTTGGCGATCAGGTTGCTTTTGATATACCGGCCGTTAATATAATAATTTTCATAGTTGCGGTTGCTGCGGGCGATCACCGGCTTTCCGATGAAGCCATGGATCTTTACAGGTCCCCCCTCGGCCTGAATGGGGAGCAGATTGGAAGCGATCTCTCTTCCGTAAACCGTATAGATAATATCCTTCAGATTATGATTTCCGGAAGTATGGAGCCGGTTCTGATTGTTCTGAATGAACCGGACAGACACTTCCGGATGGGACAGAGCGATCTTTTCCACCAGATCTGCCACATGAGCTCCTTCCGTCTGAGGAGTTTTCAGAAACTTTCTCCTTACAGGAGTATTATAGAACAGGTTTCTGGCAATAAAGGTGGTGCCCTCGGGAGCACCTACCTCCTCTATGGACTTTTCTGCACCGCCCTCGATCTGATAACGGGTTCCGGTGAGACTCTGACCGGTTTTGGTGATGACTTCCACCTGAGATACAGCGGCAATGCTGGAAAGAGCTTCTCCGCGGAATCCAAGAGAGGAGATAGTAAATAGATCCTCCACAGAAGAGATTTTGCTGGTGGAGTGACGGAGAAAGGCGGTGGCCACTTCATCAGCGGGAATTCCGCAGCCGTTGTCTGTGACCCGGATAAAGGAGATCCCGCCGTCTCTGATTTCGACAGTTACAGCGGTAGCTTTGGCATCAATGGCATTTTCCAGCAGCTCCTTTACTACGGAAGCAGGGCGCTCGATCACCTCTCCCGCTGCGATTTTATTTATGGTATTCTGATCCAGTACGGTAATATGCGGCATAGGCATCCTCCTATTTTCCGTTCCAGCGGTTTTTCAGCTTGGTCTGCAGACGGTAAAGCGTGTTCAAAGCGTCGATGGGAGTCATTTTCCCCAGTTCCAGCTCTCCGATTTCCCGGATAATATCGTCTTCCCGGACGGTATCAAACAGGGTAAGCTGAGTCAGTTCCACATCATCCGGGCGGGGAACCGGACGCCGCTGTCCGGGGGAAGAAACGTTGGTTTCGGCGATTTCTCTGGCTTTGGCAGTGATGTCCGCCCCGGCCAGTTCCTCTACCAGCTCCTTGGCCCGCTCAATGACTCCTTCCGGAACTCCGGCCAGTTTTGCAACCTGGATTCCGTAGCTTTTGTCGGCTCCTCCTTTTATGATCTTGCGTAGGAAAACGATGTCATCTCCCTGCTCCTTCACTGCAATGCAGTAGTTGTTCACACCGGGAAGGGTTCCTTCCAGTTCGGTCAGCTCATGATAATGGGTGGCGAACAGGGTTTTTGCGCCCAGAATTTTTGTATTGCAGATATACTCTACCACCGCCCATGCGATGGCCAGGCCGTCAAAGGTACTGGTACCGCGGCCGATCTCATCCAGAATCAGCAGGCTGTGGCGGGTGGCGTTGCGGAGAATGTTGGCTACTTCCGTCATTTCCACCATGAACGTGCTCTGCCCGGAGGCAAGATCATCAGAAGCGCCTACCCTGGTGAAGATCCGGTCGCAGAGACCGATATTGGCTTCTTCGGCGGGGACAAAACTTCCGATCTGAGCCATGAGTACGATCAGGGCGGTCTGCCGCATATAGGTGGATTTTCCGGCCATGTTGGGACCGGTAATGATGGAGATTTTGTTTTTCCCGTTATCCAGATAGGTATCATTGGCTACAAACAGATCATCTCTCATCATCTGTTCCACTACGGGATGCCGACCGTTTTTGATCTGAATGATGCCTTTTTCATTGATTTTTGGTTTGGTATAGTTATTTCTGGTAGCAACCAGGGACAGAGATGCAAATACATCGATGCCGGCTACTGCCTTGGCTGTTTTCTGAATACGCAGAACCTGTCCGGCAATCTGATCCCGCACCTGACAGAACAGATCATATTCCAGAGATACCAGCTTGTCCTCCGCACCAAGAATCACGTCCTCCAGTTCCTTGAGCTTTGGCGTGGTGAACCGTTCTGCATTAACCAGGGTCTGCTTGCGGATGAAATAGTCCGGAACAAGGTCCTTGAAAGAGTTGGTGACCTCAAAATAGTAACCGAAGACTTTGTTGAACTTGATCTTCAGATTTTTGATGCCTGTCTTTTCCCGCTCCTCCGCTTCCAGAGAAGCCAGCCAGGTCTTTCCTTCTGTTTTCGCGTTGCGGAGGCGGTCGGCCTCCTGGTTGAAGCCTTCGCGGATCATGCCTCCTTCACGGACTGTGATGGGGGGCTCGTCCACGATGGCGGCAGCAATCAGATCCCGCAGATCCTCCAGCGGATCCAGGTCAGAACAGATCTGCTTTAAAATATCAGAGGTGAAATCTTTCAGCAGATCTCTGATATAGGGAAGCATATCCAGAGAATTCTTGAAAGCGAGCAGATCTCTTGGATTGGCCGTTTTGTAGCTGATCCGTCCGATCAGGCGTTCCAGGTCATAGATGGAGTTCAGATATTCCCGCAGTTCTTCTCTGGAGATATAATTCAGGTTCAGTTCTTCTACGGCATTCTGACGGTCCAGAATCGCATCCTTCCGGATCAGGGGCTGTTCGATAAAGCTGCGGAGCAGCCGGGCTCCCATGGCCGTTTTTGTTTTGTCCAGAACCCACAGCAGGCTTCCTCTCTTCTGCTTTTCCCTCAGAGTTTCCAGAAGTTCCAGATTTCTCCGGGTGGAAATATCCAGCACCATATACTGTCCGGTGGAATAAGGAACCAGAGAGGTGATATGGGAAAGATCACTTTTCTGCGTTTCATAAAGATACTGCATGACTGCACCCGCAGCTACGACGCCTACAGGATAATCCGCCAGCCCCAGTCCGTCCAGAGAGGCTACACGATAATGCTCTTTCAGGATCCTGCGGCAGCTTTCATCAGAAAAGAACCGGGGATCCAGGGAGGAAAGATAGGCCTGGCACCGGTTCTTCAGTTCTTCCATATCAATGCCGGACATAAAAAAAGCATCATTGCACACAATTTCTGATGGGGTAAAGTGAGCCAGTTCATCAAACAGCTCCCGTTCGGAACGGGCTTCTGTCACCAGAAAGTCGCCCGTACTGATATCACAGGAGGCGATGCCGAAGCAGTCTCCTATGTATACGATTCCCATAAGAAAATTGTTTTTCGTTTCGTCAAGAGCCTGGGTGCTGGTAACCGTTCCCGGAGTGACCACGCGGATTACTTCTCTGCGCACCAGTCCTTTGGCCTGTTTGGGATCTTCCATCTGTTCGGCGATGGCTACCTTATAGCCTTTCTGAACCAGCCTGGTCAGATAGGATTCCACGGCGTGAAAGGGGACGCCGCACATGGGCGCCCGCTCCTCCAGTCCGCACTCCTTGCCTGTAAGAGTGATCTCCAGCTCCCTTGACGCTGTCAGGGCGTCATCAAAGAACATTTCGTAAAAGTCCCCCAGCCGGTAGAACAGAATGCAGTCCTTATACTGCTCTTTTGTTTTCATATATTCCGTCATCATTGGTGATAACTTTGCCACTGCTTTTAACCCTCCCGGTGTCCCATATAGTAAAAGCCTTTTGACTCTTCCAGATAAACGTTCACAATGGAACCGATCAGATCTTCTGTTCCGGGGAAATGAACCAGAGTATTATTGCTCATTCTGCCGGTGACATAGCCGTCCATATGAGTGTTCTTTTCTTCCACCAGTACGGACTGTACGGTGTGAACATCCCGGCAGCAGACTTCTGCGGCAATCTGCTGGACTTCCCGAAGCAGGCGGTCAAAACGGTCCTTTACCACTGTTTCCGGAACCTGGCCTTCCATAGAAGCGGCAGGAGTTCCGGAGCGCTTGGAATAGATAAATGTAAAGGCACTGTCATAACGTACCCGGCGTACCACATCCAGCGTGTCCTGGAAATCCTCTTCGGTCTCTCCCGGAAATCCCACTATGATATCGGTGGTAAGGGAAATGTCGGGAATGGCAGCACGGATGCGGTCCACCAGAGAGAGATACTGCTCTTTGGTGTAACGGCGGTTCATTTTTTCCAGGATCCGTGTGCTTCCGGACTGTACCGGAAGATGAAGATGACGGCAGATTTTTTCGGAATCCTTCATCACCTGAATCAGCTCGTCGGACAGATCCTTAGGGTGAGACGTCATGAAGCGGATCCGCTCAATGCCGTCGATGGCTTCCACTCTGCGCAGAAGCTGGGCAAAGCTGATGGGAGAACCTAAAGCTTTCCCGTAGGAATTCACATTCTGTCCCAGAAGCATCACTTCCTTCACACCTTCAGAAGCCAGCCTGCGGATCTCCGCGACAATATCTTCCGGATCCCTGCTTCTCTCCCGGCCTCTTACATAGGGCACGATGCAGTAGCTGCAGAAATTGTTGCAGCCGAACATAATATTGACTCCGGACTTAAAGGAATACTTCCGGTCTGCCGGAAGATCTTCCACGATCTCGGAAGTCCCTTCCCAGACGTCAACTTCCATACGGCCGGTTGCAAGCCGGTCAAAAAGCAGCTCTGCCAGCTTGTAGATATTGTGGGTTCCGAAGATGATATCTACAAACCGGTAGCTCGTTCTGATCTTTTCCACTTCCTCTGCCTCCTGCATCATGCAGCCGCATAGGCCGACCAGCATGGAGGGTCGCTTTTTCTTCAGGCTGTGGACATAACCCAGATGTCCGTAAACCTTCAGGTTGGCATTTTCCCGTACGGTGCAGGTATTGTAGAGGACAAAGTCGGCAGCTTCCGTATCCACTTCCATAAAACCGGAACGGATCAGCAGTCCGCCCAGCTTTTCAGAATCCTTGGCATTCATCTGACAGCCATAGGTTTCAATATGAAAGGTGGCGAAAGCTCCGGCTTCCGTCATCTTCTGAAGCTGTTCGCTGCCGTACCGCAGGAGCGCTTCTCCGGAGGCACAGTCGCTCTCAAAGCGGGCCTTCACGATCTCCTTTACGCAGGAACAGAAATACAGCTGGCGCTCCGGCTCAGCAGAAGGGGCATTTGAATATATTTCATCTTTAGAGAATGTATGATCTCCGATTATCAGCATGTTAAATTCCTTTCTTTTACTGGCATCCATTCCCGGCATACGGATCATCCGGCCGGAAAACAGAGATTGTATAATTATATATCAACCGATATACAAAATCAAACGAAAACTACATTCTGTGATTATATATTCTGTCAGCCGCAAAAGCAACCCCCAAATGGAAACCATCTTCAGCCTAGGACCTCTTCTGCTCGAAATAGGAAAGGACGGTATCCAGCGTGACTTCATATCCCATGGAAAGGGAATCTTTCTCTACGTACTCTTCCCGGGTGTGAGCGCCGTCTCCGTAATAGGAACCGAAGCAGACGGCAGGAATTCCGAGAGAAAGGGGAATGTTGCAGTCTGTGGAACCGGATTCACGGCTGCATGTTTTTCCCGTAACTGCCTGCATTCTGGCTTCCGTTTCCCGGAGCATGGTCTCCCGGATTTTTTCGGCTTCAGGACTCAGATTCTCGCAGGGTCTCTCACCGACCAGCTGTACGGAAATATCCGGACGGTCAAAAATTTTCCGGAACTGTTCTTCCATGTAGGCCAGACCGGTTCTGGTATCAGACCGGAACTCACAGAGCATATGGGCTTCCTGGGCAATGGTGTTGACGGAAGTGCCTCCGGAAATGGTCCCGACGTTATAAGTAGTCTTTCCTTCTTCCGGGACTTTTACGGCATAGATGTCCCGGATCACGTTAGCCAGCTTTTCAATGGCATTATCTCTGCCGAAATCTCCGTAGGAATGACCTCCCTGCGTTTTGGCCGTTACTAAAAAGCGATGAGATCCTACTGCGCGGCTGATCACTTCATCCAGACGGCCGTCAAAGCTGTAAAAAGCCCGGATCCGTCCGGCATAATCGGAACAGACTTTCCGGCTTCCCTTCAGGTTTCCCAGACCTTCTTCGCCGGAATTGCATACAAACAGGATTCCGGCGCCATCCTTCGGATTCAGTCCGGACTGCGTTACATACTTTGCCGCCATGAGGAGGCAGACCAGATTGGCTGTATCGTCTCCCACTCCGGGGCAGCACAGGCGCCCGTTCTCTTCTTTCCACGGCAGGGGAGAGGTATCCGGAAATACCACATCCGTATGGGCCATGAATACGATTACCGGATTGTTCTCCGTCACCCCCAGGGCATATACGGTGTTCAGGGCGCTGTCTGTATAAACGGTTCCGGCTCCCATGTCCTCCAGCCATTTTCTGCAGAATTCCATGCGCTTTTCCTCATGATTGGACGGGGAAGGAATCTGCGCAAGGGTTTTCAGAAGGGCAAGAGCCTCCGCGCTGTGCTCTTTGATAAAAAGTTTTGCCTGTTCTGTGATCATGAAATCTCCTCCTTCTGTGTGTACCGCAAAACGGGCACCTCCGGGGCCGATGCGGCCGCGAAGATGCCCTTCTGCTGATCTTATCAGTTCTTGTAGGTCTTGCTCAGGAATACATTTCCTGTGGGATGATAGATGAAATTGTGTACGTTGGATACGTAGGCAGACAGATTCTCCTGATGAGAGATGGGAAGCCATACGCATTCATCGGCAACCTTCTGCTCCATAGCCTCATAAGCTGCATTTCTCTCATCGCCGTTGGGCAGTGCAGCTGCCTCAGCCAGCATCTGATTGAACTCTTCGTTCTTGTAGTGAGCAACGTTCATGCCCGGATCTTCATGAGCCAGCAGATACATGAAGTTGTCGGGGTCGCCGTTGTCGCCGTTCCAGCCGTACAGGCATACATCATAGCCGCCGCCGTTGATCTTATCTTTGTAGGTGGTCCAGTCATAAGAATCAATGGTGCAGTTTACGCCTACCTTGGACCAATATCCCTGCAGCGCTTCAGCCAGCGTCTGACCGGTGGCTGTGTTGTAGGGTCTGGGGTTGGTGTAGGTCATCATGTGAAGCTCCGTTACTCCCTTCTCCTTCAGAGTAGCGGCTGCAGCCTCCGGATCGTAAGCAACCTGCTGAACATTGCTGCTGTATCCGGGCATGAAGCTGGGAAGAATGGTGGTTGCCTGAGAAGCGTAGCCTCTGTACAGGCTTTCTACCAGCTCCGGTACATTTACTGCTTGAGAAAGGGCCTTGCGCACTTCCGGATCAGTAAGCACATCGGTGTTGTAGCCAAGGTAGTTGATATTCATTCCCTCTACCTGATTGAGTACGCAGCCGGCAGCGGTGATCTGGTCTACCACATTGGCGTCAATACCGTCGATGATGTCAACTTCACCATTGGTAAGAGCTACTACACGGGCAGAGTTGTCTGTGATCGTACGGAAAACAATGTTCTTGGCAACACCCTTCTCACCCCAGTAGTCTTCATTTCTTTCCATGACAACAGCTTCGCCCTTATCCCATCTTACAAACTTATAGGGACCGGTTCCGACGGGATTTTCGTTCAGATTGTTGTCATATTTCTCGCAGGCAGCGGGGCTTACGATAGGAGCGCCCAGAGACATGGCAAGGTTATTCAGGAACGGAGTGCTGGCTTTGCTGAGTTTGAATTCCACTGTGTAGTCATCAATCACATTGCATTCAGCCACATCACCGTAAACAAAATCACCGTAGGTCATATTCTCTTCTTTGTTGATCGTCTGACGATCTACATTGAATTTTACGGCTTCTGCGTTGAAATCCGTACCGTCATGGAACTTAACGCCCTGACGGAGATGGAAGGTGTAGGTCAGGCCGTCATCACTGATATCCCAGCTTTCAGCCAGACAGGGCTCTACCTCTGTGTTGGAATCTCCGAACTTCAGAAGCCCCTCGTACATCTGTACGATCGGTTTGGAAGATTCTCCGTCATCCACAATGGCCGGATCCAGTCCTCTCGGATCTGCTCCCTGGGCAAAGGTGATGGTCTGCTCACGGTCTACATCTGCAGGAACTTCGCCGAACTCTTTGAGAGCTTCTCCTGCCTCTGCTGCAGAAGCTGCCGCCTCAGTCTCGCCGCTGCCCGTGCTCTGAGCTGCGGTTTCCTCCGCCGCTGTGCCGCTCTGGCCGCCGCATGCCGCCATGGATACTGCCATGGCAGTACACAACAGGGTGCTGATAACTTTCTTTCTCATTGCTTACTCCTCCTCTTTTTTTATTGCGTTACGGGGTAACGCTGAATCTATGGTATCGGAGGAAACTCCTCCGTTCCCATCTACTGGGGATTTTCATCATAGAGATGACAGGCTACCTGATGGTCATTGCCGATGTTTTTAAGCTCGGGAAGGATATCATCACAGCCGGCACATTTTTTGAAGCATCTGGAGCTGAACCGGCATCCCTTCGGCGGATTGATCGGTGTGGGAACATCGCCCGTAAGAATGATCCGCTCTTTTTTCTTTGTGATATCTGTGGACGGAATAGCGGAAAGGAGAGCCTGCGTGTAGGGATTCAGCGGATTGTCATAAATTTCGTGCTTTCCGGCCACTTCCATCAGCTTGCCCAGATACATGACACCCACGCGGTCACTGATGTGCTTGACCACGTTCAGTCCGTGAGCAATGAACAGATAGGTAAGTCCGAACTGATCTTTCAGATCGTCCAGCAGGTTCAGAACCTGAGCCTGAATGGAAACGTCCAGGGCAGAAACCGGCTCGTCGCATACGATCAGCTTGGGCTGTACGGCCAGTGCTCTGGCAATTCCCACTCTCTGTCGCTGTCCGCCGGAGAATTCATGGGGATAGCGGTTTCTCTGATGATTGGCCAGACCTACGCAGTTCAGCAGATAGGTGACCCGGTCCTCAATCTGATTTTCAGGAAGCAGATGATTGATTCGGATCGGCTCTGCTATAATATCGCCGATAGTCATACGGGGGTTTAAGGATGCGTAGGGATCCTGGAAGATCAGCTGGATATCCTTGCAGTATTTGCGCCGCTCCTGAGGACGAAGCTTGGAAATATCCACACCGTTGTATATGATTTCTCCGGAGGTGGGCTTGTACAGGTCCACCAGCATTTTTCCGATGGTGGATTTTCCGCAGCCGGACTCTCCTACCAGTCCGAACGCCTCTCCTTTATAGATTTTGAAGGAAACATCGTCCACCGCTTTCAGAATGGAGGTGGGCTTCCCGAAAAAGCTGGTTTCCACGGTAAAATATTTTTTCAGATTCTTTACTTCCAGAAGAACCTCTCTCTTATCTTCACTCATTTACTCGTTTCCCTCCCCTTCTTCTTCCTCGCTCACCAGGAAGCAGCGTACCTGTCTGCCGTCCTCCGTGGTGATGAGTTTGGGCATATGCTCTTTGCACTTTTCCATACAGTGATCGCAGCGATCGGCAAAGGAGCAGCCTTTCGGCAGCCTGGTGGGATCGGGGACAATGCCCTTGATCATGTAGAGACGATCCCGGTCTTCATCCATTTTGGGAATGGAATCCAGCAGGCCCTGGGTATAGGGATGAAGCGGCTTGGTGAACAGCTGCTGAACCGTTGCCTGCTCTACAACACGGCCGCAGTACATAACGACTACCCGGTCAGCCGTTTCTGCTACCACGCCCAGATCATGGGTGATCAGAAGAACGGCCATTCCCAGCTCGTTGCGCAGACGGTTGATCAGATCCAGGATCTGTGCCTGAATCGTCACATCCAGGGCCGTGGTCGGTTCATCGGCAATCAGCAGTTCCGGATGACAGGAAAGGGCCATGGCGATCATAACTCTCTGACGCATACCGCCGGACATCTGATGGGGATAATCATGGGCGCGCTTCTCCGGTGCAGGAATACCAACCAGGTCCAGCATCTTTACTGCCCTCTGAAAGGCTTCTTCTTTGCTGACTTTTTCATGAGTCAGAATATTTTCCATGATCTGATCCTTGATCCGGTATACCGGATTCAGAGAAGTCATGGGTTCCTGGAAGATCATGGAAATCCTGTCTCCGCGGATCTTTTCCATCTCTTTTTTGCTTTTCTTCAGCAGGTCCTCTCCGTTGAAAAGAATCTCTCCTCCGGCTACCCGGCCGGGTTCCTGGATCAATCCCATGACAGAAAGAGACGTGACGCTTTTTCCGGAGCCGGATTCTCCCACTACTGCCAGAATCTCTCCCTTGTCAACCTGAAAGCTGACGCCGTTTACGGCTTTTACAGTACCACGTTTTATTTTGAATTCTGTTTCCAGATTTTTTACATCCAATAACATACGGCTCCTCCTTACACACGTTCTTTCGGATCAAGGGCATCTCTCAGACCGTCTCCGAACAGGTTGAAAGCCAGTACAGCCAGCGTAATGGCAAGTCCCGGGAAAATCAGAGTATAGGGCGCGGAAAATATGTAGGTTCTTGCCCGGCCCAGCATATCTCCCCACTCTGCCATGGGAGGCTGAACTCCCATGCCTAAGAAGCCAAGGGCAGCCGTATCCAGAATTGCAGTGGAAATTCCCAGTGTGGCACGGACCACAATGGAAGAAATCACGTTGGGAAGAATGTGACGGAAAATAATACGTCCGTCCGAGTTGCCGATTACTTTTGCGGCAGCCACATAATCATTTTCCTTAACTGAAAGAATGGAGCTTCGTACAATACGGGCATATTCCGGAATGGATACGGTACCGATGGCGATGATTGCCTTATCCAGACCTTTTCCCAGAGCAGCCATCAGAGTGATAGCCAGAAGGATGGACGGAATGGAAAGCATGATATCCATGCACCGCATGATAAATCCGTCTACCCGACCGCCGAAATATCCGGCAATGGATCCTAAGATCGTGCCGATGATCAGGGAGAAGGCAACGGCGCACAGACCCACCATCAGGGAAATCTTAGTGCCGGAAAGCACACGGGAGAAAATATCTCTTCCCAGCTGATCCGTTCCGAACCAGTACTGGGCACAGGGTTTTACAAAGGTATGGGCCATATCGGAGTACTCCGGATCATAAGGAGCCAGCAGGTCTCCGAAAATAGCCAGGAACACCAGGAAAAGAATGACAATCAGACCGGCCAGGGCAGCTTTGTTCTTCTTAAGGGTCTCCCACATGACACGGATCTGAGACTCCGGCTTTTCAATGACCTCACCGGCCACTACTTCTGTACGTTTTTTCTTGCTCATGGCTCAGGCCTCCTTTCCGGAATATTTGATTCTGGGATCGAGGAAGGCGTATACCACGTCCACGATCAGGTTCATCAGTACGAAAATCACAGCGATCAGCAGAACCACACCCTGTACGACCGGGAAATCAGATTTCATGATGCACTGTACCGTATAATTGCCGATTCCGGGCCAGGAATATACGGATTCCGTCAGAACTGCTCCGCCGAGCAGGGATCCCAGCTGCAGACCGATCACGGTTGCTACGGGAAGCATGGCGTTGCGCAGAGCATGGCGGCGGTTGACCTTTCCCTCAGAAACACCTTTTGCCCGTGCAGTACGGATATAATCCTGGTTCAGCGTTTCCAGCATGCTGGAACGGGTCATACGGGCGATGATGGCCATGGAATAAAGGCTGAGGGTCACTGCAGGAAGAACCAGGTGCTGAAGCACATCCTTCAGAGCCTCCATATCTCCTGCCAGAATGCTGTCGATGATCATAAATCCGGTCACCGTATCCGGACGGAGGGCCGGATCGACCCGGCCGGTTGACGGCAGCCAGTGCAGAGTACCGGAAAACAGGATGATAAGCATGATTCCCAGCCAGAAAATGGGTACGGAAACACCCACAAGAGACAAAAGCATGCCGCCGTTGTCAAAAATGGAGTTTTTATGTACGGCGGAAATCACACCGACGATAATTCCCAGTACGGATGCCAGAATGATGGCAATGATGGCAAGTTCAACCGTGGCAGGAAAACGGGACATGATCTCATCTACCACGGGTGTTTTGGTGTAATAGGATGTGCCCAGATCTCCGGTCAGGGCGCCTTTGATGAAGTCCACATACTGGACTATGATCGGATCGTTTAAGCCATTTGCAGTTCTCCATGCTTCCATGCTTTCCTGTGTGGCGTGCTGTCCCAGAACGATGGGGGCGGGATCAGGCGCGCAGACACGCATCAGAAAGAACACAATGAGCGATACCCCGAACAGCACCGGGATGAGCAGGAGCAGTCTCTTCACAATGTACTTTACCATTTCTTCTACCTCTCTTCTCTTATTTTCAGGTGGAGCAGTCGATTTCTGAACCGGTCATCCCCAGGCAGCAGCTCAGAAACGGACTGTTCCGTCAAAACAGTCCGGACCGCTGTCAGAAGTGGGCAGCGGTCCGGATTCCGGTGAGTCGGACGGTACGATCAGTTTTTGTATGTCTGACTCAGGTAAGGATTTCCGGTGGGATGATAAATAAAGTTCTGAACATTGCTTACATAAGCAGCCAGGTTTTCCTGATGAGAAATGGGCAGCCATACATTTTCAGAAGCAATTTTCTGCTCCATCTCTGCGTAAGCGGCATTTCTCTCGTCTCCGTTGGGAAGAGCTGCAGCGGCAGCAAGCATTTCGTTGAATGCTTCGTCGTGATACTGCGCTACGTTCAGTTCAATGTCCTCGGCAGCAAACAGGTTCAGGAAGTTGTCAGGATCTCCGTTGTCTCCGATCCAGCCGTAGAGACATACATCGTAATCACCGGTTCCGACTTTCTCTTTATAAGTTGTCCAGTCATAAGCATCGATCACGCAGTTTACACCTACCTTTGCCCAATATCCCTGGATCGCCTCAGCCAGAGTCTGACCGGTAGCGGTATTGTACGGCCGGGGATTGGTATAGGTGAGCATATGGATCTCGGTCACGCCCTTATCAGCCAGGATCTGCTGTGCTTCCTCAGGATTGTAGGCAGTCTGAGTCACATCCGCACTGTAACCGGGCATGAAGGACGGAAGGATGGTGGTTGCCTGGGTTGCATATCCCTTGTAAAGGCTCTGCACCAGCTCCGGTACGTTCACGGCAGCGGAAAGTGCCTTCCGCACATCCGGATCCGTAATACGTTCCATGTTGTATGCCAGATAGTTGATATTCATACCTTCTGTCTTGTTGAGCAGACATCCTGCAGCCGTGATCTGATCCACCACGTTTGCGTCGATTCCGTCAATAATATCCACTTCTCCGTTGGTAAGAGCTACCACACGGGCAGAGTTATCAGTAATGGTGCGGAACACGATTTCCTTTGAAACGCCGGGATCGCCCCAGTAATCATCAAAGCGTTCCATAACGACTGCTTCGTTCTTGTCCCATCTGACAAATTTGTAGGGGCCGGTACCGCAGGGAGCTTCATTCAGGTTGCCGCCTGCTGCCTCGCAGGCAGTGGGGCTTACCATCAGGGCGCCCAGAGACATGGCCAGATTGTTTAAGAACGGGGTGCTGGCCGTGCTCAGCTTGATCTCCACAGTATAGTCGTCGATCACGTTGCACTCCGTTACATCTCCGAATACAAAGTCAGCATAAAGCATGTCTTCCGTTTTGTTTACGGTCTGACGGTCTACGTTGTATTTGACAGCTTCTGCGTTGAAATCCGTTCCGTCATGGAACTTTACGCCCTGTCTTAATTTGAAGGTGTAAGTCAGACCGTCCTCGCTCACTTCCCAGCTTTCCGCCAGACAGGGTTCTACTTCCGTACTGGAATCAGCAAACTGAGTCAGACCCTCGTACATCTGAACGATCGGTTTGGATGATTCACCGTCATCCACAAGAGCCGGGTCAAGACCTCTCGGGTCCGCTCCCTGAGCAAATGTAAGGACCTGTTCCCGGTCCACGTCTGCCGGAATTTCGGCAAACTCTGTAAGATTTTCAGCGGCAGCTGCAGTGGGGGCAGCTGCCTCGGTGCCTGCACTTTCACCGGAGGCCTGGGAAGAACTGTCTGTTGCGGCAGATCCTCCTCCACATCCGGAGATGACCACGGCAGTGCACAGCAGTAAGCTGGCAAGCTTCTTTTTCATAATGTCTCCTCCTTGAGTTCTCTTCCCTTTGCAGATCGGTCAGCATCTTAATTATTACTTTACTACTACTTTAATGTGGCAAATCTGCAACATTGAAGCCGATTATATCCCGAATGAGGACAAATTACAACTGTTTTTTCGATTTTTTTTACTTTTCGTATAAATATACAACGTTTTTTCCGTGCAAAAGCAACGAAACAGCATAACAGCCGATAGAAAATAAAAAAAGAGCTTATCCGAAGGAAACTACTTTTTATTCATTTCCGGGAAATAAACTCTTTTTTTATTCGTTTTGTTTAGGGCCTTATCTGTCCGCTTCCATAAATGATATATTTGGTGGTCGTCAGCTCCTTCAGCCCCATAGGCCCTCTGGCATGAAGCTTCTGGGTACTGATGCCGATCTCTGCTCCGAAGCCGAACTGAGCGCCGTCCGTAAAACGGGTAGAAGCATTGACATATACAGCTGCCGCATCCACCTCATCCAGAAAACGTTGAGCATTGCTGTAGTCACTGGTGATAATGGCCTCGGAATGGCCGGTTCCGTAGCGGTTGATATGTGCAATGGCCTCTTCCAGGCTGTCTACCTGCTTTACGGAAAGAATGTAATCCAGGTATTCCGTCCCCCAGTCCTCTTCTGTGGCAGGAACCATTTCGGGAATCAGGGAACAGCTTGCCTCATCGCCTCTCATTTCTACATTCTTTTCAGACAGGCAATCTTTCAGCATGGGAAGGAAGCGGCCGGCTACGGACCGGTGGACCAGAAGGGATTCACAGGCATTGCATACGCCGATGCGCTGAGTTTTCGCATTGTGAACGATCTCGCAGGCCATTTGAAGATCTGCGGATGCATCTACATAAATATGACAGTTCCCGGTTCCTGTTTCGATCACAGGTACAGTGCTGTTTTCTACTACAGTGCGGATCAGACCGGCTCCGCCGCGCGGAATCAGCACATCCAGGAAATCCTTCATGCGCATGAACGCTCTGACTGTATCCCTGCTGGTGTCCGTAATGAGCTGAATGGCATCTTCAGGGAGAGAGCAGCTGCGCAGCCCTTTCCGTATGGCTTCCGTAATAGCTGTATTGGAATGAATGGCATCGCTTCCGCCGCGCAGGACCACGGCGTTTCCTGACTTGAAGCAGAGAGCAAAGGCATCGGCTGTCACATTGGGACGGGCTTCATAAATGATCCCGATTACTCCCAGAGGAACCCGTTTTTTTCCGATGAGAAGTCCGTTTGGCCTTTTCTGCATGGACTCCACTTCTCCGATGGGATCATGGAGCGATGCCACGCTGCGGAGTCCGTCGGCCATGTCACTGACCCTGGAAGAAGTCAGACGCAGACGGTCCACCAGCCCCGGGCTCATCCCTCGTTCCACTGCTTTTTTCACATCCGCTTCATTGGCGGCAAGGATTTCTGCCTCATTGGCGCATATGGCCTCTGCGGCCGCTTCCAGAGCGGCGTTTTTTTCCTGCTGGCCCAGGACTGCAAGGATGCGGGATACCTGCTTTGCCCTGGTGCCGATTTCTGTCAGATTCATAAGATTCCCCTTTCTTTAACAGCAGAGCCAGACGGCCTGCTCTGTGATAACTGCATTCATCAGATGATCATGACCTTCCCGGGGAAGCGGCTCTTCTGCCACCTGAAAGGAAAAGCAGAGACCGAAAGCGGGATGGCCCGGTTCGCGGAAAAAAAAGCGGTCGTAATATCCTCCTCCGTATCCGATCCTTCCGCCGCACCGGTCAAAAGCCAGCCCGGGGGTGATCACCGGAGCATCCGGGCGGCATACTATCGGGCAATCCGGTCCCGGCTCCCGGATGCCCATAGCTCCCGGCTTCAAGTCGGAAAAAGAGCGGACCCGGTAAAAGTATATCTGCTGTCCTTCCACTCTGGGGAGCGCAGTTTCGGTTCCTCTGGCCCATAGTTCCTTTAAAAGAGCGTCGGTCCCCAGTTCGGAAGGAAGATCCGCATAGCAGAATACAGAGGAAGCTCCTGAGAGCAGGGGAAGAAGCAGATGACAGGCAGCCAGACTCTTCTCTTCTTTCTCTTTCTCCGTAAGCTGCCGGCGCAGCGCTTTGATCTTTCTCCGTACGGCAGACTTTTCTTCTTCAGTCATTCGTCTTTGACTCCTCCGAATTTCTTGCCCAGATCCGTAATGGTACCGTCCGCTTCCTGAACGGAAATGCTGTTTAAGTTTCCGCGGAGGCTGGCGCGAATGGCGGCGATGTATTCTTTGCGGAGCCGCGCCTGCTCTTCTTTCTCTTCTTCGGTCAGCCCTACGGACTGTGACTTGTGATACAGACTGTTGATTCGATCAATATCTTCTGGTTTCATAAGGTTTCTCCTCCATTCCCTGGTTTGCATCCTGCCGGTTTGCGGCCGGAAGGTCAGTATTCATTGGATATATAATGGATCAGGTCAAAATCCAGATTTTCATGAGCCAGGAACAGCGTTCCCTTTTCTTCTCCTCCGATCAGTTCTTCTACGATTTCCACATGTTCGCCGTTGGCGATGATCATATCCGATCCGGCGTCGGTAGCGATTCTGGCGGCTGCCAGCTTTGCAGACATTCCTCCGGTTCCCACATCGCTGCCGGTAGTGGATTTCCCCATTTCCAGAAGCTCAGGGCTGATTTCTTTGACCAGTCCGATGAATTGTGCCTCCGGATGGGTCTTGGGATCATCGGAATAAAGTCCGTCTATGTCGGAAAGAAGAATCAGAAGATCGGCTCCGATCAGGGCCGCCACAATCGCGGACAGACGGTCGTTGTCTCCGAACTGGATCTCGTGGGTGGAGACGGTGTCATTTTCATTGACAACAGGAATAACACCCAGCTTTAAAAGCTCATCAAATGTATTCTGTGCATTATATCTGGAATCCTCAACAAGGATGGTGTTTTTGGTGAGAAGGACCTGAGCGGCAGTCTGATTATACTCAGAAAACAGTTTCTGATAGACCATCATCAGCCGGGCCTGGCCCACAGCGGCATAAGCCTGCTTCTCGGATACGGTCTGCGGACGCTTCCGGCTGCCGAGGGCCTGTCTGCCGGCTGCAATGGCTCCTGATGAAACAAGAACCACTTCGCGGCCCTGCCCCTTCAGATCACTGATCACACGGATCAGCTTTTCGATCTTCATAAGATTCAGATCGCCGGTTTCCGGGTGAGTCAGGGAAGACGAACCGATTTTTATTACGATTCTTTTTTTGGATTTCATATGTTCTTTTCTAAGTTCACTCATAGCTGTCTGTACTCCTATCCTTTTTATGCTGCCTGCTGAGATCCGTTTCCGGCCGGGCCGGCGGAGCATAGCGCCGGATAATCTCTTCGGCTACCCGAATGCCGTCCATGGCCGCAGATGTGATGCCCCCTGCATAGCCGGCGCCTTCCCCGCAGGGAAACAGTCCCTTTACACTGCTTTCCAGGTTCTCATCCCGTGGAATGCGGACCGGGGAAGAGGTGCGGCTCTCAATTCCCGCGAACAGGGAATCCGGGCGGTCAAAACCGTGTATTTTCCTTCCGAATGCTTCCATTCCCTCCAGGAGAGATTGAGAAAGGCATTCAGGAAGTACCTCACGGAGATTGGCAAAGGTCCACGCTCCTTTCATACAGGGAGTGATTTCTCCCAGCCTGCTGCTGGGCCGGTTTTCCTGAAAATCCTCATAGAGCTGCACCGGTATGCGGCCGTTTCCGGCCTGCCAGGCCTTTTCCTCCAGCCTTCTCTGAAATTCCACCCCTGCAAGAGGACCGCTTCCCCCGAAATCGGCGGGAGTGACGGTGACAATCAGAGCGCTGTTCGCATTGCATCCGGCCCGGTCATGATTGCTCATGCCGTTTACGGCCAGACGTCCCGGTTCAGAGGATGCATTTACCACAAAACCTCCGGGGCACATGCAGAAAGAATAGACCCCTCTTCCATTCCGGGACTGATGCGTCAGCTTATAGCTGGCTGCTCCAAGCAGCTCTGCTCCGTGGGGGCCGTACTGGGAATGATTGATCATTTCCTGAGGATGCTGAATCCTCAATCCGACAGCGAATGGCTTTGCTTCCATGGGAATCCCTCTTTCCAGAAGGGTCTGGAAGGTATCTCTTGCACTGTGACCGACAGCCAGTACCACCGTGCGGGCAGGAATGGCGGTTCCGGCTGCCAGAACAACGGCAGAAGCTCTGCCTTCCGGCACAGTCAGATCGGCAGCCAGACTGGAAAAACGCACTTCTCCGCCCAGCCGGATGATTTCCTCGCGGATTGATCGGACCACATTGCTGAGCACATCGGTTCCGATATGGGGCTTTGCCTGGTACACAATTGCCGGATCAGCGCCGAATTCCGCCAGAGTTTCCAGAACCATCCGGTTCCGGCCGGACCGGTCCTTTACCAGGGTATTCAGCTTTCCGTCCGAAAAGGTTCCCGCCCCTCCCTCTCCGAACTGTACGTTGGAATTGGGATCCAGAGAACCGCCGTTCCAGAAGGAGGCAACCTTTTTCGTACGTGTTTCCACCGCTTCCCCCCGTTCCAGAATCAGAGGAAGATATCCGGCGCGGGCCAGCATCAGACCGCAGAACAGACCGGCGGGACCTTCTCCGATGATCACAGGCCGATGAGGAAGAAAAGTGGTTCCGGGTGAGGGAAGACAGTAGGGCTGTTCGGCAGAGAGCTGGATATCCTTGCTTCCGGCTTTTCGGATGACCTGTTCTTCCCGATCTGTATGCACATCTATGGTATAAATATACAACAGAGAATCTTTTTTTCGAGCGTCTATGGATTGGCGGATAATCTTCCACTCTTTGATTTTTTCTGTCGGAAGGTGAAGAGCCTTCCCGATCTTTTTCTCCAGGTCTTCCTTTGTATGCGTTACAGGAAGCCTGAGCTGATTGATTCTGATCATTCGTCAGCCTCCGTCCTTTTTCAGTATATTTGCGGCACTTTGTCCTGCCAGAATTCCGGTAGACCAGGCCCACTGCAGGTTATAACCGCCGCAGATCCCGTCAATGTCCAGAAGCTCTCCCGTCAGGTACAGCCCCGGAACGGTCAGAGATTCCATGGAAGAAGGATCAATCTGATCGACTGCCGCACCGCCGCAGCAGACCTGTGCCTGGTCAAAGGAACGGGTGCCTGTAATCTCTGCCGGAAATCTCTTCAGCTGTTCTGCGAGGCGCTCCAGCTTGCGGTCGGGAATCATGGAGGAAAGATCGGAAAGAGAAATCCCGGCCTGGGACATGAGCGTACAGCCCAGCTTCCAGGGAACAACGCCTGTGAGAAAATCACGTCCTTCTCTGGCTCCCAGCAGGGATCTGCGCTTCTGCAGGAAAAGGACGGTTTCTTCATCTGAAAACTCCGGAAGAAAGTCAATCCGGGCTTCCACACGTCTTCCTTCAGACAGAGCTACGGAGGCAAAACGGCTTACCTGAAATACCGGAATTCCGGAAATTCCGTAATCAGTCAGCTGCAGTTCTCCCCGGTCGGAAGCGGCGGAAAGGCCGTCCACGTACAGGGATACCGTTCCCTCTGTCCGGATGCCCGCCAGCTGCCTGAAAAGTTTTCCCCGGCAGGTGAGCTGAACCAGAGCAGGAAGAGGAGGAATGATGCGGTGTCCCAGAGAACGGGCCAGCTCATAGCCGCTTCCGTCGGAACCGGAGGAAGGAGCAGCTTTTCCGCCTGCTGCCAGAATGACTTTGCGTCCGGAAAATTTGGATCTGAACGCTTCCTTTTCTGCTTTTTCCGTCAGATCAGCGGTTATCCGGAATCCATGTTCCATCTGTTCCACTGCTGTTACATGAGTTTTACAGCGGATGCGCACTCCGAGCCGTTCCGCCTCCAGAATCAGAGTATCGGCCACAGAGGCAGCCTGACCGGAACGGGGATATATGTAGCCGCTGCGGTCTTTTACAGGGAGCCCCAGACCGGAAAAAAAATTGAGCGTACGGTCTACGGTCACCTGTGAGATGACGGCAGAGGCAAAACCGGGAGTTCCGCCCCGGTAGCACTGTTCCGGATCCATATGCCGGTTTGTCATATTGCAGCGGCCGTTTCCGGTTGCCAGGATCTTTCTGCATGGCCGTTCTCCGTGTTCCAGCACCGTTACCCGGCAGCCGGCGGCAGCAGCCGTGATGGCGGCTGCCATTCCGGATGCTCCTCCTCCTACGATTACAATATCAGTCATTGTTCCTCCGTTCTGCGCCTGTCTGTGAAACAGGAAAAAGCCGGTTTCCTTGCGTTCCCGGCTTTTTTGCTTCGCCTTAGCTGTGACAGATCACAGGCACATTTTTGTATAAATAATCATAAAGCTCCTTAGTCTTATTGGGAGGCAGGTTTACACAGCCATGGGAGCCGTTGGTCTTGTAGATCGCGCCGCCGAAGCTTCCTCTCCAGTTGGCATCATGAAGACCGATTCCGCCGTTGAACGGCATCCAGTAATTTACCGGGCTCTCATATTCATACGTGCCGTCTGCCTGCTTCGGACCGCGCAGCACTTTGTCTTCCTGTTTGTAATAAAGGCCGTAAATACCGTCCGGGGTACCATATCCTTTTGACAGATTTCCCGTGACGCAGGGAGCCTCCCAGGCCAGCTGTCCGTCTTTATAAAAGTAAACATGCTGTCCTGCAATATCCACTTCCACGTAAGTAGTGCCGTAATCTGCTCCGTCATGGGAAGCTGCCTGAGAAGAGTAGACCGGTTCTCTGGTCACAGATTCTCCGGCTGCAATGGCAGCGGTCAGAGCCGCGGTTTCTGCAGCCTGATCAATCTTCCAGCCATACGGACCGGTAAGCTGCACTTCCGTGCCGCGGGAAGTATGGAAGGTCCGGGAGGTACCGGCAGTATCGTATTTGGAAGCCAGCTCCGCCACATAGGCGGCTACGGCATCCTGTCTGACGTCCGGCCCGTTCTGGCTGCCGCCGGTCAGCCAGGAGGCGATGACGGAACCGTTCAGTGTTTCCGAGTGGTTTCCGAACTGATAGGTGATCGTCATGGAGGCGCAGCGGTTCATTGCGTTCAGCAGTTCATTCAGTGCGGGATCGTCGCTGCGAACCGTAATCTGACGGTAACATCCGGCGGCATCCAGATCCAGGGAAGAACGTCCGGCGGCCAGGGCTTCTTTCACTGCCGCATGCAGTTTTTCCATATCCAGCTCCGTACCTTGGGATTCAGGTATGATCACAAAGCCTGTCTCCTCATTATAGGAAGAGATGGAGGCATCAGAAGTGGGAAGCGCGTCCGTTACCATCGGAAGAGCAGAAAGCTGCTTTTCCAGAGCGGCTTCATCATAAACAGCGCTCATGGCCGTTTCATAACGGTTATTGACGGAAGGCCCGCTTATGCGCCCACCGGCATTCTGGTCTTCGAGGATCTGGGTCAGACTTCCGGTGATTTCTACCCGGTATCCGATATCCTTTCCGGAAATCACTGCCTGCACACCGTTTTTCCCGGTAACAGTCAGGGAATAGGAGTCATTGTAAAATGCCTCCACCATTTCTTTTGCCTGGTCAGGAGTCATTCCTGCCACGCCCACCTGGTTTATTTTTGTTCCGGAAACATAGGTTCCGCTCTCATCCTGCGCGTAGGCGGCTGTATAGGTGCCTGTGCTCAGCACCATGCACAGCACAGCCAGAAGAAGAGTTTTTTTCCTGAAATAATTCATTTTGATTCCTTTCTGCCTGCCGAAGGCAGGCTACGGAATCAGTATAGACGAAAGAGAGCGATTAATCAAGTGTGAATGTTGCAGGAAAGTCAGCTTGTATAGGATTCCAGATAGTTGAAAATATCCAGCATGGAAGAAAACCAGATGCCGGCCCGGAGCTTTTCCTGCTCTTCCTCCGGAAAATCAGTGACCGGTACGTGGGTGTACATGCAGACCCGGTTTCCCTCCCGGGGAAATACCAGAAGAAATCCGTCTTCTGCCACAAGATAATAACGGCTCTCCAGATCCTGATTTGCAGCTTCCGCATTTTCCGCTTCCTGCTCGTCTGCCAGATGGGAATCACGGGCGGTTTCTGTCTCCGGCGCGGTCATCAGCTCCTCCTTTGAACTGGCAGTTTCCTGCTCTGCCGCTTTTCGGGTGATTCCGTATCCGGCTGCAAAGCACAGGGCGCTGACAGCGAGAAACACAAGCAGAATGGAAAGATATTTTTTCATGGGAGCATTCCTCCTTTGGAGGGAAGGATTCCCATATTCAGACAGGTTTATACGCAAAAGCGCCGGCCCTTTTCAGAGCCGGCGCTGATAAAATTACATCAGGGAACGGTATAAAGCTGCAATTTCCTCTACGCTGGTATCCTTCGGATTGCCGGGACGGCAGGCGTCTGCATAAGCGGATTCAGCGAGGAAAAGTACATCCTCTTCTTTTGCGATCTCCTTCAGGTCTGCCGGAATACCCACATCCTGTGACAGTCTGCGGACTGCGTCTACAGCAGCAGCACGGTACTCTTCGCAGGACATCCGGTCCACACCTTCTACTCCCATGGCTCTTGCAATCTCACGGTATTTTTCTCCCGTAGCAGGAGCATTGTATTCCATTACAGTAGGAAGCAGGATTGCATTGGCGACTCCGTGAGGCGTATCATAAACGGCACCCAGGGCATGTGCCATGGAATGTACAATTCCCAGACCTACATTGGAAAAGCCCATACCGGCAATGTACTGGCCTAATGCCATGCCTTCTCTTCCTTCTTTGGTATTTTCCACAGCACCTCTCAGGTTCTGAGAAATGATTTCAATTGCTTTCAGATGGAACATGTCTGTCATTTCCCAGGCACCCTTTGTAATGTAACCTTCAATAGCATGTGTCAGGGCGTCCATTCCCGTTGCTGCTGTCAGCCCTTTGGGCATGGAAGACATCATATCCGGATCTACGACTGCAATTACAGGAATATCATGAGTATCCACGCAGACGAACTTTCTCTTCTTCTCCACATCCGTGATTACATAGTTGATCGTTACTTCTGCTGCTGTTCCTGCAGTGGTGGGAACGGCAATGATCGGAACGGACGGATTCTTTGTGGGAGCCACGCCTTCAAGGCTTCTGACATCTTCAAATTCCGGATTG
Source organism: uncultured Lachnospiraceae bacterium (assembly GCA_944383965.1). Classification (GTDB taxonomy): domain Bacteria; phylum Bacillota; class Clostridia; order Lachnospirales; family Lachnospiraceae; genus Lachnoclostridium_A. The sequence goes on from CALWRQ010000002.1 coordinate 33,219, forward strand.
GCGATGATGATGCCCACAGCCTTGGCCGTATCCATGGAAGAGCCTCCGCCGATGGCAATGATATAGTCTGCTCCGGAAGCCCGGAAAGCTGCCACTCCGTTCTGAACGTTTTCAATAGTCGGGTTCGCTTTGATATCAGAATATACTTCATAGGAAAGACCGGCTTCATCCAGGACCTCCAGAACTTTTCCCGTTACATGGAATTTGATCAGATCCGGATCTGAACAGACAAAGGCCTTGTGGAAACCGCGGTTTTTTGCCTCATTTGCAATTTCACGGATTGCGCCTGCGCCGTGATAGGATGTCTCATTTAATACGATTCTGTTGCTCATGATATCTCTCCTTTTCCCTGGAACTCCTGTCCGGAGTCATTCCTTATGTTTATGATAAAATTTTAACATACCATACCGGAAAAACAAGTGACATTTCCGGTCAAATGTCACAAAAGTGACAAAACCAGGAAAATGTCACCTGTTTCTTCTGTGTTCAGAGAAAAGAGAAAATGCCCCATCCTCCAGTACGAGACCGGTCAGCCTGCCGTCAAACACACAGCCGGTATCAATACAGATCATACCGGTCTCCGGAAGGACATACCGTTTTCCTTCTTTCAGGATCACTGCCCCGCTTCCGCTGCCTGAGGTGTAGACCGGATCGGACAGAGGAGTATGTCCTACGATGGTCAGAGGACCGCAGTAGCTGTCGTTAATAAGAGCATCCCGGTCCCAGAGCAGGATATCGGGATCGACAAGAGCAGACGGCTGATTTTTCATGCCTCCGTGAGCACACCGGATTTCGTGATCCTCATAATACAGAACGGTGTTCTTTTCGATCCAGTCGGCCGCTTCATCCAGAGAACATCCTTCTTTCTGAAAAGAACATACGGTAGCGTTTCCGCCGTTTGGAGCCCATATGCCCATCAGTTCCCGGTCCTTTACGGCTTCCAGAAGGATCTGTTCATGATTTCCCCGAACCAGAACGCACCGATCTCCCATTTCATTCTTTTTCTGACGGAAAAACTCCAGAACGGAAAAAGGATCCGGTCCCCGGTCGATCATGTCACCCAGCTGGATCAGTATATCCTGATCCCAGCGGATCGGGAGCCGCTCGATCAGAAAAATCAGTTCCCGAAAGCATCCGTGGATATCGCCGATAATAATTTTGCGCATTGCAGCTCCTCCCTTCCGGCTCACCGATCATGCTCGTCCAGAAAAGAAAGGAGCGTATTCAGCTTTTCCGGAAGAGCATCGATAAGAAGATCCGCCAGTTTCTCCGGCTCTGTCCTCAGACCGCTCAGAACCCATTCCACGGTCATCTGAACGGATCCCTGACAGTACATTCTCAGAAGAAATTCCACGTCCTCATCCAGGTTCCGGCCCAGTTTTTTCTGGAGAATGCTGCGGTAAAAGTTATAAATATATTCGTAGTCGTATTTGATCAGAGAGTTGTAGTCGTTGGATCCGAAGGCGCAGGCAAAAAAGACCTTCTCTTCCCGGATAAACTGAAATTTTCTGGTCAGACCTTCCTTCAGGGACAGGCTGACGCCCATCTCTTCAAAGGATTTTTCAACCAGACGTTCGAAATACCAGTTCACCAGATCATATTTATCCCTGAAATTTCTGTAAAAAGTCTGCCGGGTCAGACCGCAGTCTGCTACGATGTGGGTTACGGTGATTCTGTCCAGAGGCATCCGGCCCATCAGCTTTTTGATGGAGTCAGCCATCTTATATTTGGATCTGTCCTGCTGTCCCATAGTCTCCTCCTATCTCATATTCATCCAGAACTGCAGTGCAGTGATCAGAAAAAAAAGCAGCATTCCGGGATTGAAAAAGGCAGTGGAAAATCTGCGAAACGGAGGAATTTCCTCCGGGCCGTCCTTCAGCACTCTTTTTTTCCGGAGGCAGATGAGCAGGGTAATTCCTGCAAAAGAAGCCAGGATCAGAAGAGCCGTATAAGCGGCTGTGAGAAAACCTGCAGCCGGAAAAACGGTGCTCCAGCGAAGCAGAACAGCTCCTACCATTCCCCCCAGAAAGTTAATAGCCATGTGCAGGATAATGGGATACCGGAGCCTTCCCGTGCGGAGGTAGACATAGGCAAGGATCATGCCCAGTCCGCAGGCATAGAAAAACTGATAGAAATTTCCGTGAATCAGACCGAACATCACACCGGAAACCAGAATGGAGGTCCGGTCTCCATAAAGCCGGATCCGGTCAATCAGCAGCTTGCGGAACATAAGCTCTTCGAATACCGGTGCGACCCCAACGGAAAACAGCATATTCAGTGCCAGACTTCCGTCGGAAATCATGGATATGACCTGATTTTCAATAGGGCGTCCCAAAACAGAAGAAACCAGGAGCATAAGAACCGTGCCGATCAGATTTCCGACTTCCATGACTCCCATGCAGATGATAAGAAATACCGTCAGAGATCCGGCAGACAGAGGCCTTCCCCTGGATACTTCCTGGCGGACAGGGACCTGCCGGAGCAGAAACAGATAAACGGGGAAGCCAACCAGATACATGCAGCCCATGGATAAGGAAATGGAGAATACGGGGCTGCTCAGAATCCGGTCCAGACCAGCCGCAGCAAAAACGATCCATACCAGTATCTGTGCTGCCAGGGCAGTGGCTGCATAAGAAAAATAAGCCAGTCCCAGTCTGGAAAAACATTTTCTGGCATTCCGGTAATTCAGATTCATAAATCGACCACCTTTCACTGTGTATATGGAAGCATTTCTCACCATTGTACCACAGATTTGATTCCGGCGCTACTTAAGAAAGCGCCGCGCCCCCAAGGGACACAGCGCTTTCTGTTCTGGTTTTTAAACTTCTCCGTTTTCTGCCTGTGCAGCTCTTGCCTCTACTTCCTTCTTCTGAACATCGCCGGGAGCCTGCTCATAACGACTGAATTCGTATTCGAATTCACCGATTCCGCCGGTCATGGAGCGAAGATCAGTATTGTAGCCGAACAGCTCAGACATGGGAATGTCTGCCTCAATGGTCTGCTTGCCGTGGTGATTGGAATTCATTCCCAGTACACGGCCTCTTCTTCTGTTCAGATCACCCATGATATCACCGGTAAACTTATCCGGAACGGTTACCTTCAGGGAAGCAATGGGCTCAAGCAGTACGGGATTTGCATCCATAAAGCCCTTCTTGAAGGCCATGGTTGCCGCCATCTTGAATGCCAGCTCGGAGGAATCTACCGGATGGTAGGATCCGTCCACCAGAGTGGCTTTCAGTCCCACTACAGGATATCCGGCCAGGGGGCCTTTCTGAACACATTCCTGAATTCCCTTCTCCACTGCAGGGAAGTAGTTTTTCGGAACAGCTCCTCCGAATACTCTTTCTTCGAATACATACGGAGTTTCCAGATCACCGGAGGGCTCAAACTCCATCTTAACGTCTCCGTACTGTCCGTGTCCGCCGGACTGTTTCTTATATTTTCCCTGAACCTCCACTTTCTTGCGAAGAGTTTCACGGAAGGCTACCTTCGGCTTGCTCAGCTCTACTTCCACTTTGTAGCGATTGAGAAGCTTGCTCACTGCCACTTCCAGCTGCTGATCACCGATGCCGTACAGAAGAAGCTGGCGGTTTTCCTTATCGTTCACTGCACGCAGGGTAAGATCCTCTTCCATCAGCTTGCTTAAAGCGCTGGATACCTTATCGTCATCTCCCTTATTTACGGTTTTGTATCTCATATAGGTATAGGGAGTTGAAATCTGAGGTTTATGATAGAGAATGGGGGCGGAACGAACAGCAATGGTATCTCCGGTCTGAGTCACGGCCAGTTTGGCAACTGCTCCGATGTCACCGGCCTTCAGTTCCGGAACTTCGATGGCATCCTTACCTCTGAGAAGATAGATTTTTCCTACCTTTTCCTCGGATTCTTTATTTACATTATAAATTGTGGTATCCGGTTTTAAAGTGCCTGTGCAGATCTTCATCAGGGAATATTTTCCGATAAACGGATCCACAATGGTCTTGAAAACTCTGGCGGACAGAGAAACATCGTCATTATACTTGGCCGTAAACCGTTCTCCGGTGGAGATATCCACTCCTACACATTCATATCGGTCGGGAGACGGGAAGTAACGGTCGATGGAACGGAGCAGGATACGCAGCCCCTGACAGTTCAGTCCGGAACCCATCATTACGGGAACAATGCTTCCGTCGATGACATGAGCTCTCAGTGCATCGGAAATTTCCTTCTCAGTAAAGTCATCGCCGGAGAAATACCGTTCCATATATTCTTCGCTGGTTTCTGCCACAGCCTCGATCAGAGCGTCTCTGGCAATACCCAGGTTTTTCTGAACATAATCCGGAATCTCACATTCTTCATAGGTGCCTACTCCGGTAAAACGCCGTCCGGCCATCTTTACCACATTTACGAATCCTACGAACTTTTCATTTTCACGAATGGGGAGCTGGAAGGGAGCAATCTTTCTTCCGAACTGCTTTTCCAGTTTCAGCACAACCTCCCGGTAGCTGGCCTGATCATCATCCATATTGGTAACAAAAATGATTCTGGGAAGGCGGTACTTCTCACACAGATCCCAGGCCTTTTCCGTACCGACCTGAATGCCTGCCTTGCAGTTGATCACGATGACGGCGGCATCAGCAGCGCTTATGGCCTCTTCCACTTCTCCTACAAAATCAAAGTAACCGGGAGTATCCAGCAGGTTGACCTTGATCATGCCCTCTTCTCCTTCATACTCCAGGGGAATCAGGGAGGTGGAGATGGAGAACTGTCTCTTGATCTCTTCTTTATCATAGTCGCTGATGGTATTGCCATCGGCTACTTTTCCCATTCTTTTTGTCACTCCGCAGATGAGAGCCATAGCCTCCGCCACGGTGGTCTTTCCGGCACCGCCGTGTCCCAGAAGCACGACATTGCGAATTTGCTGTGTTCCGTATACATTCATAAATAGTCCCTCCTGTTGAAGAATTTTGCCCATGACCATATTGTACTAAAAATTCAGTAAATTTACAAGACAAATATGCAATTTTAACAAAAAATTTCTTTTAGTTTTAGAACTTTAAAGTAATAAATCATTGACAATCCCCCTTACATCCGCTACAATCGATATTATTGCAGAAAAAGAGGAGCGACTGTACTATGATTATTATTATGAAACCGGGAGCCTCCAAAGAGGCAGTCCGGCATATCACGGATCTGATCGAATCAAAAGGACTGAAGGCTCACCTTTCCGAAGGAACACAGGTGACCATCGTCGGTGTGGTGGGGGACAAAACTCTGCTGGAAAATTCCAACCTGGAGCTGGCGGACGGAGTTGATAAGATTGTCCCTGTAACCGAATCCTATAAGCTGGTCAATAAAAAATTCCATCCTGAGCCTACGACGGTAGAGGTCGGCCCCACCAGCATCGGCCCGGGAACTCTGACGGTTATGGCGGGACCCTGCGCGGTAGAGAGCCGTGATCAGCTGATGGAAACGGCGTTTGCAGTAAAAAAAGCCGGAGCAAACTTTCTTCGGGGCGGAGCTTACAAGCCCCGCACTTCTCCTTATGCTTTTCAGGGACTGGAGGAAGAAGGGCTTCGCTATATGAAAGAAGCCAGAGAAGCCACCGGCCTTGCGGTGATCTGTGAGGTGACCAGTCAGAGGGCTCTGGAGGCAGCGGCCAAATATGTGGATATGATCCAGATCGGCGCCAGGAACATGCAGAATTTTGAGCTGTTAAAGGAATGCGGACGTTCCGGAATTCCCGTTCTGCTGAAAAGAGGTCTGGCCGCTACCATTGACGAGTGGATGAACGCTGCGGAGTATATCATATCGGAAGGAAATGAAAAAATCGTTCTCTGCGAAAGAGGCATCCGCACTTATGAAACATCCACCAGAAATACTCTGGATCTCAGCGCAGTTCCGGTAATCCGGCAGAAAAGCCATCTTCCCATCATTGTAGATCCCAGCCATGCCACCGGCGTATGGTCCTATGTTCCGCCGCTGGCGAAGGCGGCAGTGGCGGTCGGTGCAGACGGGCTGATGATTGAGGTGCATCCCTGTCCGGAAAGAGCGCTTTCTGACGGGCCTCAGTCTCTCACATTCAGCAATTTTGACCGTCTGATGAGTGATCTGAAACCTTATGCCGATCTGGCCGGCCGGAAACTGGGTTAAGAACAGGGGGAAACAACATGAAGGAATCGACAGTTGGCTTTATCGGTCTGGGCCTGATCGGGGGATCACTGGCCAGAGCGCTGAAAAAAGCGGATCCGCAGCTGACGGTCATGGCATATATGCGTTCTGCGGATAAGCTGATTCAGGCAAAGGCTGACGGCGTGGTGGATGTGATTCTGGACAGAGTGGATGAAACCATCGGCCAGTGTGACATGATCTTCCTCTGCACTCCTGTAGAGTACAATGAACAGTATTTAAGGATGATAAAGCCGTATCTGAAACCGGGAGCGCTGGTGACGGATGTGGGAAGCACAAAAACCAGCATCCACCGTGCAGCCAGGGAGCTTTCCATGGAAGATTGTTTTGTGGGAGGACATCCCATGGCAGGTTCGGAAAAAACGGGATATGAGAATTCATCGGACCATCTGCTGGAAAATGCATATTATATGATCACTCCTCCGGAAGGCGCTCCGGAAGAAAACGTGCAGCGGCTTCGGGAGATTGCTCAGGCAGTCAATGCCATCCCCATGGTGCTTTCCTGCAGGGAGCACGATCTGGCTGTAGCTGCCATCAGCCATCTGCCGCATATTGTTGCATCCAGCCTGGTTAACCTGGTACGGGATTCGGATGATTCCAGGGAAACCATGAAACAGATCGCCGCCGGAGGATTTAAGGATATTACCAGGATTGCTTCCGCCTCTCCCGAAATGTGGGAGCAGATCTGCATGACCAATACAGAAAATATCTCCCGTATGCTGGAGCGGTATATCGGAGAGCTTACTTCCGTCCTTGCGGCCCTGCAGGAAAAGGATGAGGCGGCTGTAAGAAGGCTCTTCTCCTCTTCCAGGGACTACCGCAATTCTATTTCCGACCGGAACCGGGGAGCCATTGAACCGGACTATTCTTTTTCCGTGGACATTGTGGACGAGGTGGGATCCATTTCTACTCTGTCCGTGATCCTGGCGGCAAAAGGCATCAGTATAAAAAACATCGGGATCAATCACAACCGGGAGCACGGAGAAGGTGCTCTGCGGATCTCGTTCTATGATGAAGCCTCCAGAGACGCGGCCTGGAACCGACTGGAAGATTACAAATATACGCTTATTCCGTGAATGCGGAAAATGACTGCAGAAAAGAGAGGAAGCTGATATGAAATTTTCACGGAGTGCTCCCCTGAAGGGAAGCCTGGAAATACCGGGAGATAAATCCATCTCCCACCGCAGTATCATGTTCGGGGCGCTGGCAAAGGGAACTACGGAGATTTCCCATTTCCTGAAAGGTGCAGACTGCCTTTCCACGATCTCCTGCTTCCGGCAGATGGGAATTGATATTGAAGAGAAGGACGGAAAAATACTGGTCCATGGAAAAGGGCTGCACGGCCTGCAAAAGCCGGAAGGGGTGCTTGACTGCGGGAACAGCGGAACAACGACCCGTCTGATCAGCGGAATTTTAGCCGGTCAGGACTTTGACGTGACGCTCACAGGAGATGAATCCATACAGAAGCGTCCGATGGGAAGGATCATGGAGCCCCTGTCACGGATGGGTGCCCAGATCAGAAGCATAAAAGAAAACGGCTGTGCTCCTCTTTTTATTCAGGGAGCTCCTCTCCATGGGATCTGCTATTCCACTCCTGTGGCTTCTGCCCAGGTAAAATCCGCTGTTCTTCTTGCAGGGCTCTATGCGGATGGGGAAACGCAGGTAACGGAACCGGCTCTTTCCAGAGATCATACCGAACGGATGCTCTCTTCCTTCGGAGCAGATATCCGGTCTGAGGGAACCACAGCGGTGATTCGTCCCGCATCAGAACTTTACGGACAGAGCATTCAGGTGCCGGGAGACATATCTTCCGCTGCGTTTTTCCTGGCAGCCGGACTTCTGGTGCCCGGTTCACAGATCCTTCTCAGAAATGTGGGCATCAATCCCACCCGGGATGGAGTGATCCGGGTATTCCGTCAGATGGGGGGGCGTATTGAAATGCCCCATACCTATCTCTGCGGGGGGGAACCGGCTGCAGACCTGCTTGTAAGTGCCGGCTCTCTTCATGGAACAGTGATCGAAGGCGATGTGATTCCTACTCTGATCGATGAGCTGCCTGTGATTGCCGCAGCCGCCTGTTTTGCAGAGGGAGAAACGGTGATCCGGGATGCGGGCGAGCTGAAAGTGAAGGAATCCAATCGCATTGAAGCGATGGTGACCAATCTGCGTGCCATGGGGGCAGATGCAGAGGAAACGGAAGACGGAATGATCATACGGGGAGGAAGGCCTCTTCACGGAGCAGTGATCAGCTCCAGAAACGATCATCGGATTGCCATGACCTTTGCCATAGCAGCTCTGATGGCTGAGGGAGAAACTCATATTCCGGAATGGAACTGCGTGGATATTTCCTATCCGGATTTTCTGGCTGATCTTCGTTCTCTGATCGGATACTGACAGATTACCGAAAAAAGAAGAACCGGATTGGCGGAGCTGAATGGCTCCCCTTCCGGTTCTTTTTCTGTGCTTTTATTAATCCAGTCCGATGCCGGGACCTCCGTAAATACCGGTTACAGGCTCGGCAGGAGCTTCCGTGGGAGGTTCGGTAGGCGCTTCTGTGTCAGGAACGGTATCAGGAGCTGAAGCGGGCTGAGTTTCCACGACCACATCTTTCTTGGTCCCCTTTTCCGGTTCGGGCTCCTCAAAAGAGGCTGCCTCCAGACCCTCTGTGAAATGGGACATGGAATCTTTCCAGATCTGGGCAGGATAGGTGCTTCCCCAGAGGGATGACAGTTCTCTGGGCAGATCGTATCCCACCCATACCGTCATGGTATAATAGGGGGTAATACCGCAGAACCAGCCATCCTTGCTGTTATTGGTAGTACCTGTTTTTCCAGCCGCCTCAATATCGCTGTTCCATCCCATACCGCTGGCGGTTCCTCGGGAAACCACGCCTTTCAGAATATCTACCATCACCAGAGCAGTGTTCTTTTTATAGACCCGGATTTCTTCCGGATCTTCATAGATCTCTTCCCCGTATTTGTCCTTCATGGAAGTAATGCAGGTAGGATCCCTGTAAATTCCTTCATTGGCCAGGGCCGCATAGGCGCCCGCCATCTCTTCCGTAGTTACTCCATGGGTGAAACCTCCCAGACAGGCGGCCAGATAATAATCATCCGGAACGATATTATCAAAACGCATTTTGGTCAGGTAGGACATTCCCACTTCCGGAGTAATGTCTGCGTAGACCGACCAGGCCACACCGTTTTTACTCTGCTCTACTGCTTTCCGGAGCGTCATGGTAGAACCGGGCAGCTTTGTCAGGTCGTCTCCTTCTTCTGCTTTTTTGGCTGCACTGACATCAACATTTTTGACAATGGTGGAGGAAGTATAGCCGTTTTCAAGAGCGGGTGCATAGACGATAAGCGGCTTGATGGCACTTCCCGGCTGCCGGTCGCTCTGATAGGCACGGTTCAGACCATATACACCGGTTTCCTGACTTCGGCCTCCTACAATAGCCACAACTTTTCCCGTCTGATTGTCAATAACGGTTGCTGCCCCCTGAAGGGTATAAACCCCGTCTGAGGTAGTTTCATTCTTGAAACTTAAGTTTTCATCAATGGACTTCTGAAGATAGTCTTGTTTTTCCGGATCCAGGGATGTGTAGATCTGGTAACCTCCCGTATACAGATCCTCTTTGGCGGCCGCATAGGCCTCATCATAGCGCTCTGTATATTCCTGATAGGCTTCATCATCCCGGAAACCATACTGGAAAGAGAAACCGTCCAGCTCCATCAGATAACGCACGGCGCAGTCGATGGCATATGTAGTTTCATAATTACGGAATCCGTAATCCGGCTTGGAGATCTGAATTTCTTCCGCAACTGCCTCATCATGCTGTTCCTGAGTAATATAGCCCATTTCCAGCATATCATCAAGGATTTTATCCCGACGTTTCAAGGCGTTGTCCGGATGACGGTAGGGATTGTAGTAAGTCGGTGAATTGGGGATGGCACAAAGGTATGCAATCTGACTCAGACTCAGTTCGTCGGAGGATTTTCCGAAATATCCCCGGGCGGCTGCCTCCAGCCCGTAATAGGTGTTGGCAAAGCTGATATCATTGATATAGAATTCCATAATCTGCTCTTTGGAATACTTTTTTGTCAGCTCGAGGGCGATGAGCATCTCCTTGGCCTTTCTTTCCAGAGAAACTTCCCTGGTGAGAAAACGGTTTCTGGCCAGCTGCTGAGTTATGGTGCTGGCGCCGTGAACCTCTTCTCCTTCCGTATACAGATATCGGATCCCGACACGCAGAATCCCTTTCAGATCAATTCCCGAATTTTCCCAGAAAGTCCGATCCTCTACAGCTACAAAAGCCTGAACGGCGTACTGAGGGATCTGATCATAGGGCAGATAGAAAGAATCCTCATCCTTGGTCAGTTTGGCGATCACATTTCCGCTGCTGTCATAAATATAACTGGACTCCTGCAGGCGGAATGTATCCAGGGAGCTGTTTTCCACCAGCTGTTCTGCCGCCTGCTTGTATTCCACATAAGCCGGATATACCTTCGTCACACCCACGATGATGCAGACAACAAGGGCTAATGCAAAAACGACAGCCATTGCTCTGACTAAAATCTTCAGTACTTTCAGCAAAGGACCGAACAGGATTCCCAGATAATAAAGCAGTTTGTTTTTTCCATGCTTCCGTGAGGCAGGCCGGCTTTTCCGGCCTCCCCGGATTTTTTGCTCTGTGTCCATAGTAACCTTTCTCAGCATTGTGCAGATGATAGATCGGTTGATAATCTTCTTCTTACCACTTTATCACAGTTTTCTTCGTTATACCATATATATTTGCGAAATTTTACGCTGATTTTTCTTAATTTTATGGGAAACGGTCATCATCCCAGAATTCCCAGGTGCTCCAGAAGGATTTTTGCGCCAAGCAGAATAAGAATGATTCCGCCTGCCAGCTCGGCCCGGGATTCATATTTTGCGCCGAACACATTGCCCACTTTCACTCCCGCACCGGAAAGAAGAAAGGTAACTACACCGATAAAGGCAACTGCAGGCAGAATGGATACATCCAGAAAAGCAAACGTGATCCCTACGGCCAGGGCGTCAATGCTGGTAGCTACTGCCAGAAGGAACATGTCCTTTGCGGCCAGAGATGCTCCGTTTTCACAGCAGTCTTCTTCATCCTCTTCTGCCACTGCTTCCCGCAGCATATTGATTCCGATGAAGCACAGCAGTACGAAAGCGATCCAGTGATCGACAGCGGTGATTCTGTCGCGGAACTGAATTCCGAGCAGATATCCCAAAAGAGGCATTCCGGCCTGAAATCCTCCGAACCACAAGCCTACGATCACTGATTTTCCGAGAGTGATTTTTTTCATGGAAAGGCCTTTGCAGACAGAAACGGCAAAGGCGTCCATGGAAAGGCCTACGGCCAGTGTAAATAACGTCAGCAGATCCATAATTCTTTCCCCTCCGATTGCAGTATTGACGTATCAGGAGTTCATTCCGGCATTGCTCAGGACTCAGCGCTGAACACGGCCGGAAGTATCCCCTTTCATCAGATTCTTCACTTCCTCCCGGCTTACCAGATTGAAGTCTCCATGAATGGTGTGCTTGAGAGCAGAGGCAGCCACGGCAAATTCCAGAGCCTCTCTCCAGTCTGCACCGTCTGCAAGCTCTCCGATCAGACCGGCAGCAAAGGCATCTCCTCCGCCCACCCGGTCCACAATGGGGGTAAGCGTATAGCGGGAAGCAGAATAGAATTCCTTGGTCCGGCCGTCTAAGATGCAGGCAGACCAGCCATTATGAGAAGCAGAGTAGCTTTCCCGGAGGGAACTGACTACATACCGGAAGCCGAATCGTTTCTGCATTTCTTCAAACATATGTCTGTAGCCGTCCAGCTCCAGCTCTCCGGCAGAGACATCGCTGTCTCCCGGCTTAAATCCCAGAACCTGTTCTGCATCCTCCTCATTTCCGATGCACACATCTACGTATTCCATAAGAGGAGTCATTACTGCACGGGCCTCTTTAGGACTCCACAGTTTTTTTCGGTAGTTCAGATCCAGGGAAACCGTCGCTCCCGCACTGCGGGCTGCTTTCAGAGCTGCTTTGGTGAGAGCCGCGCCCTGCGGACTGATGGCCGGAGTAATTCCGGAAATATGAAACCAGTCTGCGTTCCGGAAGATCTGTTCAAAATCAAAATCTTCGGGGGAAGCGGCTGCCATAGCAGAGCCGGCCCGGTCATAGATAATGGAGGAAGGCCGGATGGAGGAGCCGGTTTCCAGAAAATAGATTCCGAGCCGGTCCCCCTTTCTGGAAATATGGGAAGTCCCCACTCCGTATTTGCGCAGGGCAGCCACGGCACAGTCGCCCAGGCCTCCGGCCGGCACAGCGGTCACATAGTCCGCTTGATGGCCGAACCCTGCCAGGGAAACAGCCACGTTGGCTTCTCCGCCGCCATAATTCACGTCAAAGCTGTCCGCCTGGATCAGCCGTTCATGCCGGGGCGTGGAAAGCCTCAGCATGATCTCTCCCATGGTCACGATATTTGCCATTTTGTATGATCTCCTTTTCAGCAAAGCAGGATGGGAGAATGCCCCCATCCCGCGCATTTTATGATCTGGCCGCTTTCACTGCGGCTGTAAATTCTCTGGCTTTTTCTGTTACAGCTTTGTAATCTCCCGTTTTTGCTCCCTTGGTCAGGCTGCTTCCCGTACCGACAGCGCAGGCGCCGGCCTTTATCCACTGAGCCACGTTGTCCACATCCACTCCGCCGGTAGGCATATAATCTGCCTGGGGAAGCGGCCCGCGGAAGGCTTTGATGGCACCCGGCCCCATTACGTTTCCGGGGAAGACCTTTAACAGTCCGCAGCCTGCTTCCAGGGCGGTCACTGCTTCCGTAGGAGTCATCACTCCGGGAATCACCGGAACGCAGTAGCGGTTGCACAGCCGTATCACATCCAGATTGAGGGAAGGTCCCACAATATAGGCTGCTCCGGCCAGAATAGCTGTCCGGGCTGTTTCCGGATCAAGTATGGTTCCGGCTCCGATGACGATTTCCGGACGGTCCTTATATTTTTCCGCCATAGCCTCGATAATATGTATGGCCCCCGGAACAGTCATGGTAATCTCAATAAAATGGATGCCTCCTGCCACAACAGCGTCGATGATCTTTTCCCCCTGCTCTTTGCTCTCTGCTCTGACAACGGCAACCAGCCCCTCTTCTTTCATTTTTGTGATGATCTGTTCTCTCTTCATGCCTTCTCCTTTCCTGCCCTGCTGTTCTCTGAAGGTCAGATTTCCCGTACCATGCAGTACTGCTTCAGTTTAAACGGAGGCTTTTCCACTACTCCGTAAACCTTGAAGCCGAAATGGCGGTACAGGCTTACATTTTTTTCATTATGGGTTTCCAGCGAGATCATCATCCGATGCTCCTGGGCATAGCGGATGGCTTCCTTGATCAGAAGGCCGGAAATCCCGTGATGCTGCATATTAGGCCGCACCGCCAGGTAAATGAGGTGAAGCCGGTTTTCCTGGTGAAGCTGATCGGTCCAGCGGGAATTGAGATAATCCCTTCCGATCAGAAAGTTGCAGAAGGTCTTCAGGCTCATATCTTCCTTGATCAGATACTCGTCCGTCTTCAGCCTGGCTTTCAGCTCGGTCAGGTAATACTGAAATACATTGTAGGGTTCCGACTCGTCTGAGACAACTAAAACTCCGTTCAGATCACTGCTGTCCGCAAAAATCTCACAGTTTTCAAAGAATTCCGACAGATCGCATTCAAACAGTTCCGGCAGAAGCCGGTCCCTGGTTTCTTTGTCCGGTATCAGGCTGCAGTATAACGGGTCCTCCTGGAAACAATCGGTAAGAAGTTCCCTGAGTCTGGGAAGATCCCTTTTCTGCACCTGGTATAACGTCTGGCTCTCCACGCTGTTACCCCTCTTCCAGTTTCTTCATTTCGGTGATCAGCTTTTCTACCGATCTTGTAATATAACGGATGTCATCATCATAGCACATTTTCTGCTGTGCTTCTACCTTTTTTGCCATTTCCAGTTCTTCTTTCAGATTCCGGCAGCCTTTTTTGTGCTTTTCCTTCAGCTGTTCCACCAGACGATACAGATTCTCATGGTGTACAATCCTTCCGGCGCCCCACTGGAGCCGGTCTTCCGGCTGGTGCAGTACGTATTCGGTAAAATACCGGTATACCTCTTCTTCAAACAGAAATGCATAACGGCTGTTATCAATGCTGTAAACAGCCTCAAGAGCAGAAGCAGCATCTCCGGCTTTCAGATGGCCGGAAGCGGCGCAGAGCGCGCGCAGGTTGTTCTGAACAGCTTCCTGAGGAAAAAGTACATTGTCCTGCCAGTCCAGACGGACAAAATAATCCTGACACTTCTGGAAAAGAGCAAGAAGTCCGGATTGAAGCCGGTCATTCCGGATTCCCGCTGCGTTCCCGGTCCGAACTTTCTTATAAAGCTTCTCTGCCAGCTCCTCTGCTTCTGATAACCGGTCCATCAGAAGAAGAATGGCCTTTTCATCTTCCTCTCCCGTTACCGGACGGATGCTGCGCCGGATCTGCCGGAACACTTCAGAAGGATTCAGAGGCGCTGTAGGTGTCTGATCAAAAGCCATGACCAGAAGACCGTACAGCTGATGATGAAAGCGGTACACGTTTTCATCATAAAAATCATCATTGTCAAACTGAGAGTGGTAGTGGGTTTCCATGAACCTGCCGCCGGAAAAATCGTTTACAATAGAAGGAATTCCTCCGATTGCCATGGAAAAATCATCCGACCATGTCTCGATCGGTGTATATACTGTAATTCCGTCCGGGTAGGCTTCTTTCGGATCGACTTCCGGAGGAAGTTCACGGAGAAAGGTTTCCAGAAAATCCCGGTATTCATAAATCCCCCGGATGGCATCCTGGCGGTCATGGGCATGAGCGGGAAGCTCAAAGTTCAGATCAACAACGGTAGTTCCTCTCCACTCCGGTCTTCTTTTGAAAACCTGATTCCAGGCACCGGCAGACCAGTCATACTTGGAATTGATCACACCCCATTCCTCCGCCGCGAGAGCGCAGATGACGATGGTGTGTTCCGGTTCATATCCGCAGGAGATCAGGGAACGGGCCATGCTTATGATCATGGAAACGGCAGTGTTGTCATCCTGGAAGCCGGAAAAATAAGAGTCGTAATGAGCCGTCAGAAGGATCCTGTCTTCCCGTTTTCCGGGAATGACACCCCAGACATTATAGGCGGGGCTGTTTTTCCTCACCCGGCTGTCTCCGTCAAACTCTACGGTAACGGATCCTTTGCTTCGCAGCTCACGGCGGAGCAGAGCGGCATCCGAGCGCGACATGGAGAATGCAGGAGCATCACAGGGACCGGCCAGATCCTGAGCATTCAGAGCCGTATCGTCAATTTCTCCATACCCGTTTTCCTGGACGGCAATCAGTCCGGCGGCTCCTTTCAGATGAGCCTGATATACAGGGAAATTGATCCACCACTCTTCCCTCTGGTTAATATCCACCATGACCAGCTTGCCGGTCACATCTCTCCCTTCATAATCGGCTGCCGTACCTTTTCCCAGATCTTCGATCTGAAACGAGGCAAAACCGTCGGTCAGGAAGTCCGCCTGATAAGCGCCCAGCTGGAATTCGTGAAGAATTCCCTGACTGTCTTTAAAACGCATCACTGCCTTTCGGAATTCCCAGGAGTCAATGATGATTTCATCCATGTGAACATCCTTCAGACCAATGGCCCTCATTTCCTCTGCCAGCATCCGACCGGTTTCAATTTCTGCGGCGGAACCGGCTGTCCGGTATCCCAGCACTTCGTTGGTCCGGAAGGTTTCCATTTTTTTCGCCAGACGGTAGGAATAATCCACATCTATTTCCCGGAGATATGCGTTCTGTTTCTCCAACTGATCCACTTCCTTTCAAGTCCTGTTCTTTTTTACGCATTAGGAAGGCGCGGCACGAAAACTCGTGTCACGCCCGGTTTCTGTCTGATCAATTTTCAGGGATTCTTACTCATCCCAGTTATGGTACGTTGCCTGTACGTCATCATCCTCATCCAGCATGTCCAGGATGCGGTTGATTTTTTTGATATCTTCCTCATCGGAAAGTTCCACCCAGGTCTGGGGAATCATGGTCACATCTGCCTCTGCCATAGGGATACCGGCGGCTTCCAGAGCCTCTCTGACCTTGCTGAAATCATCCGGATCAGTAAGGACTTCAAAGCTGTCCTCTTCCTCTGAAAAGTCTTCTGCGCCTGCGTCCAGAGCGATCATCATCAGCTCATCGGCATCCATCTCGCACTCTTCCTTATCGATGATGATCTGGCCTTTCTTATCAAACATGTAGGACACACAGCCGGTGGTTCCCACATTTCCGCCGCCTTTGGTAAACGCATTTCTTACGTTGGCAGCCGTACGGTTCTTATTGTCAGTCAGTGTGTCTACAATAATGGCTACACCGCTCGGACCGTAACCTTCATAGGTAATGGTCTCATAATTGACGGAATTGGCATCGCCTGCCGCTTTCTTGATTCCTCTTTCAATCGTATCATTCGGCATATTGTTGGCTTTTGCCTTGGCGATCACGTCTCTCAGCTTGCTGTTATTGGCCGGATCCGGTCCGCCCTCCTTTACTGCTACGGCGATCTCTCTTCCGATTACGGTAAAGATTTTTCCTTTTGCCGCATCATTTTTCTCCTTTTTATGCTTGATATTCGCAAATTTGGAATGTCCTGACATACGCTCTCTCTCCTGTTTTTCTGTTTCTTCTGTCCATTTCAGTCTGCAGGGACTGAAAACATCTTTCCTATTCTACCACCATTTTTTCTCTCTGACAAGTACCTGGATTACGGACAGGAACTGCCCGGACGGAAGCGATCCGTTTATTTTCCATCCGTTCCACCCGGAAATCAAAACCTCCGTAATGGATCACCGGGCGTTCCTCTTCCCCAGGAATCCGGTCCAGCCTGGAGATCAGGAATCCGTTCAGAGTATCATAAGCCTCTTCCTCTTCTTCTCCGAACTGAAGATTCAGGGCTTCTCCCACTTCTTCCAGAGGAGCCATTCCGTTCAGCAGGAAACTGCCGTCCTCACAGGGATGGATCAGATCTTCCTCTTCATCGTACTCATCCATGATGTTGCCTACGATCTCTTCCAGAATGTCCTCCATGGTAACGATTCCGGACAGCTGTCCGTATTCATCCACCACGACAACCATATGGATTTTTCCGGACTGCATTTCCTGAAACAGGGAATCCACGCTCCTGCTTTCCGGGACAAAGTGAGGTTCCATCATCAGACCGGGGATCTCCCTGATCGGCGTGTCCTCATAGGATTCCTTCTCCGCACAGACCATGACGTCCCGGAGATGGATAATGCCCACAATGTCGTCCATATCTTCGCCGAATACGGGGAAACGGGAATGGTTGCCTTCGGAAAGGATAAAATGAATGGCATCCTTCAGACTCATGCTTCCGTCCAGAAGTACCACATTTTTCCGATGAGTCATCACGTCTTCTGCCTGCTTGTCATTGAGCTGGAAAATATTGGTAATCATTTCCGCTTTGCTGTCTTCCAGAATGCCCTGCTCATGACCTTCATTGACCATGGACATGATATCCTCTTCCGTAACATTATCCTGCTTGGAAAACAGATCGATTCCAACTGCTTTCAAAACAACAAAACATACACCGCTGATCACTGCAGTCACCGGACGGAATATTTTGATCAGTAGCGACATCAAAGGCAGCATTCCGTATCCCCACTGCTCCGGCTTTCTGGCGGCACAGCGTTTGGGAATGACCATGCCGAAGGAAACGAGAAAGATTATGTACAGCAGTCCTTCTGCCAGTGCATACAGGGGATTGGAACTGCTCCACACGGTTCTGCGGAAAATGAAAGCACCTACAATCAAAGCAGCTGCGCTGGTAAATACCTGAATCGTGTTGATAAATACTGTAGGACGGTTGACAATACGGAGAAGTCTGGCAGCTTTTCTGCTTCCTTCCTCCATCTGCGCTTCCAGCTCCGACTCATTCACATTCTGAATGGCTGCTCCAAAGCCATATGCTGCAGCCTCTATAAGCACCAGTCCCAAGAGCACCAGTATCTGTATGCCCGAATAACCATCGTCCATTCTCTGTCCTGTCTCCTTTATCTCATCATAAGTTTACAATAGGAAGGGGCATAAATATGCCCCCAATCTCTGTTTATCATATCAAATCTGATTCTATTCGTCAATGCGGACTATGTAGAAAGTTCCAGGCTGACCATCAGCGCACAGTCCACTTTCTGCTGCAGTTCTCCGTCAATATGGCATATTTTTTCTTTCAGCCTCTGCTTGTCAATGGTCCGCAGCTGCTCCAGAAGAATCACCGAATCTTTTACCATATCACATCTGGTCCGGTCCAGCTCCACATGAGTGGGAAGCTTCGCCTTGTTCATCCGTGAGGTAATCGCTGCGCAGATCACTGTAGGGCTGTGACGGTTTCCGATATCGTTCTGAATGATCAGCACCGGCCGTACTCCGCCCTGTTCGGAACCGACCACAGGCCTTAAATCTGCATAATAAATATCCCCTCGTCTGATAATCACGTTTTCACACTCCATCGTTTGTTATTTTACTTCCAGTATTGACTGATCACCGGAATTTTATACCCGGGAGAGAAGCGGCTGCAGGCCGGAATCTCTTCCTGCTGTATCTTATGACGGAATCAGAAAACATGACACCGGACAGATGGAGACGGATCAGTCAAAGCCGAAATACTCGTCTCCGAAATAGTCCTTGGTACCGATAATTTTTTTGTTTTTCAGATATACTCTCGGAACGCGCATTCCAATGCCGCAGATGATCTCATAATGGAAACCTCCGCTGCGCTCGGCCAGCTCTTCTACGGAGATCCGTTCCTCTCCGTCTCTGCCGATCAGCGTTACGCCGTCCCCTTCTTCTGCTTCCGGAATATCCGTAACATCCACCATCATCTGATCCATGCAGATGCGTCCCAGAATGCGGGCCCTCTTTCCGCGGATAAGCACATCCCCCTTATTGGAAAGATTTCTCAGATATCCGTCCGCATAGCCCACGGGAACAGTGGCGATCCTGGTCTCCCGCTCCGTAAAACAGGTCCAGCCGTAGCTTACAGGAGTTCCGGCGGGAACGGTCTTGATATAGACGATCTCACTTTTCCACTCCAGGGCGGGAAGTAGAGAGATACGGTCTGTTTCCACTTCGTCCGACGGGTAAAGGCCGCACATGATGATCCCGGCCCGGACCATGTTGAAATGAGACCGATCCATATCAATGATTGCGGCGCTGTTGGCACAGTGCCGGAGGGGAATCTCCACTCCCCGCTCTTTCAGAAGGTCGAGGAAATGACAGTATAAAGCCAGCTGCTTGTCTGCACTTTCTTTGTCTTTCTCATCTGCCTTGGCAAAATGGGTGAAGATCCCACCGATGGAAATTCCGGGCAGGCGGCTGATCCTTTTCACCATATCCGCAGATGCTTCATCCGGCTGCAGACCGATCCGGCTCATGCCCGTATCCACAGCAATGTGGATCGTTCCCTTTTTTCCAAGGATCCTGGCTCTTTTTGAAAGAAGCTCCGCTTTTTCATACTGGAAGATTGTCGGGGAAATGCTGCAGTTCAAAAGATCATCAAAACGCATTTTCGGCGTCACTCCCAGTACCAGGATAGGCTTGGAAATACCGTGCCTGCGCAGAATCAGAGCCTCATCGATCGTAGCCACTCCGTATCCTTCCACATAAGGTTCAATGGTCTTTGCCACGGGGACGGCTCCATGCCCGTATCCGTCCGCTTTTACGATTCCCATAACGCCGGTTCCTGAGCCGACTCTTTTCCGGATGGCCTGCATATTGGCTTCCATGGCATCCAGATCTACAGTTACATATCCTCTTTCATACTGATCCATCTTATTCATTGTGTGATACTTCCTTTTCTATATCATTGGGGAAAACACCCAGAAAATCTGCAAGGTCCCGTGCCAGTACAGCCCGGTCTCCCAAAGCGGATGCGGCTGCTTCCCCTGCCATTCCATGAAGAAATACGCCCAGTGCAGCGGCCTGTTCATCTTCCATTCCCTGAGCCAGAAGTCCTCCGATCACTCCTGCCAGCACATCACCGGAGCCACCTTTGGCCATGGCCGGACAGCCGCTGCTGTTGATATACAGGCTGCCGCTGCGCCCTGCCACCACAGTGGCTGCGTCTTTCAGTACACAGGTAATGCCGTACTGATCCGCATAAGCTGCCGCCGCCTTTACCGGATCGGCCTGTATGGCCTCCAGGGAGACATGGGCCAGACGGGCCATTTCCAGCATATGCGGGGTGATTACGATATTTTCTGTAAAATACCCGGTAAGCTCCTGATAAACAGATAGGGCATACAGGCCATCCGCATCCAGAACCACAGGAGAACAGGCTGTACTCAGGACAGCTTTTACAAGAGAAGCTGCCTGTTCATCCCGGCCCAGTCCCGGCCCAAGAACTACTGCGGAAGCCTCCCGGCATAGGCGTTCCAGCGCCTCGGTTTCCGGCCCTGCCTCCTCCCACGGAATCATGACCGCTTCCGGAAGAAGAGTCTGGAAAATCTCCCGGTTTTCTTCTGTGGAAAGAATCTGCACCAGTCCGGCTCCCATGCGGTAAGCGGCCCTGGCGGCAAGAAAGGCCGCTCCGGCCATATGTTTCCGGCCGCCGGCTACCAGCACTTTCCCGAATGTTCCTTTGTGAGACCGGGCAGGCCGGGAGGGAAGCATACAAATGTCTTCTTTCCCATAGGTAAAAGCTGCAGGAGCCGCCGCCGCTACGGCAGCTTTTGGAAACCCCGCATCGGCTATAACCAGCCGGCCGCAGAAAGATTTCCCCGGATAGACAGCAGTTCCTATTTTTTCACAGCCGAAGGTCACTGTTATATCCGCTTTCACAGCCGGCCCCATCACAGCCCCCGTATCAGCGCTGATACCGGAAGGAAGATCTACGGCTATGACGGTCTGAGACCGCACCGTACTGAGAAAATGGAGAAAATCTTTATAATTTCCTTCCACCGGGCGGTTTAATCCTACTCCGAACACCCCGTCGATCAGAACCCGGCATGGACCCGGAATGAAATCCCTGAAATGTTCCGGATGAATGCCCAGGCTTCCGGCAATCTTCAACTGCATCTTCAGTTCTTCGGTCCCTCTGTCCGGATCTCCCGCCAGGATCAGGGAAACGGGATGCCCCATTTCCTTCAGCATACGGGCAGCTGCCACCGCATCTGCTCCGTTATTTCCCAATCCGGCGGCTGCGATGACCGGTCCGCCAGGACCGGCAGCCTGATGAGCTTCTGCCGCCACTGCCATGGCCGCGCGCTCCATCAGTACCATCGAAGGAATGCCGATCTCTTCGATGGTATACCGGTCGATTTCTTTCATCTGCGATCCGCTTACCAGATATCTCATAGCCTGTCTTCTCCTTCCCCCACAGCAAATGCTGTGGCAAACTCTGCCGTGTCAGTAATGGATACATGAATTCTGGTGATTCCCAGTTCCTTTGCCTTCCGGCCGGCCTTTCCGTGAAGCACCACATAAGGCTTTCCCAGGCGATCCCTGAGAACCTCGATTTCATCCGGCCAGAATTCCCGGAATCCGGTACCGAACACTTTGGATACCGCTTCTTTCACAGCAAAACTGCCGGCCAGCCGGGTAGCGCTGCCCCCGGCCTGCCGGCATTCCTCTTCTGTATACACACGGTTCAGGAAGGACTGTCTTTCACAGGCCTTTTCGATTCTGCCGATTTCCACCATATCCGTCCCTACACCAATGATCATGACGCACCTTTTTCTCCGCTTTTCCCATCCTGCATGCTGCACACCCGATAGCAGAGACGCATCAGGCTCTCTGAAAGGTGAACGTTTTCTACCACCACATCATCCGGTACATTCAGATCCACGTGGGCAAAATTCCAGATTCCCTTTACTCCGGCCCGAATGACCCGGTCTGCAATCTCAGGAGCCTTTGTCTTCGGGATGGTCAGCGCAGCCATCTGCACCTCATTCTCAATAATAAACTGTTCCAGATCCTCCACTCCCCGGATCTCGATTCCTCGTACAACCAGGCCGATCAGCCGCGGATTGATGTCAAACATCCCTTTGATTACGAACCCACGCTTTTCAAAATTTGCATAATTGGCGATGGCCTGACCCAGGTTTCCGGCTCCGATGATGATCAGGTTATGCTGCCGGTCAATTCCCAGGATCTTTGCAATCTCTGTATAAAGAAATTTTACATTATATCCATAGCCCTGCTGACCGAATCCTCCGAAATTGTTCAGATCCTGCCGGATCTGGGATGCAGTCACGTGCATGCGCTGACTCAGTTCATTGGAAGAGATTCTCTCTACCCCATCTTCCATCAGCTCTCCCAAATATCGATAATACCGTGGCAGTCTGGAGATGACTGCTTTGGATATCTGCTTTTCCACTGTTTCATCGCTCCTCTGTCTGATATTTTTAAGTCAACATTGTTAAATTTTATTATACCCTTGTGATAAAATAATGTCAAACAATTTGTGTCACAGTCGCCAAAACGGAAAACCTGTGTTATACTATAGCAGTGATTTTGGATTCTCTTCTGTCCGGTCTGAGCCGGTCCGTTCCGGAGAGAAAAACTTTGAGGAGGAAAACCATGATTTTATCGTGCAGCCATTTAAGTAAAACCTTTGGAAGCAAGACAGTGATTGCCGATGCTTCTTTTCATATAGAGGATCATGAAAAAGCCGCAGTTGTGGGAATTAACGGGGCGGGGAAATCCACTCTTCTGAAAATGATCACGGGAGAACTGCCTGCCGATTCCGGAGAAGCTGTGCTTGCCAAAGGAAAAACTCTGGGATATCTGGCCCAGCATCAGGATCTGACCAGCAGCCGTACCATTTTTGAGGAGCTGACAAAAGTCAAACAGCCTCTGATCGATATGGAGAAAAAGCTGAGAGACCTGGAGAAAGAAATGAAAGCCGTTTCCGGCGAGGAGCTGGAGAATCTCCTTTCCCTTTACAGCCGCCTGAACCATGAATTTGAACTGGAAAACGGCTATGCCTGGAAAAGTGAGGTCACCGGCGTCCTGAAGGGACTTGGCTTTGAAGAATCGGAATTTGAAAAACCGATTTCCGCTCTGTCCGGCGGGCAGAAGACCCGGGTTTTTCTGGGAAAACTTCTGCTGGCAAAGCCGGATGTGATCATGCTGGATGAGCCGACCAACCATCTGGACATGGAATCCATCGCCTGGCTGGAGACTTATCTGATCAATTATCCGGGAGCTGTGATCATCGTTGCCCATGACCGGTATTTTCTCGATCGGGTAGTGACAAAGATCATTGAACTGGACGGCGGACAGGCATCTGTATTTCAGGGCAATTATACTGCTTACAGCGAAAAGAGGGCCATGCTCCGGGAAGCGAAAATGAAAGCCTGGCTGAACCAGCAGCAGGAAATCCGCCATCAGGAGGAAGTGATCGCCAAACTCAAATCCTTTAACCGGGAAAAATCCATCAAACGGGCGGAAAGCCGGGAAAAAATGCTTGAAAAAATAGAACGGATTGAAAAGCCTGCGGAGATCAACGATGAAATGACCATCTGCCTGGAGCCGAACATTATCAGCGGAAGCGACGTTCTTACGGTCCGGGGCCTTTCCAAGTCCTTCGGCGCTCAGGTTCTGTTCCGGGATGTGGATTTTGAAATCAAGCGTGGAGAACGGGTAGCAATCATCGGAAATAACGGGACGGGAAAAACCACCATTCTTAAAATTCTGAACCATCTGACTGAACCGGATTCGGGAGAAATCCGCCTGGGCTCCAAAGTACATATCGGCTACTATGACCAGGAGCATCAGGTTCTTCATATGGAGAAAACGTTGTTTGATGAACTCCAGGACACCTATCCTTCCATGGACAATACTCAGATCCGGAATATCCTGGCGGCCTTCCTCTTTACAGGAGATGATGTATTCAAACGGATCAAGGACCTGAGCGGCGGAGAACGGGGACGGGTATCTCTGGCAAAACTCATGCTTTCGGAAGCCAATTTCCTCATCCTGGACGAGCCCACCAACCATCTGGATATTACATCAAAGGAGATTCTGGAAGACGCTCTTATCCATTATACGGGAACGGTGCTTTACGTTTCTCATGACCGTTATTTTATCAATAAAACGGCGACCCGAATTCTGGACCTGAAAAATCAGACGCTGATCAATTATATCGGAAACTATGATTATTATCTGGAGAAGAAGGAAGTTATGGAAGGCCTTTATGCTGCTCCGGAAAAGGAGCAGGAGGAGGAATCTCCCTCAGAGGTCAAGCTGGACTGGAAGGCCCAGAAGGAGGAACAGGCCAGAAAAAGGAAACGCCAGAATGAACTGAAAAAGACAGAGGAGGAAATCTCTTCTCTGGAGACCAGGGACGGGGAACTGGATGAACGGCTCACAAAAGAGGAAATCTATACCGATCATCAGAAGGTCCGGGAAATCAATGAAGAGAAAGAGGAAATTGCCCGGCGCCTGGCGGAACTGTATGAAATCTGGGAAACTCTGGCTGACGAAGAGTGATCCGGGAGACAGGGTGAAAGCAAGGAGGAAACGAAAATTGAAACAGGATTCGAACTATTCCAGGGGCCAGCGGATTCTGGCCCTGGCCGGAGCGCTGGTTCTGGCCGGTTTATATCTCGCTGCTCTGATTCTGGCTTTTTCAGGGAGCAGCCATGCGCCCCGGATGCTGATGGCGGCACTGTTTGCCAGCATTGTACTTCCGGTGCTGATTTATGTATATCAGATGGTTTGGAAAGGAATCCACAAAGACTGAAAAAAGCGGGCTCTGAGCAGCCCGCTTTTTTGTACCTGTTTTATCTGTAGATAATTTCGTCTCTCTCCGGTCCGTTGGAAACCATGGTAATGGGAGTTTCAATTTCCTTTTCTATGAATTCCACGTACTTTCTGCAGTTCTCCGGAAGATCTTCATATTTCTTGATTCCCCG
>CALWRQ010000003.1 GCA_944383965.1 uncultured Lachnospiraceae bacterium
TGATTCAGTCTGGCAAAGCTCTCCATCATATTATGTCCCAGAGAAAATACCGGCTCATAATCTACTTTTCTCGTCCAGGCCATATACTCCTCCGCATAGGCTTCCTCATCCATATGGCTTCTGGCCACCGGCATATACTTTCTCAGCCGCTTCAGCTTCACTTCTGCCACATAAGGATTCTCCACAGTCAGAACCCCTCCCACACAGCCTCCGCTGCAGGCATCCAGTTCCACAAACTGCAGATTGGAAAATTTCTGATCCTCCAGATCTTCCAGTACCCGGATCACGTTCTCAATTCCGTCTGCCGCCAGGTAGCTTTCCGTAAACAGGCCTCCTGCCTCTCCGCCGCTCCGGCCCCAGCTGACGCCGATTTTTCCGGAAGTGCCGATTTCCTTCGGATCCGGTCCCACCGCTTTCATGCAGGATAAGAGGCGGGGATATACGTCCTTAATGGCCAGGACCCGGTCGATCTGGCTTTTTTCCGTACCCAGAGGCGCACGGGCGTACGTCACCTTGGACGGACACGGCGAGATAAAGCAGATCCCGATTTCCTCCCTGGGCAGGCCTGTCCTTTCCATCGCCCGTCTGGCCGCCATGCAGGCTGCCACCTCCACAGGAGGGTTGATCGGAAGAAGATGGGAAATCAGGTTGGGAAAGCGGACCCGGATCAGCCGTACCACCGACGGACAGGCCGTACTGATCAGCGGAAGTTTTTCCTGGTGCTCCGCCAGATACTCCCTGGTAGCCTCGCTGACCAGTTCCGCCGCTGCGCTCACTTCCATCACGTCATCAAACCCCATGAGAAGCAGGGCATTGAGCACAATATTCACATCATCCAGATTATTGAACTGACTGTAAAGAGACGGAGCCGGAAGGGCTACCGTATACCTGTACTCCTTCAGTACATCCAGCTTATCGTAAGACGCCTGTTTTGCGTGATGGGGACACACCCGGATACACTCTCCGCAGTCGATGCAGAACTTGCTGTTGATTCTTGCCTTTCCGTTCCTTACCCGGATCGCCTGCGTGGGGCATCGCTTGATGCAGTTGATACAGCCCCTGCACAGTTCCTCGTCAAGATGAACGGAATGATAAAACTTATCCATTAAAGCCACACCACCATTGTAATTGTTGTTCCTACCCCCACTGTTGTATCAATTTTCATTTCATCCGTGTACTTCTTCATATTGGGCAGGCCCATTCCCGCCCCGAATCCCAGGGAGCGGATCTCGTCAGGAGCCGTGGAATATCCGGCTTTCATGGCCAGTTCCACATCCGGAATCCCGGGGCCCACGTCCGCCAGTTCCATCACGATCTTTTCCGGTGTAATGGTTACGGTGATCTCTCCCCCTCTGGCGTGGATCACCATATTGATCTCCCCCTCATACATGGCAATAGCCACTTTCCTCACAGCCTCCGGGGAAACGCCCATCTGCTTCAGTTTGCTCTTTACATCGCTGCTGGCTTCCCCCGCCCGTGTAAAATCATCGGGAGAAATTCCATATTTCAGTACAATCGCATCCTCCATCAGATTGCACCTCCCCGCAGACCGGCCTGATAGAGCAGACCGCAGGCCGTAAACATCCGGTGTCCCGTCTCCAGTACCACCAGGTCTCTTTCCCTGGCCATCTCCAGCAGCTTTTCATCCGCCTTTTTCCCTCTGATAAAAATAATACATACAATATCCAGCATCTCAGCAGTTCTGACCACCTGCGGGTTTACCAGCCCTGTGAGAAGCACACTGTGATCCTTGGAAAAAGCCAGCACATCGCTCATCATATCCGAACCGCAGGCCGATCTCACCTCCCGATCCAGGTGTTCTCTGCCTACCAGGACTCTGGCTCCCAGTGCCGCCCGAACATCTTCTACCGTCATTGCCAATCCACCCTTTCTTCATCCGTCCGAACCCATCAGACAATCTGTCTCATTATATCCATAGAATACCATCCGTTTTGTCAATTATCAACATAAATAATTTGTTATTTTTGTGTCAAACCCGTTTTTTTTAGTAGATTTTTACATTTATATGTGCTAATATACCATTATGTACCGCACAATGTTATGACTGAATGAGGAGGTTTGAAAATGGCTTGCAAAAAACAATCTGTCCCCTTCTCCGGGACAAAGGAGCAGGAGATGGAGCTGAAAGAGACCATCGCCCGGCTCAGGGATACCAAGGGATGCCTGATGCCCATTATGCAGAAGGCTCAGGAAATCTACGGCTATCTTCCCATTGAAGTCCAGACCATGATTTCCGATGAGACCGGAATTCCTCTGGAAAAAATCTATGGTGTATCCACTTTCTACGCTCAATTCGCACTCCAGCCAAAAGGAAAATATCAGATATCTGTATGTCTGGGCACCGCATGCTATGTCAAAGGCTCCGGTGAGATCTTCAAAAAGCTGGAAGAACTTCTGGGAATCACCAACGGAGAATGCACTCCCGACGGAAAATTCTCCCTGGATTCCTGCCGCTGCGTGGGAGCCTGCGGACTTGCGCCGGTCATGATGATCAATGACGAAGTATACGGACGCCTGACTCCCGACCAGATTCCAGCCATTCTGGCTAAATATCAGTAAATCATGATGACGGAAATTTCATTGAATATCCTGGATGTGGCTGAAAACTCCACCCGGGCAGGGGCTTCTCTCGTATCCATTTCTGTGGATGCCGATACAGCTGCGGACCGGCTCACGGTGGTCATTGAAGACAACGGCTGCGGAATGACGCAAGAGCAGGTCAGCCGTGTGACCGACCCGTTCTTTACAACCAGAACCACCAGAAAAGTCGGACTGGGAGTCCCGTTTTTCAAATATGCAGCGGAGAGCACAGGCGGAAGCTTTTCCATCAAGTCACAGCCGGGAGCAGGAACCACCGTGACAGCAGTATTTGTACTGTCCCATATTGACCGGATGCCTCTGGGAGACATATCCGGCACCATTCACACTCTGGTGGTCTACCATCCGGATACGGATTTCCGCTATACCTATCGGTACAACGGCAGATCCTTCGCTCTGGATACGCGGGAATTTCGGGAAATCCTCGGGGATGTTCCCTTGGATACTCCGGAAGTCTCATCCTATATCATGGATTATCTGACGGAAAACAAACTAGAAACTGACGGCGGGGCAAGCCTGTAGGCTTGCCGGATAGGAGGAACGAATATGAAATCTCTTGAAGAGCTGAGAGCGATCCGCGAGAAAATGCAGAATCAGGTAAGTATGCGCGCGGAAGATCATACACACACGCGGGTGGTGGTAGGAATGGCCACCTGCGGCATCGCCAGCGGGGCCCGTCCCGTACTGAATGCCCTTTCCTCTCTGGTCCAGGAAAAAGGACTGACCGGAAAAGTAGCAGTAACCCAGACCGGCTGCATCGGACTCTGCCAGTATGAGCCCATTGTGGAAGTAATGGAGCCGGGAAAACCGAAGGTTACCTATATCAAAATGAATCCGGACAAGGCGGCTGAAGTAGTGGAGCGCCATCTCATCGGCGGCCATGTGGTGGAAAAATATACTCTGGCATCTGCCGACATCAAATAAAAAGGAGGAACCCCATTTATGTATCGTTCGCACGTATTGGTCTGCGGAGGAACGGGCTGCACCTCCTCCGGAAGCCAGAAAATCATGGAAAAACTGAAAGAAGAGCTGGAAAAGCAGGGCCTCTCCGATGAGGTGGCTGTTGTTCAGACCGGCTGTCACGGACTCTGCGCCCTGGGTCCCATTATGATCGTTTATCCTGACGCTTCCTTCTACTCAATGGTAAAGGAAGAGGATATTCCCGAAATCGTATCCGAACATCTGCTGAAAGGCCGTGTGGTGAAACGTCTCCTTTACCAGGAGACCGTAACCCCAGCAGGAGTCAAGGCCCTTATTGATACGGATTTCTATAAAAAGCAGCACCGCATCGCCCTGCGCAACTGCGGTATCATCAATCCGGAAGTCATCGAGGAATACATCGGTACCGGCGGCTACCAGGCCCTGGGAAAGGTACTTACGGAAATGACTCCCGACGACGTGATCCAGGTTCTTCTGGACAGCGGACTTCGCGGCAGAGGCGGCGGCGGATTCCCCACCGGTCTGAAATGGAAGCTGGCAAAGCAGAATGACGCCGATCAGAAATACGTCTGCTGCAACGCGGATGAAGGCGATCCGGGTGCGTTCATGGACCGTTCCATTCTGGAAGGTGATCCCCATGCCGTACTGGAAGCTATGGCCATTGCCGGCTATGCCATCGGAGCCAGCCAGGGCTACATTTACGTCCGCGCCGAATATCCCATTGCCGTACAGAGACTGAAGATCGCCATCGACCAGGCGAGAGAAATGGAGCTTTTAGGAAAGGATATTTTCGGCACCGGCTTTAATTTTGATATCGATCTGCGCTTAGGCGCCGGCGCATTCGTCTGCGGCGAGGAGACTGCCCTGATGACTTCCATTGAAGGAAACCGCGGTGAACCCCGTCCCAGACCTCCGTTCCCGGCTCAGAAAGGCCTGTTCGGAAAACCGACCATCCTGAACAATGTGGAGACCTATGCCAATATTCCTCAGATCATCTTAAACGGTCCTGAATGGTTCGCCTCCATGGGTACGGAAAAATCCAAAGGAACCAAGGTATTCGCCCTGGGCGGCAAGATCCACAATACCGGACTGGTAGAGATCCCCATGGGCACCACCTTAAGAGAAGTCATAGAAGAAATCGGCGGCGGCATCCCCGGCGGCAAGAAGTTCAAGGCTGCCCAGACCGGAGGCCCGTCCGGAGGCTGCATTCCGGCGGAACATTTTGATATTCCCATCGATTATGACAACCTGATCTCCATCGGGTCCATGATGGGCTCCGGCGGACTGATCGTTATGGATGAAACGGACTGTATGGTAGACATTGCCAAATTCTTCCTGGAATTCACTGTGGAAGAATCCTGCGGTAAGTGTACTCCCTGCCGGATCGGCACAAAACGTATGCTGGAGATTCTCACGAAGATCACAAAAGGCCAGGCTACCATGGAAGATCTGGATAAGCTGGAAGATCTGTGCTACTACATCAAAGAAAACTCTGCCTGCGGACTGGGACAGACCGCTCCCAACCCGGTGCTTTCCACTCTCCGCTATTTCCGCAGTGAGTATGAGGCACATATTAAGGAGAAACGCTGCCCGGCCGGAGTCTGCAAGGCGCTCCTCTCCTACCATATTGATCCTGACAAGTGCAAGGGCTGTACGTTGTGCGCCCGCAGCTGTCCCAACAATGCCATCTCCGGCACCGTGAGAAACCCGCACATGATCGATCAGGAAAAATGTATCAAATGCGGAGCCTGCATGGAGAAATGTAAATTCGGCGCTATCTACAAACAGTAATGGAGGGGGATCACTATGGAGAATATCACAATCAAAATCAACGGCATGGAAGTCAGTGCTCCCAAAGGCTCAACCATTCTGGAGGCAGCCAGGCTGGCACACATTGAGATTCCCACGCTGTGCTATTTAAAAGAGATCAACGAAATCGGCGCCTGCCGGATGTGCGTGGTAGAGGTAAAGGGCGCAAAAAGCCTGGTTGTTTCCTGCGTATATCCCATCAATGAAGGAATGGAAGTGTGGACCAACACTCCCAAGGTACTGGCGTCAAGAAAGAAGACTCTTCAGCTTCTTCTTTCCAACCATAACCGCAGCTGTCTCTCCTGTGTGAGAAGCGGAAACTGCGAGCTTCAGCAGCTCTGCAAAGAGCTGGGCGTAGAGGACGACGGACGCTACGACGGAGAAAAAACACCTTCCGTCATCGATTCCAGTGCCGCCCATATGCTCCGCGACAACAGCAAATGTATCCTCTGCCGCCGCTGCGTAGCCGTCTGTGAAAAGACTCAGGGTATCGGCGTCATCGGAGCAAATATGAGAGGCTTTGCGACCTTCATCGGTTCAGCCTTCGATATGGGTCTGGGCGAGACCAGCTGCGTATCCTGCGGTCAGTGTATTGCCGTCTGTCCTACCGGAGCTCTTCAGGAAAAAGACTGTACCGACCAGGTTCTGGCCGCTATTGCCGATCCTTCCAAGCATGTGATCGTGCAGACCGCTCCCTCTGTAAGAGCCGGTCTGGGAGAGGAATTCGGCTATCCTATCGGAACCAACGTGGAAGGCAAGATGGTAGCCGCTCTGAGAAGAGTGGGATTTGACAAGGTATTTGATACAGATTTTGCCGCTGATCTGACTATCATGGAGGAAGCACACGAATTCCTGCAGCGAGTGAAGAACGGAGGAGTCCTTCCTCTGATCACCTCCTGTTCTCCCGGATGGGTAAAATACTGTGAACATTATTTCCCGGATATGACAGAAAACCTGTCTTCCTGCAAATCTCCTCAGCAGATGTTCGGCGCCATCGCCAAATCCTACTATGCGGAGAAGGCCGGCATCGACCCGAAGGACATCGTTTCTGTATCCGTTATGCCCTGCACTGCCAAGAAGTTTGAGATCGGAAGAGACAATCAGAATGCCAACGGCGTGCCGGATGTAGACTTTTCCATGACTACCAGAGAGCTGGCCCGCCTGATCCGTAAATGCGGCATCAGATTCACCGCTCTTCCGGATGAAGATTTTGACACACCTCTGGGCTTAAGTACCGGTGCCGGAACCATTTTCGGAGCTACCGGTGGTGTTATGGAAGCTGCTCTCCGTACTGCCGTAGAAACTCTGACCGGAGAAGAACTGGAAAATGTGGATTTTACAGAAGTCCGCGGAACAAAGGGCATCAAGGAAGCCACCTACCATGTGGCCGGTATGGATGTAAAGGTCGCCGTGGTCTCCGGTCTGGGCAACGCCAGAGAACTGCTGAACCGGGTAAAGAACGGAGAGGCATCTTACCACTTCATCGAGATCATGGGCTGTCCCGGCGGTTGTGTAAACGGCGGCGGTCAGCCTCAGCAGCCCGGCTGGGTGCGTAATACCGTAGATATCCGGGCACTGCGGGCAAAGGTCCTTTACGATGATGACAGGGCCGATACAATCCGGAAATCCCACGAAAATCCGGCTGTCCAGGAACTGTATGCTACCTACCTGGGCGAACCGGGCAGCGAAAAAGCTCATCATCTGCTCCACACCACTTACGTGAAAAGAAAAATCAATGAACTGTAACTGAAATTTCTTTTCATTTTCTCTAAAAAGCCGTTCTTCAGGAATCCGCTCCGGTGCCAGCCGGATCCCGGATTCCGGAGAACGGCTTTTCTTTTCCGGCCGGTCTGTTATATAATGGTATCAGTAAATGCCGCGGCTGCGGTTTCATAAATCCCTGTATGCTATTTCCCGTATCAAGGAGGAACTTCATGAACCTTTTTCTTCTCCTCAGTGCCGTTGTACTGATTGCCTGTATTGCCGGAAGCAGATTGTCCGGCCGCCTGGGAATCCCCACCCTTCTTCTGTTCATTGCCCTGGGAATGCTCTTCGGTTCCGACGGCCTGCTGAAAATCCAGTTTGAGGACTACGCCCTTTCAGAGCAGATCTGCTCTTGCGCTCTGATCTTTATCATGTTTTACGGAGGCTTCGGTACCAAATGGAGTGCCGCAAAGCCGGTAGCTGTCCGCGCCGCTCTTCTGAGCACTGCAGGCGTTCTCATCACTGCCGGGCTCACCGGGATATTCTGCCATATGGTTCTGGGCATGGATCTGGCAGAAGGAATGCTCATAGGTGCCGTGTTAGGTTCTACCGATGCTGCCTCCGTATTCTCCATCCTTCGTTCCCGCCGGCTGAATCTCAAATACGGCACTGCCTCCATGCTGGAAATCGAAAGCGGAAGCAATGACCCCTGTGCCTATATGCTCACTGTAATCCTTCTTTCCGCCATGGACGGAGATCTGTCTCCCGCTGCCATCGCCTGCTCTGTCTTTGCCCAGCTGGTCTACGGAATTGCCGCCGGTACAGCAGCCGCTCTTCTCGGCGGCCGGGTACTGAGACGTGTCCGTTTCGGCTCAGAAGGCTTCGAATCCATCTTTCTGGTCGCTGTCGCTCTTGCTGCCTACTCCCTTCCTGCTCTGCTGGGCGGAAACGGCTATCTGAGCGCCTATATTGCCGGAATCATGCTGGGGAACCAGGATCTTCCCAAAAAAACCAGTCTGGTAAACTTTTTTGACGCCTTCAACGGAATGATGCAGATGCTTATTTTCTTTCTTCTCGGGCTTCTGGTCTTTCCTTCCCGGCTTCCTCAGGTATTTTTTCCGGCCCTGCTGATATTTCTGTTTCTGACGGCAGTTGCACGGCCCCTTGCCGTTTCTTTGCTGCTCACCCCCTTCCGGGCTCCCCGGAATCAGCAGCTGCTAGTTTCCTTTGCCGGTCTGCGCGGCGCCGCTTCCATCGTATTTTCCATTATGGCCGCCGTGTCTTCCGGGTATGGGAAGGAATCCATCTTTCACATGGTATTCTGCGTGGTGCTTCTTTCTCTTCTGCTTCAGGGTGCGTTTCTTCCCGCTACCGCAGAACGTCTGTCCATGATTGACAACAATGAAAACGTGCTGAAGACCTTCAATGATTACTCGGAAGAATGCGCCATCCGTTTCATCCGTCTGGAAATCGGTCAGGACCACCCCTGGATCCGAAAGGAAATAAAGGATATTTCCTCCATTCCCGGGGCTCTGATCGCCGCAGTTCTCAGAGACGGCCGGGCAGTGATCCCCAAAGGCGATACAATGCTTCTGGAAGGCGATTCCGTGATCATCGGTGCGGAAGAGTATCAGGACCGGGACGGCATAGAGCTTTCTGAAATTCATGTGGGTTCCGAAAGCCGGATTGCCGGAAAGCCGCTGAAGGCCGCAGACCTTCGGAGAGACTCACTGGTAGTGCTGATTCGGAGACACGGTCAGGATGTGATTCCTGACGGAGAAACGGTGATCCTGGAAGGGGATCTCCTGGTAGTGTGCTCCAGGAACTGAAAAAAGCATTTATTTATAAGTATTTTTCATATATTTTTTCTATTGTTATATTATACTAATATGTGGTACTATGGTAACGAATCCAGGGGACTGGCTGCAGTCCCCTTTCTTTATTTTTTAATAAACCAGCATAAAAGGAGCGTTATTCATGGGCGGAATTTTTGGCGTTGCATCAAAATCCAATTGTACACTGGACTTATTCTTTGGCATCGATTATCACTCCCACCTGGGAACCAGGCGGGGCGGCATGGCCGTTTACGGAAAGGACGGCTTCCACCGCGCAATCCACAATATAGAAAACTCTCCTTTCCGTACAAAATTTGAAAATGATCTGGATGAGCTGTCCGGAAATCTGGGAATCGGCTGTATTTCTGACATGGATCCCCAGCCCCTGCTGATCCATTCCCACCTGGGCAGCTATGCCATTACCACCGTGGGAAACATCACCAACGCGAAAGAACTGATCAATGAGGCCTTCCACACCGGCCATATCCATTTCATGGAAATGAGCGGCGGAAAGATCAACTCAACAGAGCTGGTTGCGGCCCTGATCAATCAGAAATCTTCTATTAAAGAGGGACTGCTTTTTGCTCAGGAGAAAATCAAAGGCTCCATGTCTGTCCTTCTTCTTACCCCGGACGGCATCTACGCTTCCAGAGACCGGATGGGCCGGACTCCCATTACCATCGGTCAGAAGCAGGATGCTTTCTGTGTTTCCTTTGAGAACTTTGCCTATCTGAATCTGGGCTACACCCACTATTCCGAACTGGGACCGGGAGAAATCGATTTTGTCACCCCCGAAAGCGTGGAGGTCATCAGCGCTCCCAGAAAGGAAATGAAAATCTGTTCCTTCCTCTGGACCTATTACGGATACCCGACCTCCAGCTATGAAGGCGTAAACGTGGAACAGATGCGCTACAACTGCGGCCGTCTCCTGGCAAAAAGAGACAGCGGAGTTACTGCTGACAGTGTAGCCGGCGTTCCCGATTCCGGGACCGCTCATGCCGTAGGATATGCCAACGAATCCGGTATTCCATTTTCACGCCCGTTCATCAAATATACTCCCACCTGGCCCCGGTCATTTATGCCCCAGCATCAGGATCAACGCAATCTGATTGCAAAAATGAAGCTGATTCCTGTGGATTGTCTGATTCGTGATAAGCGCCTGCTTCTCATCGATGATTCCATCGTGCGAGGCACTCAGCTGGGAGAAACCACAGATTTTCTTTATCGCAGCGGTGCCAAGGAGGTTCACGTACGGCCGGCATGTCCCCCCATTACATTTGCCTGCCCCTATCTGAACTTCTCCCGTTCCACCTCCGACCTGGATCTGATCACCCGCCGCATCATCCGTGACCGGGAAGGGGATCATGTTTCTCAGGAGGTTCTTGCCGACTACGCCGATCCGGACAGTCAGAATTATAAGGAAATGGTGGAGGAAATCCGGAAGCAACTGGGCTTCACCACTCTGCGCTTCCATCGTCTGGATGATCTGATTGAATCCATCGGCATTGAGCCCTGCAAGCTCTGCACTTACTGCTGGAACGGAAAAGGCTGATTTCTGAAGATTTTGCCTTCCTGAAACTTTTTCTGCAGCTGTTTCGTCTAACAGGTACAACAGCAAAAGGCAGCCCTGCTGCTGCAGAAAAAGAAAGGAAGGTAATACTAATGAAAAAACGGAATCCATTCATACAGAATGCAAAAAAACTGAAAACTGCCGCATTTCTCTTCGCACTGGTCCTTGCGGCATCTGTTCCGTCTGTGCAGTCATACGCCAGGCCCAGACACAGCCCGCGGCAAAGCACTGAGGCCAGAAGGACAAGCCGGTCACGAAGGACTACTTCCAGTCAGGCAGCTGAAGATCTCATGAGAGATACGGCAGTCCAGGTCCAAAAGGCTTTCGACGAGCAGGACCTGAACAGTCTTTCCTCTCTTTGCAATTATCCGCTGACCTTTATTGACCGGAGCGGAAACTCCAGCCAGATCAAAAGCCGGTCAGCCTTCCGTGCTCTTGATAAAAAAGAAATCTTTACCAAAGAAATGCAGGAACTTGTCGGATCGGTCAATGCGGCAAAAGTCAAAGCCGAAAACAGCAAAACCCTGAAATTAGGCGAAGAGGACGGAATCACTCTGGAAAAGAAAAACAAGAACTGGAAGGTGACACGGATTCAGATGAAAGGTTCCCAGGAAAAGGCCGGCTCCGATCTGGTTCAGACTGCCGAGCAGTTCCAGAGAACGTTCTATTACCGGGATCTGGAAACCCTGGCCAAACAGTGTACCTACCCTTTAAAGATCTACCCCGGAGACGGCACGATCCTGGATATTTCCTCCCCGGAAAAACTGATGGCGCTGGGAGAAAGCAAAGTGTTTACTGATGAGCTGCTGAAGCAGGTGGATCAGACAGACGCTTCACAGCTGACAGAAATCGATCACAAGGTACAGGTCGGGGAAACCAGAGGTTTCTGGATGGTGCTGAAAGATGGTCAGTGGAAGATTGATATGATCTACTGATTTTCCGTTTGATACTCATACAAAAAAGAGCGCTGCTCCGCAGATGAACTCATATCCGCAGAGCAACGCTCTCTTTCGTTTTTCTTCTTTACATGTAGTAAATCTTCTTTTCCAGAATTCTGCCGTTTTCCGGATTAATGGAATAACTCGCTTCAAATCCCTCTCCGGAACACTGCACCTCATACTTTTTTCTTCCGGCTACTGTATCCAGCGCCACGTGATCCACATTCACTTCTCCCGCGTCGGAAGCTACGATCTCCTTGACCTGG
Source organism: uncultured Lachnospiraceae bacterium (assembly GCA_944383965.1). Taxonomy (GTDB): domain Bacteria; phylum Bacillota; class Clostridia; order Lachnospirales; family Lachnospiraceae; genus Lachnoclostridium_A. The sequence continues at coordinate 11,681 of CALWRQ010000003.1, forward strand.
TCCTCTGTCAGAACCGCTTCTCTGCTGCCTTTGTCATCTGCTGCGACAAAGGACACTGACGAAACCTCTCCGGTGAAAACGGAAACCCCTACTGCGTAATAGGTCTTTTCCCCTTCGCTGTAGTATACCACTTCAAACGCTTCCTTACACTGCTCTGTGTACTGAAATACGCTGTCATCCGGAACCATCCGGCTGGCCGTCTCCCTGGCTGACTTTTTGGTCACCGCCTCCGACTCTGCTCCAAATACCGGAACTGTCATGAACGCTGTCGCCAGCAGAACTGCTGCTGTCATCAGTAACTTTTTCATATTATTCTCCCAAATTTTATAAAACTGTCCCGCCGCAAGCGCTTTTCTAAGCCTTCCAAAAGCAGGCAATCATACTGCACCTTTCCGGTTAATGATTATTATACTACAGGAAACAGAAAAAGTCACTGGTAAATTTCGGATATAGGCAGATCAGTGTCTGTGCATAGAGAATTTGTCCATGGGATAATTCCCCAGATTTTCGTGAACCTCTCTCTTGTCTGCCTGTCCGATGAGAAGATCTCTGGCTTTCTTTGCCTCCTGCTCCGTCTTATGCTTGCTGGGGCCGCCCACGCAGCCGCCCACGCAGGCCATTCCCTCAACAAAGTCAGCAGGAAGTTTTCCTACCTTCAGGAGCAGAAGGGCTTTCTTACATTCTGCAGCTCCGTTGCACTTCATCACATTGATATCCGCATTTTCTCCCTGTTCCTTCAGGCACTGAAGAACTGCTGCGGTCACGCCGCCGCCGTTTCCAAAGCGTTTTCCGAATACGGAACCATTCTGCAGAGTGTTCTCCTCCGGCTCCAGCTCCACACCCTTGGCTCTCAGCATGGCCCGGGCCTCTCCCAGAGTCAGGGCATAGTCTGCATTCCCCTGAATATTCAGATCCATGGTCTCGCTCTTCTTTGCAATACACGGTCCGATAAACACGGTCACCGTCTCCGGATCCTCTGCCTTGATCATACGGGATACCCCGCACATGGGAGATACGGTAGTAGACATATTGTCCAGAAGCATGGGGAAATGCTGTTTGATCATATTTACAAATGCAGGGCAGCAGGAGGTGGTCATTTTCTTTCCCTGTTTATAAGCCTCTGCCCACTCTTCTGCCTCTGCAGCCGCCGTCATGTCACCGCCGAGAGCCACCTCGATCATGTCCGCAAAACCGATCTTTTTCAGAGCGGTTCTCCAGCTGGCCATGGTGATATCCGGTCCGAACTGACCTTCCACTGCGGGAGCGATCATGGCTACAACCCGCTTTCCGGCGCGGATCAGATTGATCACATCCACGATGAACGTCTTGGAACCGATGGCTCCGAACGGGCAGCTGTGGATACACATTCCGCACTGGATACATTTTTTCTCATCGATCACGCAGATGCCGTACTCGTCATAGGTAATGGCGTCCACCGGGCAGGCCTTCTTGCAGGGCCGCTCCAGATGGGCGATGGCATTGTAGGGACAGGCATTGGCACACATACCGCATTCCTTACACTTGTTGGGATCGATATGAGCCCGGTTTTCTCCCATGGTAATGGCGCCGAAATGACAGGAATTCTGGCAGGCCTTTCCCATACATTTCCGGCAGTTGTCTGTTACGATATAGGATGCAATGGGACACTCTTCGCAGGCCGCATTGATTACCTGCACCACATTGCTGGAATCCTTGCCTGACGGGCACTGTCCTACAGCCAGTTTTACTCTTTGGCGGATAATTTCTCTTTCCTTATAGATACAGCAGCGGAACTGAGCCTGCGGTCCCGGGATCAGGCGATAGGGGATCTCTTCTTTCACCTCATCCAGCTGTCCCTCCCACGCAGCCTTTGCTACCTCATAAAGCACATCATGTTTAACACGAAGCAGTGTCGCGTCATTTGTTACCATTTCCTCTTCCTCCTCATTTTTCCTTTCCGGCTCCGCAAGCGCAGCCGGCTTATATGCCATTCCTCTTTGCAATTATTATTAATAGTAGGTCACTGTAACCGGTTTCCCCATCTCTTCCACCGCGTGCCTGAGCTGTTCCACCAGATTCTGGCGGATACCCAGGTCGAAGGGAAGGCCCGGATTCTGGTACGCACTGTTGATTGCCTTTCCCACATACAGATGCAGCTCCGTGCAGTCCTCAATCAGCATCTTCGCCACCATGGAGGCCCCATTCTTTTTATCCAGTTCCTGGAAAAATTCATCCGTTACCACTTCTTTTTCCACATAGCGGCGCAGCAGCTTGATCACCCGGTTCAGAGTAAGCACTCCTTCCGTTACCAGTTCAATCCCTTCCATATAAGCCATGGGCGGTATCTCCGGATCCACATAGTCCAAGGATACGTCCAGCGGCCTCCCCAGCACTCTGGATACGATCGTTGCACTGGTTCCTCCGCACACTATCCGCTTCGTATTATCCTCTCCGCTCATGAATTCGTCAACCATTTTTTTGTCATCGTCCTTGTTTTCCGCCGGTCCCGTCATCAGATGCACCGGCTTGGAATCGATGATCCGCATGCAGGCTACCGTTGTATCGTCTCCGGGACGGTACATATACAGTTCGTCACAGGCTTCGCACACTGCCGTAGCCAGACGGGCTGCGGAAATCGTCCTGCAGTACTGCTTCTGGGCATAAGCCGCAATGTCCTCCCAGAGCCATCCGAAATTCAGCAGCTGCCCGACGCCGGCGTGGACCGTGCCGTCGCTCATCAGAATGAGTGCATCTCCCTTTTTCACCCGGAAGCGGAACTCATTGATCTTCTTGTCCTTGATCACCCGGATGTTCTCCGGAATAGGCACCAGCTGTCCGTCCCGGATATAAATACATCCCGGATTGTCAAATTCTACCAGATAGGCTTCACCGCTGTGGAAAACCTGAAGAATGCTGAATGTGGAATATGCCACCTTTCTTACCTGGCAGATCGGGAGAGTGTCCACGATTGTTTCCACACATTCTTCCAGTGTGGCTCCGTTCAGAAACATCGTACCCAGGATCTTTGAGGTAAGGGTCGCCAGGATATTTGCCTTGACTCCGCTTCCCATACCGTCCGCCAGGATCATGATATTGGAATCCTCGGTCTGCAGAATCTCTACTTTGTCGCCGCAGAGAACCTCGCCGAACTTATTGAAGCTCTTGTAGGCAACGTCCACCGTAATTCCCATTTATCGAACCTCACTTTCATTTCCGTCGTCCAGCAGGGTCTTGCACAGCTTTGTCAGAGTAGTTTTCGTCTCTGCCGTCGTCTCTCCCAAAAGTCCGGCAATCTCCTGAGCTACCATCATCTGCTTATGGATTACCTTCTGCGCCAGATCAATGGTCTCCAGCTTCGTCTCATAGTCTGCTCTGGCCTGGTCCTCCTGCTTTGTGATGTCAATGAATGTGGCCAGTACCGCATTTTCTTTCTTTATATATACAATATTCTGAAGCATGGTAACCCCGTATTCTGTATAGGTTACCTTTTTTCCATGGATATTCTGATGCGTATCCAGTACCCACTGGAAATCAGCGGGATCAATAAATTCATACAGGTACATCTGGAGAGCTTCCTGCCGTGTTTTCCCGAAATATTTTTCTCCAACCGCAGAATACTCCAGAATCTTCATATCCTGATCCACAATCAGCACCACATTTGGTGACGTTTCCATGACCAGGTTGGCAAAAGACTCGGATTTCTCATGCATAAACGGAATGCACATGTTCAGCTCTGCCTTTTTCTGGAACACAGCCACTGCCTTTTCCCGGCATGTGGGATAGCCGCATGCGCCGCAGTTCAGTTCATCCTCCGGCCTGGTCTTCCCTGTCATCCGCAGGATATCCTGAATCTGAGCCTCCGTAGGCATGGGATCATTGGGAGAATGATCCTCAAAGCTCTTGGCAAAGGAAAGTTCCTCCCTCACCCGGCGGATCCGGTCTCCGTCTGCCGGTTCCTTTCTGATGGTTTCCTCCATATCCAGCTTTACTTTGAATCTGGATATGGTCTCGTCATTCACCGCAGGTCCCTTGATACATCCTCCTGAGCAGCTGTTCATCTCAATAAAGCATCCCCTGATTTCTCCCCGAAGCATGGACTTGCACAGGTCTATGCAGTTGGACAGCCCGTGGACGTAGAACTTGCGGTAATGATCTGCCTGCTCTTCCGTGGAGATCACGGAATTCACTACTCCGTTGGTTACCGGATACAGACGGTTCACCTTAGGATCGATCTGCTCAAAGGGCTCATCCTCACACTGTTCGATCACGATGTTTTCATCTGCCAGCCATCTCTTGATATCGTTAAAATTCAGTACTGCATCGATCACATCTCCATGGCGCACATCTTCCGATTCCTGCTTTTTGGCAATGCACGGCCCCAGAAAAACCACTTTGGCCTCCGGATACTGCTTTTTGATCATCATACCGTGAGCAATCATGGGGGAAACCACCGGCGCCAGATAAGGTACCAGCTCGGGATAATAGATCTCAATCAGTGAATTCACACTGGGACAGCAAGTGGTAATAATATTTTCCATAGTCCCCTCTGCAAGGAGTTTTGCATATTCCGCTGTTACTACCGCCGCTCCTTCTGCCGTCTCCCGCACATCGAAAAAACCCAGCTGCTTCAGCGCATTTTTTACCTGACCGATCGTCCGGTAGCTGAGAAGTCCCATATAAGAAGGAGCCAGAGAAATGATCACCTTTTCCCCTCTTCGGATCATTCCTCGTACCAGACTCAGATCACTGGTAAGTGTTTTCGCCTCCTGAGGACAAATGGACAGACAGTGACCGCAGAGAATACACTTGTCCGGCATGATTTCCGCCCGGCCATCCCTGATCATAATGGCCTTTACGTCACAGTAGCGGACGCACTTGTAGCAGTGCTTGCATTTTGTGGCCTTAAAGTCAATAATTCCCATGGCTACATCCTCCCAAGGATCTCCTTCTCAAAAAAGCCTTTGGTCTCTTCCGGCTTTACCGAGTAAAGCTCTCCGTCCACGGTCACGCATACCCCTTCCTTCACACAGTTTCCGGAGCAGAACGCGCCGTTAAGATCCACCTTGTCTGACAGGCCGTTCTGCGCCACCAGATCCTGCATCTGGCTGATCACCTCTCTGGACCCTTTTAAATGACATGCACTTCCTATACAAATCGTAACCCTCATATCTTTTACCTCCGAATATGTAAAATTCCCCTCAGAATTCCGGCATTTCAGGCCGGTCTCAGATAAATTTATTATCTCATATTGTGATATTTTTATCAAGTGCTGAATCTGCAAATCCTCATCCCCTCTCCCTGTCCTCTGTTCTGTCCTGTCCTGCTTTTGACAAGCATTCTTCCTGGTGCTATAATGCCCTTATCAAAGCATGGGGCGGCCTGTCCGCCCTGATTATATGAAAGAGGAGGAATCATGAAATTATGAAAAAGACAACCGCACTTCTTCTGGCCGCATTAACCGCATTTTCTCTGGCCGGCTGCGGAGGGAAATCCACCGAAACCACAGCCGCACCGTCTGCAGAAACCGCGGAAGCTTCTTCTGCAGAGGAGACCACGTCCCCGTCAGAAACCGATGCACAGGCAGACGACGCCATCGGCTCCAAGCCAACGGTAAGAATCGGCTCCTTAAACGGTCCTACTTCTATGGGACTGGTTTATGTAATGGAAAAAGCTGACAGCGGGGAAGCCGGAAATTATTATGAATTCAACATGGCAACTGCTGCCGATGAGATCACCGGCCTTCTGGTAAAGGGAGATCTGGACATTGCCCTGATCCCCGCAAATGTGGCCAGCGTTCTTTATAATAAGACAGAGGGAAACATCACCGTTCTGGATATCAACACCCTGGGAGTTCTCTACGTGGTGTCCGCAGATGATTCCATTCAGTCCATGGCAGACCTGAAGGGAAAAACCGTATACATGACCGGTATGGGAACCACCCCCGATTATGTAATGCAGTATCTGCTGAAGGCCAACGGTCTTTCCACTGATGATGTCAAGCTGGAATACAAGACAGAAGCCGCAGAGGTGGCTGCCGTTCTGAAAGAGACTCCGGATGCGGTAGGTCTCCTTCCCCAGCCCTTTGTAACGGCTGCCATGGCTCAGAATGATCAGCTGAAGATGGTTCTGGACCTGACTGCTGAATGGAACAAGGTTCAGGAGCAGGCAGGCGGAAGCACGCTGGTCACCGGTGTTACCGTAGTCCGTACTGATTTTCTGGAGGAAAACCAGGAGGCTGTAAATACCTTCCTGGCTGAGCACGAAGAATCTGCCCTGGCTGTAAACGAGAACGTAGCGGAAGCCGCTCAGATGGTAGCAGATCTGGGAATCATTGAAAAAGCTCCCGTAGCGGAAAAAGCCATTCCCTACTGCAACATTACCTGTCTGAAGGGAGAAGAAATGAAGACTGCTCTCAGCGGATATCTTCAGGTACTTTATGATCAGGATCCTTCTTCCGTAGGCGGCAGCCTCCCGGGAGATGATTTCTACTATATTCCCTGAGCAACCTGATCCGGATCTGCTTCCTGCCTGCCCCGGCTTATCCGTCCGGCAGGCAGGAAAAACGGCTGGGGAAGGGCCGTGATCCGGCATTCCCCCAGCCGTTTTTCTTTTATTTTTTATAGAAAGGTCATATATGCGATACCCTCTCTGGATAAAAAAATCTCTTATTCTGCTGTTCTGGCTGGTCCTGTGGCAGGCTGCCGCTGCAGCAGTCGGAAATTCCATCCTTCTGGTCGGACCGGCCGAGGTCATTGCCGTGCTTTTTTCCCAGGCAGTCACTGCCGATTTCTGGCTGACCATTATAGGCTCTTTTTCCAAAATCAGTCTGGGATTCTTCCTTGCTTTTTTTTCAGGAATCCTGCTGGGATCAGCTGCTCTGCGTTTTTCTCTGGCAGAAGAGCTTTTGGCTCCTCTCATTTCCCTGATGAAATCCGTTCCGGTGGCCTCTTTTGTGATCCTTGCTCTTATCTGGATGGGATCGGATAATCTGTGTATTTTTATCTCTTTTCTGGTAGTCCTGCCCATTATTTATGTGAATACTCTGGCCGGACTGCGCAGTACAGATCAGAAGCTGCTGGAAATGGCCCGGATTTTCCGTATTCCGCTCCGGCGGAGAATCCGCTATCTGTATCTTCCCGCTCTGCTTCCTCATTTAAAAGCAGGATGCCGCATCGCCCTGGGAATGAGCTGGAAATCCGGCGTTGCGGCTGAAGTGATCGGTACTCCCAGATGGTCCATCGGCAGGCAGCTTTATCTTTCCAAAACATGGCTGGACACAGCAAACCTGTTTGCATGGACTCTGGTGATCATCGCCGTCAGCACCCTGTTTGAAAAACTGTTCCTGTTCCTGCTTTCCAGAATCCCACACGGAGCTGACCGAAAGGAGACTCCCACATGACCGTTATTTCCATAGAACATCTCTGTAAATCCTACGATTCCTTAAAGGTACTGGATCATCTGTCCCTGGAGTTTTCTTCCGTTTCGCCCTGCTGCCTCATGGGGCCTTCCGGAACGGGAAAAACCACTCTCCTCCGTCTGATCATGGGACTGGAACATCCTGACAGCGGAACGATCCGCTTCAGCGGTCTGGACCGCTCTCCCCGCTTTTCCGCAGTTTTTCAGGAAGACCGGCTCTGTGAATCCTTCTCCCCTGTCGAAAACATCCGCCTGGCGGCAGGCCGTCTGTCACAGGAAAAAATTTTAAAGGAACTTTCCTCCATTCTCCCTGCAGAATCCTTAAACCGGCCTGTTTTCACTCTGAGCGGAGGGATGAAACGGCGCACAGCCATCTGCCGTGCCATGGTCTCATCCTCAGATATCGTAATCATGGATGAGCCTTTCACCGGACTGGATGAAGAAACCAAACGCCAGACCATTAACTACATAAAAAGCAGACTGAATGGCCGTCTGCTTCTTCTCTCCACCCATCAGGAAGAAGATGTTTTTCTTTTAGGCGGAAACCGCATTCTTCTTAATGCGGCTCCCTGATCCGGTTTACGCCGCTGCCTGCCCGACACAGCTGATGATTCCTGCTCCGATCAGCAGAATATTTACCACATACAGAAATGTTCTCTGGCTGACCTTTCTGCTCAGCATTCCCCCCAGACAGATTCCTGCAAATACGGCAGGCGCTCCTATGAGAGCATAATGAAAGCATTCCGCGGACAGCATTCCCGCCACACCGTACTGAACAATTCCCACTATGTTGACCATTGTCCACATCATGGCCAGGGTAGCACGGAACGTATGCTTATCGCTGATCTCCTGCTGAGCATACAGGATCACAAAACTGCCTCCCCCGGATACCGCCCCCTGCGCAATCCCGCCGGCCAGCAGGAAAACCCTGAGGAGAAGCTTCCCGAATCTTACGCTGGCCGCCTGTTCCCAGTGCAGTTTTGCCAGACCGTAGATTCCCACTCCGATCATCAGAAGCCCCAGCATGAACTTGATCACGGGAACTGGCATGAATTTCAGGAAAGCAATTCCAAACGGCAGGCCGATACACATATACAGGACCATGATCCCCAGATGTTTCCAGTGAATGTACTGCCTCCAGATCACCGCTATGTAAATATTGAGCAGGCAGGTTATGGATGTGGCTATAATGATCATTTTTGCGTCAAACATCTGCGTCAGAAACGGCAGACTCAGAAGTCCGGCTCCAAAGCCTGCCAGAGATCCCAGCACATTGGCCAGAAACAGAATCGCCGCATAGGCCACGGTCATCATTTCTCTCTTCACTCCTTTTCTTTTTCCGGTTCTGCAGCTTCAGAATTCTTTCTGCGTTTCCCCACAGCAGCAGTTCCCGCACTTCTGCTTCCAGCAAGAGCTCCATAAACGGATTCCGGATAGCATGCCTTTAGTATAGCAGCATCTCTTGATATGGTAAAACATTTATTTCTGTCCAGCAAAACAGGGCTGCTGTGGTTTCTTTCCGCAGCAGCCCTGTTTTCTGATTTTCTCTTTTTTACTTTGCCAGTTCTTCCTCTGTCACCAGGCCATTGTCCAGCAGGAACTGCCGTCCTACCTCGGCCCGATCTTCTCCCAGCTCCACTACCCGGTAGTTCATGCTCTGCATCGTCTCATCATCGATGAAATCATCCAGGCAGGACAGAACTTCAGCAATCTCCGGATATTTCTCCAGTGTCTTCTCGTTTACAATCGGAAGCATGAAATAAGGCGGGAAGAAATTGCGGTCATCTTCCAGCAGCACCAGATCATATTTCTGAAGCAGGCCGTCTGTGGAGAACGCCGTAATCACATCCACTTCTCCGGAAGTAATAGCTGTATACATCAGAGTTCCGGAAAAGTTGTGAACGGATTTGAATTTCAGTCCGTAGACCTTTTCAATTCCCGGAAGGCCGTCCTCTCTCACCGCAAATTCCGGAGAACACCCGAGCCGCAGCTGACCGTTTACGTTGATCAGATCCGACACGGTTTTCAAATTGTACTTTTCCGCCGTTTCTCTGGATACGGCCAGCACATAGGTATTATTAAAACCGAAGTTATTCAGCGTATCGATTCCGTATTCTTCCTTCAGTCCTTTGGACACCGCCTCATAAGTCTCCTCCTTGGTCATTCCCGGATTGGCCTCCTGCCCCAGCACTGCCGTATATACGGTTCCCGTATACTCCGGATACAGATCGATCTCTCCCTGATCCAGGGCGTCAAAGGCAATCATGGTACCTCCTAAAGACATCTTCCTCTCCACCTTCAGATCCGTTTTCGCTTCGATCAGATCTGCCATCATATTTCCGATGATCACACTTTCGCATCCCTCTTTCGAGCCGATGCACAGATCCGGTTTTTCTGCAAAATACTGTGCAGCCATCATCACCACCGCTGCACACAGCAATGCGGAAACCGTCGCCAGAGTGACCTTTCGCTCTCTCCGCTCATGCTGTTCTCTCTCCGGCGTCAGCTGGGAAGCTGACAGACGCAGGGAAATGGGCGTCACCGCCCGTTCCACCCTGGCCATTACAAAATCCATAAGAAGAGCCAGGATACAGGCAGGAATGGCTCCCGCCAGAATCATGCTGGAATTGTCCGTCTGGATTCCGCTGATCACCAGTGTGCCCAGCCCGCCTGCGCCTATGTACGCCGCAATAGTCATCAGTCCTACGGCAGTAACGCTGGAGATCCGGATTCCAGCCATAATGACCGGAAGCGCCAGCGGCAGTTTCACCTTGAACAGAACCTGACGCCTGGTCATTCCGATTCCTTTTGCAGCCTCAATCACATCCGAATTGATATTTGCCAGACCGGCGCAGGTATTCTTCAGGATGGGCAGGAGAGAGTACAGCACCACCATAAAAACTGCCGTATTCGATCCGATTCCCATATAAGGAACCAGAAATCCCAGAATCGCCAGACTGGGAATGGCCTGCACCACATTGGCCAGCCCCAGCACCGGCTTCTGGGCCTTCACCTTATCGGCGATCAGAATACCCACGGGAATGCCGATCACGATCGCCATGGCCACAGACAGAATCGACAGCCGGATATGGCTCAGCAGAAGCTCTCCCACGTACTCATGCTGCTGAGAAAGATAATTCAGTAATCCGCTCATGCCTCCACCTCCTCCAACTGTCCCATCATCTCTTCACTGAGGAACTGGTTTGACAGTGCCGTCACCAGGCTGGTATTGGTCACCAGTCCCCGCAGAATATCTTCTCTGTCCACTACCGGAATACTGGCAATGTCATACTTTCTCACCATCTGGAGAAGCTCCACCACGGAAGTCTCCGGTCTGGCCGTATGCTTCGGCTTTACCATCACCTGCTCCACCGGGGATTCCCTGTCTGCTGCCTTCAGAATATGCGCGGCGCGCACGATTCCCACCAGTCTTCCCATAGGATCCACCACCATCAGGCTGTTGACCTTCTGAAGACGCATTTTTTCCATGCACTTGAACATGGGAATATCCGGTTCCGTAGTCGCCGGAGCCGTAATCATGATATCATCTGCGCGGATAAACTCCGGATTGGACCAGATACGGTTCTTTCCCACAAATTCCGACACGAAACCGTGAGCCGGATTTTTCAGAATTTCTTCCGGCTTGTCGTACTGAAGAATGTCTCCCTGATACATAATGCAGATCCGGTCCGCAATCTTTACCGCCTCGTCCATGTCATGGGTAACAAACACAATGGTTTTCTTCATCCTGGTCTGCAGGCTTACCAGAGCATCCTGAAGACCGGACCGGGTAATGGGATCCAGGGCTGAAAACGGTTCATCCATCAGGATGATATCCGGATTGGTAGCAAACGCCCTGGCCACCCCGATTCTCTGAAGCTGTCCGCCGGATAGCTGAATGGGGTAGCGGTCCAGAAACTTTTCCGGATCCAGATCCACCATTTTCATTAGCTTCTGGGTATTCTGCCAGATCTCTGATGAGGATCTCTTTTCCAGGCGGGGAATGATCTCAATATTCTGCCTTACCGTCATATGGGGAAACAGGCCGGTCTGCTGGATCACATATCCCATGGACCGCCGCAGGGCAATGGGATCCTTTTCCATGATATTTTCCCCGTTGATCAGGATCTCTCCCTCCGTCGGTTCGATCAGCCGGTTGATCATTTTCAGCGTGGTTGTCTTCCCGCATCCGGACGGGCCGATCAGCACCACGATCTCACCGTCATAGATCGTGAAATTAATATTCCGCAGCACATCATTATTTTTATATGCTTTCGATACATTGCGAAATTCAATCATACAAGTCCTCCTTTCTTCAGATGCTCCTGTTAGCGGGCGCCTGATTGAATCTGTAAATACCCGCGTATTATTACTATTATACAGCTAATTGCTGTTTGATGCAAAATATTTTTTTATGAAATTTTATATAACTCCTATTATTTTGAATTTTTCCGATATATCATTTGAATTGACATACTTTTTTCAGCAAAAAAATCCCCTGAAGATCCACCTCCGCAGAGATGTTCTTCAGGGGAATCTGCTGTTTTAATCCAGTTCCAGTTTTCCCGTATATAACTGATAATAGATTCCATGCTCCTTGATCAGTTCGTCGTGGCTGCCTCTCTCCACGATTCTTCCATGATCGAGAACCATGATGGCATCGCTGTTCCGGATGGTAGACAGACGATGGGCAATGACAAATACGGTTCTTCCCTTCATCAGGTTATCCATACCCTTCTGTACAATGCTCTCCGTTCTCGTATCAATGCTGGATGTGGCCTCGTCCAGGATCAGTACAGGCGGATCTGCCACTGCCGCTCTGGCAATTGCCAGCAGCTGACGCTGTCCCTGAGACAGCTCCTCACCGTCGCTGGTCAGCATGGTCTGATAACCGTCAGGAAGCATGCGGATAAACTGATCCGCATGGGCCAGCCTTGCCGCCGCATAGATCTCCTCATCCGTGGCATCCAGCTTTCCGTACCGGATATTATCCATAATCGTACCGGTGAACAGATGGGTATCCTGAAGCACGATGCCCAGAGACCGGCGAAGATCCGCTTTTTTGATCTTATTGATATTGATGCCGTCATAGCGGATCTTTCCGTCCTGCACGTCGTAAAAACGGTTGATCAGATTGGTGATCGTTGTCTTTCCGGCTCCCGTAGAACCTACGAAAGCCAGCTTCTGTCCCGGTTTTGCATATAAGGTCAGATCGTGAAGAACGGTCTTTTCCGGCGTATAGCCAAAGGACATATCGTAGAAACGCACATCTCCCTTAAGCTCCGTATATGTGACCGTTCCGTCCTGATGGGGATGTTTCCATGCCCACACACCGGTTCTCTCTCTGCACTCTGTGATCTGGCCGTTCTCATCCTTTCTGGCATTGACCAGAGTTACATAGCCGTCATCCACCTCCGGCTCTTCATCCATCATATTGAAGATTCTCTCGGCTCCTGCCAGTGCCATGATGATGGAGTTGAACTGCTGAGCCACCTGCATGAAGGGCTGCGTAAAACTCTTGGTAAACTGCAGATAAGATGCCATAACGCCCAGGGTGATTCCGCCGATACCTGCAACAGAGAGATAGCCTCCCAGCACAGCAGTCAGTACAAACAGCATATTTCCGATATTGCCCACAACCGGTCCCATGATGCTGGCATAGGTATTGGCATTGGCCGCACTGTCGAACAGCTTTTCATTCAGCCGGTCAAACTCTTCCTCCGCCACCTTCTCATGGTTGAAGATCTTGATCACCCGCTGTCCGCTCATATGCTCTTCCACAAAACCGGTCACATTTGCCAGGTCCTTCTGCTGACGTACAAAGTACCTGCCGCTGTTGCCGCCGATCTTCCGGGTCACAATCAGCATAAGGATGATCATGATCACAGCCAGCACCGTCAGAAGCGGGCTCAGCATTACCATGGCGATAAAAGTTACAATGATCGTCAGGGAAGACATCAGTACCTGCGGAATGGACTGGTTGATCATCTGACGGAGTGTATCTGTATCGTTGGTGTAAAGGCTCATGATGGATCCGTTCGTATTCTGGTCAAAATACCGGATCGGAAGCTTCTGCATGTGCTCAAACATTTCATCACGAATCGTTTTCAGCACGCCCTGGCCAATGCTTACCATCAGTCTGGTATAACAGAATGTGGCAATGACTCCCAGCAGAAAAATCGTTCCAAGAACAGCCAGCGCCTTGTAAAGCTCTGTGAAATCCGGGTTTTCATGACCGATCAGCGGAACAATAAACCCGTCCAGAAGAAATTTCAGCGACAGGGAAACGGAGATGGATGCGATGGAGCTCATAAAGATGCAGCAGCATACGAATATGAACTTTCCTTTATAATCCCGGGTCACATAACCAAGAAGCCGCTTTGCTGTCTTCAGCGTGTTTTTGGTCACTGTAGGTCTTTTATTGTCATTCATTTTCGCTGCCTCCTTTCACCTGGGATTCATATACTTCTCTGTAAATAGCATTATTCTTCAGAAGCTCTTCGGAAGTGCCGATTCCGTTGATCTTTCCGTCTTCCATCACAATGATCATATCCGCATCTTCCACAGAGGACACCCTCTGAGCAATGATGATCTTTGTGGTATCCGGAATCTCTTCCCGGAACGCCTTGCGGATCAGGGCATCTGTCTTGGTATCCACCGCGCTGGTGGAATCATCCAGGATCAGCACTTTCGGCTTTTTCAGCAGCGCTCTGGCAATACAGAGTCTCTGCTTCTGACCGCCGGAAACATTGTTTCCACCCTCAACGATCATGGTATGATATCCTTCCGGAAACTCATTGATAAAGCCGTCCGCCTGAGCAAGCTGACACACTCTCTGTACTTCTTCATCGGAAGCACTTTCATCTCCCCAGCGGATATTTTCATAGATGCTTCCGGTAAACAGCACGTTTTTCTGCAGAACCATGGAAACCTGATCGCGAAGCGCCTCCAGTCCATAACGGCGCACGTCAATGCCGCCTACCTTTACAGAACCTCCCGTCACATCATAAAGCCTGGGGATCAGATTTACCAGAGAAGTCTTGGCGCTTCCCGTTCCGCCGATGATTCCCACAGTCTGACCTGATTTAATATGAAGGTTGATCTTCTTCAGAGCAAGAGCTCCGCCTTCGCCGGCATAGCTGAAATCCACATCCTCAAAGTCAATGCTTCCGTCAGGAACGCTCTGAACCGCATCCTCCGGATCCTGCATCTCAGGCACCTCGCTCAGTACCTCAAGAATACGGTCTGTGGAAGCCTCTGCGATCATGATCATTACGAATACAAAGGTTACGATCATCAGAGACATCAGGATGGACAGGGCATAGACGATCACACTGGTCAGCTCGCCCACTTCCATTCTGCCGCGGACGATGCTTTCTCCTCCGATCAGCACCATGACAATGATCACACTGTACAGGGTAAACTGCATGGTGGGAGAGTTCCAGGCTACGATCTTCTCCGCTCTGGTAAACAGCTCATACACCACTCCGGAGATCCCATGGAACTTCCGGATCTCAAAATCTTCCCTTACGTATGCCTTGACTACTCGGGCAGCGTTAACGTTCTCCTGCACGCTGTTGTTGAGCACATCGTATTCATCAAATACCTTGACGAAATGAGGATGGGCCTTCTTCGCAATAAACAGCAGGATTCCTCCCAGCACGGGAATCAGTACCAGCATAACCAGCGCGATCTTCACGTTAATGGTGAAGATCATGATCAGAGAAAGGATGATCATGACCGGTGCCCGGAACAGCATACGGACGCTCATCATATACGCCATCTGCACATTGGTGATATCCGTAGTCAGTCTGGTTACCAGACTGGGAGTGGAAAAATGGTCGATATTTTTAAATGAGAAATTCTGGATCTTGTAAAAAATATCATGGCGCAGGTTTTTTGCATAGCCCGCGGCTGCCACTGCAGCATAATTTCCCGCCTTTACTCCGAAAAACAGTGCGATCATTGCCATGATCACCAGGATAACGCCCATCTTGATAATGTAGGGAAGGTCCTGCCCCTGAATTCCTATATCGATGATCTTTGCCATCTGCAGGGGGATGAGCACTTCCATCAATACCTCAAGGATAACGAACACGGGAGCTAATATGGATTCTCGCTTGTATTCTCTGATTGATTGAAATAGCTTTCTGTTCATTGTCTCCTCCTTATTATTTCTTCACTACTTTTTCATCACCGGAAAGGTTCTCCGACATTTTTTGCAGCACGCCGATGCAGGTCTGGAAATCTTCCTTTCTGATTCCCTCTGCCATTCTCATCTCCAGCTTACGGATTGTTTCCAGAACCTCTTCTCTGAGAGCAATGGATTTTTCCGTCGGCAGTATTTTTTTCAATCTTGCATCCCGCTCTACACTTTCTCTGTAAATAAAACCATTCTTCTCCATCAGCTTCAGGATCCCGGTGGCTGTTGAACGCCGGATATGAAATTTTTCTTCTACATCCTTCTGATAAATTTCTCCATCCAGAGTCGCAAGAAGTATAAAATTCAAAACCCGTCTCTGTACGTTCGTCAGTCCGCTGTCCCCTTCTTCCACCAGTGGAAACTGACGTTTGAACTGCTTGGAAATCATATCGATCAATCCTACCACATCCTTGCAGCAAACAGCATTTTCCTCTGTCTCCGTCAGCTGTTTCATATTCTCACCTCCAAATTATCCTGACAATAAGCCGAAACAGTTCGGTTCATAATTGTTCGGTTCATAATTGTTTACTACCTAACAAGAGATCAGTATACCCGGTTTATTTTTTTTTGTCAACACTGATTTTCCCGCTTTCTCCCTCCTGTATTCCTTCTTATTTATATGGAAAATCAAGAAGTATTTGCATTATTTCTCTTTTTTATATAGAATAGAAAAGGAAAATTCCGCCGTTTTCTCCATAAACGGCATGTGATATAAGAAAGGAGTATACTATGGGATGGTTTCAAAAAGATAAAAAGGATCCGACGGAGATCACGGCCGGCCAGGACTCCGTTCAGGAGCCTTCTGCAGGATTAACCATTTTTCCTTCCGAGCACGGAGACGGAGCTCTTGCTGACCGTCTGAATGCTCTGTTTCAGGATCAGACCCCTTCCAAAGGCGTAGTGATGAAAATTCACCTGGAAAATTTCAGACAGCTCAATGATATCCTGGGCTACAGCTATTGTGAAGATCTGCTGGCTCAGATCATTTCCTATCTGGAAAAGGAATCCGGCTGTCCTGTATATCGCTATATCGGCGTGGAATTTCTCATCTTTCTGGAAAAATTCACCGTCACGGAGGCTTCCGACCTGGCAGAAGATATCCTGGCCCAGTTTGACCATGTGTGGAAAGTAAACGGAACAGACTGCCTGTGCACTGCCCAGCTGGGCCTCTGTCCTTATCCGGGATATGCCTCTTCTGCGGAGGAACTGATGAAACTTCTGGATATGGCGCTGGCCAAGGCCGGAGATCTCGGTCCCAACCAGTATCTGGTCTATGACAGCCAGATGCAGGCCGCTTTCCTCCGCCGGCAGACCATTGCCCAGCATCTTCAGTACGCTATTGAGCGCCATGAAATTGAAGTTCGGTACCGTCCTACCTATAACATTGAAACGGAGCGTTTTTCCCGTGCGGAATATTATATGCGCATTTTTATTCCGGGTATCGGTCTGGTAGGCTCTCAGGAGTTTCTTCCCATTGCAGAAGATTCCGGACAGATCCGGGCAGTGGAATACTATGCTCTGGACCGGGCCGGAGCATGTGTCCGCCGTCTTTTGGATGAAGGCAGGGAATTCGATTCCATTGCTCTTCCTGTTTCTTCCGTTCTGTTTCTGCAGGAAGATTTTACGGAAAAACTGACCGGCCTGATAGAGAAGTATCAGATCCCTGCCGGCAAACTGGCCGTAGAACTGCAGGAGGATATTTTCTCTATGGGATCCCTTACCACCCAGACCACGCTTCAGGAACTGTCCTCCATGGGTGTGGAGCTGATCCTGAATCATTTTGGATCCGGTCTCTCCAGCATCGCAGGCATTCTGGACCTTTCCGTAAACACTCTGAAGCTGGACCGGATGTTTATCTGGCAGCTGGAAACCAATCCCAAAGCTGCCGCCGTCATCAGCGGGCTGATCCGGATTGCCAGGGAACTGGGACTGAATATTATTGCAGAAGGTGTGGAAACCCAGAATCAGCTGGATGTACTGAACGGCTCCGGCTGTACCTTCCAGCAGGGCTTTTACTACTCTCCCACCCTGGAAGAGGATGTGCTGGCCAAAATTCTGGGACAGGATCTGAACAGCTCCTGTCAGATCATTGAACAGGAAAAGCTGAAAATGAAAAGATAAACTTTTCCGTGAAAAAACGGCCCCTCCGGGAATCTTCCCGGAGAAGCCGTTTTCTGTTTTCTCTGCTGTCTGTCAAATACTTTTCCACCCGTTCAGCAGAATCTTCTCATCCTGATCCTCTTCCCAGACAAGACCGATCCGCTCCAGGAAAAGCTCCTGATCTCCCTCTTCATACAGACCTGTCAGCCAGAGAGAATCCTCTTTTGCTCCCCCCTGCTTCTCCGCCGAAAACAGCCGCACATCTGTATGCTCATAAAGAGTCTCTGTTCCGTCTGTTGCCGGCTTCCATCCGTAAATCCCTGTCAGCCGCCGCCCATTGGGGAAAAGAACGGCTGCTTCCATATCAAAAGCGGGAACACACTGTTCCTCTCCGTCCTGTATTCCGCAGTAATATGGATCACTCCGCTTTTTCATTCCACTGAATGTGAGCGTACCGTCTCCCAGTTTCACCGAAACCGTTTTCTCTGATACCCTTCCGTCTTCCGGCGGAATGGGAATGGAAAGGGCCACCTTCTCTTCCTGAACAATCCTGGTCCTTCCTATGGTCAGGGAGACGGCAGTCCCATCGGTTCCCTCTTCCGGAGCCTCATCCCATTTCCACCAGGACAGCGTGTTGGGAATCAGGCCTGACGGAGCCAGTCTGCCTGAAGAGTGAAATCCGTATTCCGCCATTCTCCCGTCCCGGACAGTTCCATTTTCCCATTCTGCACGGATCTCTAGGGGAATTCTCCCGGTTCCTTCCCCTTCCATGCTGAAAACCTGAGCATACAGAAAATCCCCGCAGTTTCCTCCATCTGCAAACAGGATTCTGTTTTCCTCTGCTCTTACCTCACCGGCAGGAACAAATTTTACGGGAAATCCCCGGGAAAATCCGCCGATCCGGATCTCAGCCTCAAATCCCTGTTTGGGATCCAGCCCTTTTGCCTCACAGACTCCGCATATCGTATGAACGTTGTACGGCTGCGTATTTTCTTCCGGCTCCTCTCTGAACTCTCCCACCGAAGCAGGCGGAAAAGTCCTCTTTTCCGCTTCTACATACACGCCTTCCCACGCTTTTGAAGAAGCCCTCTGCGCTTTCCGTCTGACGGAATAAGTTCTTTCCTGAGACCGGTCCTGTATCAGAACTTTAAATCCCATATAACCTTCCTGATAAAATGCTCCCATCAGCCAGGCAGCTGCTTCTTCCTCCTCCAGTGGTTCCGGAACGGATTCCGGCACATAGAAAGGCGGAGCTCCCGGATCAGCCAGCCCATATCCCATTACAACCGGAAACCCCGGCTGATCATCCTCGCCGGCAGAGCCGGTCTTCTCTTTGCATCCCGGCAGAAATACTGTTAAGAGAACAGCTGCCAGCAGCAGAATGGGGCCTTTTTTCCATCCGTTTCTCATGAACCTTCCCTCTTCCGGCTCCATCACCCCATCACTTCTTTATAGGAAGCGTGTTTCTCCAGGTCTGCCGTAACTCTGGCCATCATGGACGTATCTCCCAGAAGTACGGCTCCGCAGAAACGGTCATTGAGGAAATAATACTTTCTGTACTGTTTCCGGCTCATATCCCGGAATTCTGCCGTCTTATACAGAAGATTGGGATTCTTTCCGCAGTCTCCCGCGGCAAATAATTCCGTATTCAGCCCATGGAATGTGAGAGCCGCCGGAACCGTCTCATATTCTGCGGTATCTCCGGCCGCATTTGCCCCTGCAGTCTTTCCCTGCTCCACTGCCTCCGGCCAGATGGCGTAATTGATTCCCTTATACTCTGCGCAGTCCCCGCATGCATACACGTCTTTCGCGCTCGTCTCCATCTTCTCATTTACGATCACTGCCCGTCCGATCTCCAGTCCCATTTCCTTTGCCAGTCCCACATTGGCCCGCACGCCGGCAGAAATAATTACCAGATCTGCCGGGAACTGTCTTCCGTCTGCCAGAGATACTCCTGTAACCCGGTCTTCTCCCGTGATTGCAGAAATCGTTACGCCCGTGTGAATGGCAACGCCGTTTTCCCCGGCAATCTTCTGAAGCAGTTCTCCGAAATCCTGATCCAGCTGCCGTCCCATAAGCATGGGCGCTGCTTCCAGAACCGTAACCGAAAGTCCGGCCTTTTTTAACTCCCAGGCCGCTTCCAGCCCCAGTACTCCGCCGCCGATCACGACGGCATTCTTTCCTTCCTTCATAAGAGCTTCCAGCTTTCTTACGTCATCCAGGCGGCGGATCGCCGTTACCTGAGGAAGTGTGCTCCCTTCAATGGGCGGAATGAAGCATTCACTTCCCAGCGCATAGATCAGCTTGGTGAAATACAGCCTTCCTCCGTCATCCAGAAGCACTTCTCTGGCATTCATGTCCACTGCTTTTACCGTTCTGCCCAGCATCTGGTAAATCCGGTTTTCCTCATACCAGCTGCTGTCGGCAATAGCAATCTGATCCGGCTCCAGGCCGGATACGATAGCTTTGGTAAGCATGGGACGGTTGTAAGCCGGATACGGCTCATTGGAGACTATGACGATGCTTCCCGTCTTATCCCGCTCCCTGATAGCCTTCGCCGCATTAAATCCAGCTGCTCCGTTTCCCAAAATAAGATAAAATTCCTTGGTATTGTTCACGAAATCCGTTCCGCTGTCTTCTGCCGGAACAAAGTTTTCTTTTCCTACTCCGCATACGGGACAGATCTCCAGAGATGCGTCAAAGATCTCTCCGCACACCAGACATTTTACCAGCTTTTTCCCCTTTTTCTCCCCGGCCGGAACTTCCGGCTTTTTGTTCAGCACCATACAGCCGAAGCGGTATCCGTATTCATAGGCTCCCACCAGGTCTGATTCACTGGGTTTGAAGCGTACCCGGAAGCTGTCCGCCATTTTCATGCGGAGCTGTGCAAGCCTTTCCATAATATGGGGCACTCCTTCTCCGCTCCATCCGTAGCTTCCGAACGCTCCCGCGTACTTTCCTCCGTGAGTGGCCGGGAACATATCCAGAGTCAGTTCCCAGATCGGTCTTAATGCCTCTCCCACGATGGTAGGTGTGCCCAGAAGAATTCCGTCTGCAAAAAGCAGTTCCTCCGTCACCCTGGCCTTGTCCGCCTCTACCATATCATAGCTGCGTACATCGATCTCTCCGCTGTCCGCCACACCCCTGGCAATATGCTCTGCCAGCTCCTTGGTATATCCGTAAGCACTCACATAAGGAATGATTACTGTTTTCCGGGGATTGGGGTTGACCACAGAAGACCACTGACGGTAAAGCTTCATTACCGGGCGGATCTTATTTTCTTCCAGTACCGGGCCGTGACCGGTGCAGATCATGGAGATATCCAGCGGCTCCACGCGGTCAAGTGCCTTGAGCATAAAGGGCTTGAACGGCCCGATAATGCAGTCGTAATAGTATTTCAGTGCCTTTTCATAGTCTTCTTCTGCCGTGATCTTTCCGGACACCACCTCCGGCAGACAGTAATGGGCTCCGAAGGAATCACATGTTACCAGGATCTGCTCTTCCTCGATAAATGTATACATTGTGTCCGGCCAGTGAAGATTGGGCACATGCATGAACCGCAGAGTTTTGTTTCCGATCTCCATCTTCTGCCCATCCTTCACCGCAATCGACACAAAATCACGGTTCACGATCTCCTTCAGAAATCCGATGGCGCAGCCGGTAGCCAGGATCTTCATCTGCGGACTCAGCTCCAGAAGGCGCTCCACACTTCCCGCATGGTCCGGCTCCGTATGACTCACCACAAGATAATCGATGGCATTCACATCGATCACTTCCTTCAGGTTTTCCAGATACTGGTCAAAGAACTTTGCCTTTGCCGTTTCAAAGAGAACCACCTTGTCTCCCGTCTTCATCACATAGGAATTGTAGGTCGTTCCGAATTCCGTATACATGATAATGTCAAATACTCTCAGACTGTCATCAATGATCCCCGTCCAGTAAAACCCTTCTCTCAGTTTCAGTGCGCTCATAATCTGCCTCCTTCGTTATTTTTCATTGTAACCCGACGTTCTGTTTCTATGCTGTTCTGCAGATCCAGACCCGCCAGACGGATAAACTCCTCCATTTCCGGAGATTTCCACTTATTTTTATGATAAAACAGCTGCCGGTACATCACTGCCCGAAAATCCGTCACATCCAGCACAGCCAGCGTTCCTTCCCTGATCCTTTCCTCTACCGCAAAATACGGAAGATATGAAATTCCCCTGTTTCTCCGGAGACTCTGAATGATAAATTCCGTATTGCTGATTTCCAGTACCGGCGTCAGTCCCTTGTTTTTTGACTCCAGAAACTGATCCAGCTCCCTGCGGTAATTTTCATTTTTCTCCGTCAGAAAAAACGGCTCCTCCAGCAGTTCCTCCACTGTCAGTCCTCGCGTTCCTGCCAGCTTCGATTCCGGTGAAGCGACGAAAACGATCGGTTCCCGTACTTCCAGCTCTTTATTCCAGCTGCTGCTGTATCGGGACCGGTCCAGGAAATAGATCAGGTCCAGCTGATTTCTTTCCATCATGCCGATCAGTTCTTTCGGGGAACCGGTGGTGATCTTCACCGGAACCTTCGGATAATGATCACGGAAATACTTCAATATGGGAGGCAGTTTGGAAAAACACAGAGACTCCAGGGTCCCCACATGAAGCGGTTCATGGGGCTCCTCCTCTGTGCTCACCGCCATTTTTGCCTGTTCCAGATCTCTCAGGATGTCGTTGGCATATTGCAGAAACCGGCGGCCCTGGGCTGTAAGGATGGTCTGCTTTCCCATCCGGTCAAACAGGCGTACCTTCAGTTCTCCCTCCAGCCTGCGGATCTGGACCGTCACCGCCGACTGGGAATAGCCCAAAAGCTCCGCCGCCCTGGAAAAGCTTTCCTCCTGTGCAATTGTTACAAATGTATGCAGCTGTCGAAATTCCATATGGATATTTTCCCCATTTATTATTAAAAATTTTCAAGCCATCCATATATTTCATGAATTTGATTCATGTACAAGATCTATGATATACTACAACCTAGAGAGCGTCAACCGGCTGACCGCAATTTCGTACTTTTGCCGGAAATATTCATAAGGAAGGACCATAATATGGCATTTATCAGCGTTTTCGATGTACTGGGGCCCAACATGATCGGACCGTCCAGCTCTCATACCGCAGGCGCCTGCTCCATCGCCCTGCTGGCCCAGAAGATGATTCCGGGGCCCATTACGGATGTGGAATTTACTCTTTACGGCTCTTTCGCCAGGACCTACCGCGGCCATGGTACGGACCGGGCTCTTTTAGGCGGCATTATGGGATTTGCCACCGATGACAAACGGATTCCGGACTCTTTTGAGATTGCCTCCGAACGCGGTCTGAAATACCGCTTCCTGACCAACGAAGAAGAGGAAGACATTCATCCCAACACGGTAGACATCCGTATGACCGGCCGGGACGGTCAGATTCTGACCGTACGGGGCGAATCCCTGGGCGGGGGGAAAGTACGCATTTCCAGAATCAATCAGGTAGAAGTGGACTTTTCCGGAGAATACAGCACCCTGATCGTCATTCATCTGGATACTCCCGGTGTGGTGGCTCACATTACCAGATGTCTCAGCGACAGAAATGTAAACATTGCCTTCATGAAACTGTTCCGGGAAGCCAAGGGCCAGACTGCCTACAGCATCGTGGAATCTGACGGCAGACTGCCTCAGGATATTTCTGATCAGATCCGGGAAAATCCGTCCGTACGGGCCGTCATGCTTGTGCAGACCTGATGGGTTCCCGAACCGTATCTGTAACTATACCAACCACGAAAGAAGAGGAATATCCATGGATTTTAAAAATGGAGCAGAGCTTTTGTCACTCTGCAGAAAAAACAGCTGTTCTGTCTCTGAAATAATGAAACAGAGGGAATGCATTCTGGGCGAAACCGACCCGGACACCCTTTCCAGAAAAATGGCACGCGTTCTGGAGATCATGGAAGAATCCGCCATGTCTCCCATCCATCACCCGAGGAAATCCATCGGCGGCCTGATCGGAGGCGAAGCCCGCATGCTGGATGATCACCGGGCAGCAGGGCAGGCCATATGCGGCAGCCTGCTCTCCAGAGCCATCACCTATGCCTGTGCCGTCCTGGAAGTAAACACCTCCATGGGCCTGATCGTAGCTGCTCCCACTGCCGGATCATCCGGCATCGTTCCGGGCCTTCTTCTGGCCATGCGGGAAGAATACGCCATTCCGGACAGCCGGATCATTGATGCGCTGTTCAACGCCGGAGCCATCGGATATCTGGCCATGCGCAATGCCACCGTGGCAGGAGCGGTAGGCGGCTGTCAGGCTGAAGTTGGCGTTGCCTCGGCCATGGCTGCATCAGCAGCTGTGGAACTGATGGGAGGCACTCCCGAGCAGTGTCTTTCCGCTGCTACGACCGTGCTTATGAACATGCTGGGACTGGTATGCGACCCCATCGGCGGTCTGGTGGAATGCCCCTGCCAGAGCCGCAATGCCGCCGGAGTGGCCAACGCTCTTACTGCTGCGGAAATGGCTCTCAGCGGCATCCGTCAGATCATTCCTTTTGATGAGATGCTGGCGGCCATGTATTCCGTAGGGAAAAAGCTGCCTGCAGAGCTGCGGGAAACCGCTCTTGGCGGCTGTGCAGCTACCCCGACAGGCTGCGCGTTCGCCTGCGGAAGCTGCGGAAAATAAATTACCTGACCAGTCCGTATCTCCAGGTAAGAACGCCTCCGAATTCTTCCACATTCTCATAGCCCTTGGCAGCCAGTTTTTCGGCTGCCATTTTGCTTCTCACGCCGCTCCGGCAGTAAACCAGCACTCTGCGGGAGCGATCCGGAAGTTCTCCGATCTCCCCGTCTCCGATCTGGCTCAGCGGCACATTGACCGCTCCTTTGATATGTCCTGCCGCAAATTCCTCCGGCGTGCGTACATCCAGTACGGTGATATCCTTGTCTTTTTCCATGATCTCCCGGGCTTCTTCCTGGGTGATCTGTCTGTAATCCTTCATATTTCTTCCTTTCCGTTCTGTCAGAATACGGGCCGCCGTCCCCGCAAAATCATTCAGGAACGGCGGCCCGCCGCAATCTGCAGTATCCTTTTTCCGGTTTTGAACAGACCTTATACCTGTCCGTCCGTTACACAGGCATCAATCTTATAATTGTAGCCCATAGTTCCTTCCACTTCCGTCATTTCCTTGATCTCGCTGTCAGAAGCGCCCGGTACACGGAAATCATGGCAGTCCACTCTTTCCACGGGAGTCTCCACCGGCTTCTCAACCTGCGGAACATAATCATACGGATAACGGTAAGCCCGGTATACCATCTCTCTCATGTTCTTGAAGGGAGCAATGAATTCCCAAACTACTTCCTTCTCCGGAGTTACCTCAAACATTCTCATATAGCAGCCCTCTGTGATCAGAGTATTGCCGTTGGGCAGTCTCTGTGCAGAGCTGATCAGCGGGCTGTAGAACTTGGAATTTGCCACCAGTCCCAGCATTCCGCCGAAAGCAAGTCCCTTGAATTCCCATACAACCTCAAGGGTTACCGGATCAAATTCGATAATGCGGGAATGATCTCTTATATCGGACTTGGTACCGTCTTTGCTGGTTCTGCTGGGCATACCGTATCCGGCCCATCCGCCGTTGTCGAATACAAGGATGTTGCCTTCGCCCGGAAGTCCCTTGGGAATCATATGGCAGTGATGCTGTCCGATAATCTGTCCCATGATTCTGAGCTCTTTGGACTTGGTGAAATCCGGTCCGATCTGCCATACGATCTTTCCTGTCTTCTTGCTGATGATGGCCAGGATGTTGGCTTCTCTTGCATCCCAGATGATGTTGTCGGGATGGAACCGCTCGTCACCTGCATCATACCATTTATTCGGTCCCAGAACACTCATGGAGTTGATGTGCAGCCAGTCACCCTGTCCGCCGCCGTTCTCATGGTTGTTGGGGTTGCGGGCCAGCACATTTTTGGCGATCTCATCAAAGCCCAGCTCGTTGAAATGCTTGTTGGCGTGCCACTCCCATACGATGTTTCCTTCCCAGTCTACTTCGATGAATACATCATCCAGGAGGCGATGCTCACTGATCTTCTTGTTGTAAACATCCTCATGGCAGAGAATCAGCGTATTGCCGCTGTCCGTCTTGCACTCCATTCCCGGAACGTAATACCCGACCGGGTTTCCTTCTCTCTGGAAATCATGATGCTGTCTGGCGATCCATCTCTTGTCGCCGTCATCATCTACCAGTTCCTTGTGATCAAATTTCCATACTACTTTTCCGTCCCAGTCCACCTGAACCAGATCTGTCTGATCCTGATAGCCGAACTTCGGGTCTCTCAGCCCCAGGCTGCCCATCAGATATCCTCCGGGAAGAAGCTTGTTGGGAAAGCCCTGAACTCCCTTCCAGCACTTCACCACATTTCCGTTCATATCCACCAGAACGGCACCGATTCCCTGACACTGCATCAGAGTATATCCGTTCCAGGCCTTCTCCGGATCATAGATGGTTGTCCCCATTGGAAATACACTATAAAGTCCCATTTCAAAAAACCTCCTTAAATATATTTTTCGATCGCATCAATGTAGTCATCCTCTTCATGGCTTCCTGCCAGCTTCTCCACCGGCTCACCATTATCGAAGATCACAACCTGCGGAACGCCCTTCATCATCATTTTTTCAAACAGAGCGGACTCTTCTTCCACATCCACTTCATAAAAAGGCATTTTCCCCTTATAGTCCTGCTCAAGGTCCTCAAGCACTCCGTGAATTCCCTGGCATACATGGCAGGATTTTCTGGAAAAGACTACCAGACAGGTCTCGCCGTCATTTTCCACGTACTCCTCAAAAGCCACTTTATTCAGTTTTTTCATGACTGTACATCCTCCTTTTTTAGGTCTGACAATATTATATCACTTCTAAAATATGCGGACAATAATCTATGTTATAGCATTTTCAAAAAAATATGATAAACTAAAATCAGACAATTATATTAACGCTCACTGCAGTTAAAATTAGGAGGTATATTTATGGACGAACTGTATGATCTGATTATTATCGGCGGCGGTCCTGCCGGTCTGGCCGCCGGAATTTACGGCGGACGTGCCCGTCTGCGGACCCTTGTACTGGAAAAATCAACGATAGGCGGAAGAGCCTATACCACCCGGGAGATCGTTAACTATCCCGGAATTCCTACCACTTCCGGTCCGGATCTGACCGAAAAAATGGCAGAGCACGCCAGAAGCTTCGGCGTGGAGATCAAAAGAGAACCGGTAAAATCCATGGATGTATCCGGCGATGTGAAACTGGTAAATACCAGACGCCACCAGTACGGAGCCAAAGCCGTGATCGTTGCCACCGGCACTTCTGCCCGGATTCTGGGAATTCCCGGAGAACGTGAGCTTACCGGCCAGGGTGTCGCTTACTGTGCCACCTGTGACGCCGAATTCTTCCAGGATCAGCACGTAGTTGTGGTAGGAAGCGGGGATCAGGCAATCGAGGAAGGAATGTTCATCACCAAATTTGCCAGCCGTGTCACAGTAATCGTGCTCCATGACGAAGGAGTCCTGGACTGCAACCGCCAGGCAGCAGAAAAGGCTCTTCACCATCCCAAAATGGACTTTATCTGGAACAGCGTTCTGGCAGAAGTCTGCGGAGATGAGCAGGTAACCGGTGTAAAGATCAAAAATATCAAAACAGATGAGATCACTGATTATCCCTGCGACGGCGTATTCTTCTTTGTGGGAATGATTCCGGAAACCAAGTGGCTTCCCGATGATCTTGAAAAAGATTCCAGAGGCTGGCTCCATGTCAATGACCGCATGGAAACCAATGTTCCCGGTGTCTTTGCCGCCGGCGACGTACGGGATAAATACCTCCGTCAGGTTTCTACCGCCATCTCAGACGGGGCTGTGGCCGCTACTGCTGCAGAGCGGTATATTGAAGATCTGAATGACATCAGAGAGCAGGTAGAGGAAAGCCCCGAACCGGTCGTTCTGGGCTTCTGGAGCCCGGAATACCCGGGAAGCATTGATGCCATCAGCAATATTTCCTCTCCTTACCGCGTTCTGGAAATCGATGTGACCAGAAAGAAAGTATGGGCAGACCGATATCACATTTCTTTAAGTGACAGCACCCCTGCCGCTGCCCTGGTAGTGGACAAGGGAGAAGTCAAAGAGCAGCTGAAGCTCTAACCACTGCTTCATAAAAAAACAGGAAAAGCAGACCTGATCCGGTTCCGGTCCGGTCCGTTTTTCCTGTTTTTCTGTTTTCTGCGCTTTGTTTCCATCCGGCGGTATAAAGCCAACGCACTCATTCCCGGACTCCGCACTGCCCGCTCCGGCTCCCTCCGCCAGAATCTGTTCCCTGTGCTGCGCCGTCCGGCTGTTTTTATCTGTCCATATATGATTTTGCTAAAATATCTGTAACGTTCTGTCTTTTTTGAAGTCTTAAAGACAGAATACCTGGAAAGGAGAACGTGGAGGTGAAAGATATTGAAAAAATATATTCGGAATATTATGATACCGTATTTCAGTACGTTCTGTCCCTTTGCGGAAATGAATCATGGGCAGACGAAATTACCCAGGAGTCTTTTTTCAAAGCCTTAAAAAGCATCGGCAAATTCCGGGGAGAATGCAGATTGAGTACCTGGCTCTGCCAGATTGCCAGAAACACATTTTATACAGCACAAAAGCGCAGGAAACGGCACACAGATTACCCTCTGGAGCTGATTCCCGCCGCAGAAACCTCTATGGAGCAAAAACTGATCGACAAAGAAACCGCCTTTCAGATTCACCTGCTGCTCCATGCTCTTGATGAGCCCTATCGGGAGGTATTCTGGATGCGCACCTTCGGCGATCTGACGTTTAAGGATATCAGCATTCTGTTCGGAAAAACAGAGAGCTGGGCACGGGTAACCTATCACCGCGCCAAAATGAAAATCAAGGAGGGAATCCGATGAACTATCCATGTAATATGATCCGGGATCTTCTGCCGCTTTATTATGACGGCGTATGCAGCGAAGAAAGCCAGACTGCCGTTGAAGAGCATCTGTCGGAATGTCTGTCCTGCCGGCAGCTCTATGCAAAAATGGGCGAAGCCGGTCCGACGGCTCAGGCCGCTTACCATCCAGACAGAGAACAGCAAAAAGCCGTTTCTTTTCAGTCTGTACGAAAAAAGCTCCTCCGGCGGCAGTTTCTGACCGCTGCAGCCGTTCTTTTTCTCCTGACTGCGGCGTTCTTCTCTGCAGCAGCCGTTCTGAAGCATTCTTCACAGGTGATCTCCTGCGAAGGCAACATTTCCGTATCCATGACAAACGGCAGTCTGATCGGGCGGCTGCAGGGCAACCGTGCAGACCGTTTCAGAGTCAAACGTGCGGAACTGCAGGAAAACGGTCAGGAAAAAATCTGCCTGTTCTTCTGCCTGTCCGGTACAAAATGGGATGCTCTTACTACCGACAGGGAGGTCTTTTCTGAATATGTCCTCTGTCCCGCCGACAAAGGAGCGGACCAGATCGACCATGTATTTTACTATACCGGAGACGATACCGGCCTGGAACAGATGGATGAAAAGGAACTGCAGGAGGTTATCCGCACCTCAGTCCTGCTCTGGAGCAAGTAAAAAAGTTAAATAGAAGTGTCGCTTAAACATTTGTAATCTATATTTGTGCGACACTTCTTATAGCAATTTCTCTATGTCATTTTTATTGTATTAGTAGTTCAAGGGTTTTTACCACAAGTTTATACAAATTTTCAAAGCTATCCATATACAAGTGTTCATTTGGTGTGTGATAATCAACATATGTCGCTGCTGTCGTCACCACATCCATTTCCGGAATTTTTCTTTTAAATACTACGCAATCATTACCTCCGGGGCTAATATTAACTACTGGTTTTTTCCCAAAAAGCATTTCATAAGCTTGAATCATCACCTCACGGATTTCTGAATGTTCTTCCCATTGCCACCCTAGTTCAATTTCTTCTTGGGCCATCTCCATTCCAATCCATTCTGTATATGTACGTAACTCTTCCTGCAGTTCCTCTCCATCAATTATTTCCTCTGATGATATCCTCATATAAACTCTAATACGATCTTCCTCCGTCAGAATTCCCCTAGTTATGATAGACAGCATCACTTCATCTATTCTCTCCAAGCTTCTGTGTCTGCCTCCATAAGGCATTAAATACAACGTCTGAATCAATCTGTTGCTGTCCGGTCTAATAAGCATTCCTGAGTATTTTTCATCCGTTTTTTCTTCCAATACCTCAGCTGTAAAGCCTGGATCACTTTCCCTGTACTGGCATCTGATACGTTCCTGCTCTCTTTTTACAATTTCTTCCATTTTTTCTCTATTATCACTGCAAAGACAGAAAAAACAGATACAGTCCTCCGGTATTCCTTTTCCCATTTTATCAATAGATATAATTCGTATATCCATTTCCTTCTCTAAATAATGAAGAATTCTTGCTGCCATATTAATAGCTCCCACTCGTTCCTTGGGGATACCTGCTCCTTGATCACCTCCCTTCAATCCTCCAATTTTTAATTTATACACAGTTCCTTTTACCGGTTCTCTGCTTACCCTTAGTATCGATTCTGTAAGATATTTGGTGGTTGTGCCTTTTCTGAATACACCTTCTGACCCTGCATCAAGACCTATTACTCTACGTGACTGAATCAAACCCAGATCAAAGCCTTCCGCTCCGTAAAGCCCCACTTCCTCCTGCACTGTAAAAATACACTCTAACGGCGGGTGTTCCAGACTGTCATCCGCCAATATGGTCAGCATAGTCGCTACTGCGCATCCGTTGTCAGCGCCCAATGTCGTTCCATCAGCCCGCAGAATATTCCCATCTACAATCAATTTAATTGGATCTTTCAGGAAATCATGGTCAGAACTTTCCAGTTTTTCTCCTACCATATCCATATGACCTTCTAGGAGAACTGGTGCCTCATTTTCGTGTCCTTTACTTCCATTTTTTCGAATAAGCACATTGTACATACTATCTCTGTAATACCAAAGTCCTTGCTTTTCAGCAAAATCCACCAAATATTGTGAAATCTCTTTTTCATGATAACTTATTCGTGGTATTCTGGAAATATCCTCAAAATAGTGATACAGTTCCACCGGTTTTCTGTCCCTTATTAAATATTTGTCCATTTTCACTGCCTCCGTTTACAATGCGTCTTCGTTTTGCCTTTGCTGCATTTTCTGTCTGACTGTCTTCACTGTGTGAAGTACCAATGCCAATGCGATTACTCCATAAGAAACAAATACGCGAAAATACTCTCCGATCTGGGTATCTCCAAACAAATTTGCTCCTGCCATAGGTGCTACAGTGAATAAAATATGGAATAAAATTATGCCCAAAAATGCTTGCCCAATGGTTGCTTTCTTTATGGAAGCTCCTCCCACTAGCAACGCCGCAATCGCAAATGTTGCCACTTGCTCATGAGCGGTATATGTCGCAAAATTACCGATATTCTGTATATAAATTATTTGGCCCCAAGCTGCCAGCACCGTAGATATTACAATTGCTATTACCCTAGTTTTATCCACATTAATTCCTGCAGAAACCGCAACTTTCATATTTTGACCTACAGACCGGAAATCCTGTCCCATTTTCGTGCTAACCAGAAACTGTATCACTAATGCGACAAGTGCAACCAAAATCATGGTAAATATAGGAACATCTACAAAAGCCATAGCTAGCTTTAACCTTTCGTTGATCTGTGTATAGCACACCATACTGCCGTAAACTACCGTTCCTGTCAGATAAAGCCATTTTATTCTTCCCCACTTCTGTCTGCTAGTCGCGGTTCCCCATTTTTTTACATAAACAAGCCTCCCTATTCCTATAAGGGCATATATTATAAAACCACATAGAAAAGCCTTATCCAAAGAAATCGTTAAAAAATCATCTAAAGCTCCTACTGCGGTTTCATTTAACTGCATTGTGTTGATCAACCCTACTCCACCTGAAATAGTAATATCCGGGTTATTTACAGGAATCACTGTACCTACCAAAACCATAAATATAAATTGATAAACACCATTTGCGAAAAATCCCAGTATCATTCCGGTAATCATCTCCTGTCCCTTGGTTTTGTTGAACAGTTTTCCAATCAATATTCCTAAAATCACAGAAATCGGCGTGCTCAAAAACATCATTAAAAATATTGCACCAATACCTTCAAAATTCCAATATGTAATCGCAATGGCTGCAGTCTGTGCACTCATAGCCCCCAACACAATGCCAAAATTCAGTCCTAACCCTGCCAAAACCGGAATGATTAAGGACAGTACCAAGACCCCATTTCTAAAAAAACGAACTACTATTTGCTCCAATAGAAATGCAGCTGTCTGGTCGGATAGTATAATTGCAGTTGTGCATAAAACAATGAAAATTTCTGTAACAATATTATTAAGTAAAAATTCTTTTATTTTTTTCATTTTTTATCACCTGCTTTCGTAAGCGCATAAAGAATTACACCATTACTGATAATAATTCTCATGATTTCCGATAAATTTCCTTCCGGCATAATTTCGTTCGCAATTGGCAACGCTATAGTAAGCAACGTCTGAAACAGAACCGTCCCTACAATCACATTGGAAATAGATGCCTTCTTCACCGTTGCTCCTCCAATTAGTATCGCCGCCGCACAGCTGAAAGCCATCATGAGCGGAGCATTATAAAACTGATAAAACCCATAGCTTTGAGCATAGACGATAATTCCTACCGCACCTAAGCAAGTAGAAATCACCATTCCTATAATTCTTGTCCGGTTGACATTAATTCCAATTGCCTTTGCATATACGGGGTTCTCTCCTCCTACACATACACGAACCCCTAATCTTGAACGGAAAAACATCCACATAGGCCAGCAAAGAAAGAGTGAAAATAAAATAAGACCTGTAGGTATTTCCACATTTTCTGTGATCTTAATTAGCAAAAAATAATCCAGAATTTTTTCATATGCCCCTTCCACTGATACGATATTTCTAAGACCATTTCCCATTGGCCAGGTAATGGCACTGTTATGAAACGGAGCCATTAACCACACAATGTCCATAAATGCTACTACCGAAAATCCTACGTAAGTAGCAATCATTCCTTCCGATCCTTTTACTTTATTTAATAAGGCTCCGTATCCCCATCCAAGCAAAGCTGCCAGAGGCAGGGAAATAAAAATTGCAGTCAAAAAACCGACGCCTCCTGTCCCCCCTAGCTCCAAACTTAACGCTCCTCCTAAGAGTCCACAAACAATTCCCAGAGGCAATCCATAATTCATACCAATTCCGGAATTAATGGAGGGGACCATCGCCAAAACAAGTATCATGTTCATAAAAATTCTGGTAATAGACTGGGAAAGCAGCATATCTGTCTGTAAGCCCAGGACTGGAAGCATAAAACACAAAACCAGTGTAAAACCTCCTATAATCAAACGAGGCAGTCCTATTATTTTACAGTATAACTTTAGTTTTTCATTCATTCCTCTCACCCTCTTCTCTTTTTGTCACTCCCGACATAAGCATACCAAAGTCTCCATCTGGTGCATCCGGTTTTAACTCCCCAGCTATTTTCCCCTGTGTCACAACCACAATTCGATCACATATAGACCTTAACTCCTTTAATTCGCTGGATGTAATGATCACAGTCATTCCCTTTTCCCGATTCAGTCTTTTCAGATAGTCTAATACAATCTGTTTAGCTCCAATGTCAATTCCTCTTGTCGGTTCCGATACCAGCAGTAAATCGGGTTCCAACGCCAATGCAGCCGCTATACATACTTTCTGCTGATTTCCTCCTGACAGAGCTCCTACTTTCTGTTTTGTTCCGGTACATTTGATATTTAGCTCTTTCACCATTCTTTCTGCTTGTCTGGAAATGCTTTTTCGATCTATCTGAGAGAAAAAAAGAACTTTTTTTAAATATTTCTTATATACCTGCATAGCCGGCACTGTAATATTGTTTTCGATGGAATTATTCAGAACCAAACCCACCCCTTTTCTATCCTCCGATACAAAGGCAATATGATGTTTTAATATGGACATAGTATCATTCAATTTCATAACTTTGCCTTCAAAAATCATCTCCCCTGAAGCCGGATGAAGTCCCATAATTCCATTGGCAATTCCCAGCTTTCCGTAACCTGCCAGTCCTGCAAAGCCTACAATTTCTCCTTTTTTTATATTTAAATCGATTCCCCTTACCTTTTCTCCAGGCATATCTACCTTAAAATTTTTTAACTGTAAGATATTTTCAGCATTATCAAAATTTCTTTTTTCTGCTATCTGGGAGCTGTCTATTCCTCTTCCTACCATCAATTCCGCCAGCTGCATGGCCGATGCTCTTTTCCCCTCAAGAGTAGTAATCTGTTCTCCGTCCCGCATTACCATGATCTTATCTGCCACTTCTATAACTTCATCTAATTTATGACTGATAAAAATGATTCCAACTCCTTCCGCAGCGATTTTTTTCATAACTGCAAGAAGCCTCTGTGATTCAGATTCCGTCAATACAGCTGTAGGTTCGTCAAATACAATGACTTGTATTCCCTTTTTGTCAATTTCCCTAGCAATTTCTACAAACTGCATATAGCCTACTGGCATCCCTTCCACTACCGTCCATTCTCCTACTCCCAGTCCTACTTTATCTAAAGCCTCTCTGGCCTGTTTTCCCATAGTTTTCAAGTCCAGAAGTTCTAATCGTTTTCCTCCGACAGCACTAATAATATTTGTCTTCGTAATTTCCCGATTTAGCTTAATATTTTCAGTAATAGTAAAGTTAGGCAAGAGCATAAATTCCTGATGCACCATTCCAATGCCAAGCTCCATGGCATGATGAGGAGATTTTATAACCACCTCTTTCCCCCTGTAAATAATCTTTCCTTTATATCCTCCAGTCCCATGAATCTCCGGCATTCCGAAAAGGACATTCATCAATGTTGATTTTCCCGCTCCATTTTCACCGATAATTGCTAGGATTTCTCCCGCTTTCAATTCGATGCTAACTCCTTTCAAAACTTTATTTCCGTAATATTCTTTTTCTATATTCTGCATTTCCAAAACACAGTTCTGCCCCATCATTCAACCCACTTTCTTTCTGTTCCAACTGAAAAGGGAGGATACCTCCTTCCTCCCTTTCCATCAACATTTCTATGTCTTTTTAATTTTTTCTATTCTCCAAATGTTGTAAAGTCAACAAGTTCACCTGTTACAAACACTACATTTTCCATCTTATTTCCACTGTTGTCCACATAATTACTAAATGTGATATCGCTTTGTGCGTATTCCATCATCTTCTGTTTCAACACATCCACATCCACTTTTCCGTTTGTTTTACCCTCACACCATGCTTTTGCATATTCCACACCAGCACAGATAAACATAGGATATACAGCAAAGCTCCATGTAGACAACCGTCCGGACATTTCCAATTCATCTGCTTTTTCTTTAATCTTCTGAAGTCCATACTGGAAATCTCCTTTTTTGTCTTCAGGAATCTCTATTCCCAAAGCAGCCGGGTAGCCATTAAACGGAGACGGATCAGACTGTAGCACATAAATTGCCTTTCCTTCCACTACTGCTTTAATCATCGGTTCATTCATCGCTACGGCTGTCGCATAAAAAGCAGTATTAGGGCCATATTCCTCAATTTTTCTTCTAACATCCTCCAGCACAAACTGCTGAGTTCCCGCCACTCCAGCATCACTCTGTGTATCGGGTGTAGTCACCTCTATAAAATCCATTCCCAGTTCCTGACATTTTTCTTTAATTGCTTCGTACCGTGTGTGGATTACCTGCATAGCCATCTGTCTTGGAAAAGAATAATGAATCAGACGTTCTGCTCCCATTTTCTTTGCACCTTCCACCATCTGGACTCCTAATTCTTCTGTAGCTTTCTGCAAACAGATATCTGCCACTCCCTCTGCGCCAATTACAGTAGGATCTTCTGTCATACCCCCTACAACGCAAAGAATATCTGGCCGTTTCTCTTTTATTTTCTGAATAGCCGCTGTGGTTCCCTCAATAGCCTGGCAAAAAACAATGGCTTTTACATCTGGATCTGATGCAAGACTCATTGCGTTGGAAATTGTTGTCTCCAATTCCGAGGACTTATCTGGATACGTTGCCGTAACAATCATGTCTCCGTATTTTTCTTTCATCATCTGAGCAGCCCTATAGTTTTCTTCCGTAGCCGAAACAGTATCTGTCATAATTCCGATCTTGAAATCCGACATTCCTCCCTGAGCTTCAGTAACCGTTTCTCCATTTGCATCTGATGCTCCTGTCTCTGCTTTTCCTCCTCCACAGGCACATAATCCGACCATCATACTAATTGCCAACATCCATGCTAATACTTTTTTCATTGTGCTCCTCCTTTTTATTTTGTGCTTTTTGTACAAAAAGCATGTTTTATATGATATTGTTTACCACATTTTTTACATATCGTCCAATATATAATACTCATTTTCAGCTATTGAAAAAACTCATAATATGATATATTATAATAAACAATCTGAATTTTTTACTAATTCAAAAGAATACACTTGAAATATGGAGGATATTATGGATCTCAAACACTTAAAATATATAGTCACTATTGCTGAGGAAAAAAATATCACACGAGCTGCTAAATCCCTATATGTTTCCCAGTCTACTCTTAGCTTATACCTGAATAAACTGGAAAAAGAATTGGGAATGCCTTTGTTTTACCGTGTAAATACTGGGCTAGTCCTTACTCCTGCGGGAGAACTCTATGTGTCTACTTGCCGCAAGATACTGGCCCTGCGAGATGATTTGTACAAAAGTCTGAAATTTGTTTCCCCTACTCCTCCCAAAAATACATTTAAGCTTGGGATATCCTCTCAGCTCGGTTTAAAAATTTTCGGAGAAGCATTTTCCATTTTCAAACCGCAGCATCCCAATATCAACTTAACAGTAACAGAAGGCCGTGCAAAAACACTCTTATCAAAGCTTGAAAAGAAAGAAGTCAACTGCATTATTATCGGATATGATTCCATTATTCAAAATCCTTCCTATCATGTGGAAATTCTGAAAAAAGAAACAATGTCTTTGGTGCTTTCTTCTAATCATCCTCAGTCTTATTTAGCCTCTGAAAATTATGACCATCCCCCTATTGCAGACCTGCATCTTTTTCACGGTTCCAATCTGGTTCTTTCTCCCAGAGATACTTCTGACTACAGGCTTGCGCTTCGTGTTATAAAAGACTATGAAATGGATGCCAATATTATATGTGAACTGAATGATACACAAGCTCTCTGTCAAATGGTACTGCAAACACCGTGTATCAGCATTATTCCCGAATTTTGCGTACCCAGAAATATGAACCTTTTAGTCTGCCAGCCAGACAGAACTTATTACCGTTATATGCTTCTCCTTTATCATAAAGATTCTCCTCCTTCTCCTGAAGCTGCTTCACTTTTGGAACTAATCCATAATTTTTATGATACATGGTATACATCAGTTCAGAGTTCACAGTTTGCATAGGTTCTTATTCATTCACGCAAAACAGGATCTGGCATTTTGTGCCAGATCCTGTTTTGCTCCTCTCTCTATTTCTTCCCACTCTCTTCAAAATATTTCCCGATTCCGTCTGTCAGTCCGTCCGCCAGCTTCTCCAGAGTCTTTTTTCCGTAATCGGACTTCTTATCCCCAAGCTCCACATCCACACTGGGCACAGTGGAATAGGAAGTCTGAGTCAGATCCATTTCCATCTCACCGGTTCCGAAGATTCTGCATCCCTGACCTTTCAGCCCCTCAATGAGTGCACGTCCCAGAGCATTGTGCTCCTTCCAGTGAGACGCTACCGGTTCCATCGCCCGATAGGTCGCATTGGACGGCACACTCATAAAAAACGCCCCCTTATCTTTCGATGTGGAATCCCAATGGAGCGCAATATGACAGTCCGCATAATTATTGGCCAGCACGGTTCTTGCCACATTGTCCAGCTGAGAGTCCTCAGCTTCCCGCACCATCAGAACGCTGTATCCTTCCTCCAGCAGCCGCTCCTTCAGGATCATGGCCATTTTCAGAGTCACCTCCGCCTCCGGTGTTCCGTCAGCAAAGGTCATTCCGCTGCTGATGGCGGAAGCCTTTACTGCTCCCGCCGCCGTGGTACCGCTGGTTACCTTGGGAGTCTTGTCCGGATGACAGTAGGTTTTCTGTTTCTCTCCTCCCGCACAGCCATGTCCCGCATTGACACATACCGTAATTCCCTTCGCATTTTCTCTGCGGTTCTTATAGAGCACTGCCTTTCCGGAATGGATGGCGGAAAATTCTCCGTACGGAAGAGTTTCCGAAAATTCAATTTCCTTTCCTGTTTCCGTCTGATCCGCCTCCCTGTCGGATGACAGTACTGTTTTATTTCCGGAAGACACTGCTGCCAGGGCCTCTTCCCTGCCGCCTTCGCCTCCGCACAGAAGGAAGATTGCAGCTGCTGCCGCTCCTATTTTCCACACTGTTTTTCTTTTCATAGTCCCGTTCTCCTTTCAGCCGTTCCTCTGTTTTCTCACCGTCTGAAGCCCGCCCGTTTTCCCGGTTCATACACTGAAAATTCTGCAATAAACCGGTTTTCTCCTTCGGATGATTCCGCCCAGATCCTGCCCCTGTGCCTCTCCACAATGCTCTGTGCGATGGCCAGCCCCAGTCCATAGCCCTTTCTGTCACTTCTGGAGCTGTCCGAACGGTAAAACCGTTCAAATATTTCTTTTCTCTTTTCTTCCGGTATCTCAGTCCCGCTGTTGGATACTGTCAGCCGTACCTTTTTTCCGTTTATATGCTCAAGGCAGATCCTGGCCTTTCCTTCCTCAGATGAATATTTCTCCGCATTGTCCAGCAGGATCCTCATCAGCTGTCTCAGCTGCTCTTCTTCCCCCCGTATGCAGACGCCTTCCTCCACGCTGCTGCAGAGTTCTTTATTCCCCTGGTAAAACACAGCTTCAAAAGAAAGCACACTTTCAATCACTACATCGCTCAGATTGCAGACACTGCGGATTTTTCTGGCACTTTCCGCCTCCGTTTTGGCCAGCGCCAGCATCTCTTCCACCATCTTTTTCATCTCCTCCGCCTCCTGGACGATATTGGCCAGCCATCTGGCGCCGTCCCGGTCTGCCGGCGGTTCCTGTTCCGCCAGAAGCTGAGCATTGGCCATAATCACCGTAAGAGGAGTTTTCAGTTCATGGGAAGCATCTGCTACGAATTGTTTTTCCCTTTTTATAGACTGTCCCACAGGTGCAACCGCCCATTTGGACAGCAGGCAGCTGATCCCGAACAAAGCAACCCAGACCGCCGATCC
Source organism: uncultured Lachnospiraceae bacterium (assembly GCA_944383965.1). GTDB lineage: Bacteria > Bacillota > Clostridia > Lachnospirales > Lachnospiraceae > Lachnoclostridium_A. The sequence continues at coordinate 50,680 of CALWRQ010000003.1, forward strand.
TATCACTGCCAGATTTCTCCACATTCCCTCTGCAAATGCCTCTCCCATGCTGGTATCCATATAGGCGATCCGGTATCCGCTTTCAAATGGCCGGCGCAGATACCGGAGCTGATACAGCTCCAGAATTCCTCCATCTGCAGAAGCTGCCAGGCTCTGCGCAGCCAGCCGCTCCAGTGAATCCTGATCCGGTTCCAGTCCATACTGGCCCTCCACGCCGATGATCTCATTATTCCCGTCTGTAATCAGGATGAAATAGGGAGCCCGTATGCTTCCCACATCCCAGAACTCCGGTACGGACTCTGCAGCCGCAGCCTGCCAGAGCATGCGTTCATCATTCCGGTCCATTTTCTGCTTGGTAAAATAGCCAACAGCCAGAAAAGCCAGTCCGATTACCAGAGTGACCATCACCATATTGGAAACTACAAACTTGATCCGAAGCCTTCGCAGTTCTTTCATGGCTTTCCTCCTCCCGACAGATAATACCCCAGATGTCTGGCCGTGGCAATTTCTGTCTCCGCTTTCAGAAAATCCAGTTTTTTCCTGAGAAAAGAAATATAGATCTCCACATTATTGTCCACCGCGTCTCCGTCATTTCCCCAGATCTTCAGAATCAGTGTCTCCTTGGATACAACTGCTCCTTTATAATGCATCAGGATCCTCATTACCTCATATTCCCGCTTTCCCAGACGGATGCGTTTTTCTCCCCGTTCCAGGCAGTAGGTAGACTGATTCAGCCGGAGATCTCCAAAACTCAGAACGTCAGGGATCATTTCTCCTCTCCTGCGCAGGATTGCCTTCAGTGCGGCTGTCAGCTCATCCTTGTCAAACGGCTTGGTCAGGTAATAATCCGCCCCGCTCTCCAATCCCGCAACCTTATCCTCTGTTTCGCTTTTGGCTGTCAGCATCAGCACCGGTGTCCGGCATCCCCCCGCCCTGGCTTTCTTCAGCAGCGTCAGGCCGTCCATTCCCGGGAGCATCACATCCAGAATGATCCCGTCATACAGACCGCTCACAGCCAGTTCATATCCTTCCGTTCCGTCAAAACAGACATCCGCCTCATATCGCTGTCTTCCTACAATATCCCTTAAAGACTCTGCCAGCCTTACATTATCCTCTACGATCAATATCCTCATATCTTTCCCGCCTCCGCCGGATTTCCTTTAGCATAAGAAAAAATGCCTCAAAAGTCAATGCGGCTTCTGAAGCATTTTTCTTTCTGCGGCAATTAACTGGACCGGATTTCCTGCCGCATGAATTTCATATAAGAAAGAACAAACGCCGCCAGCGTCATGGCAGCCATTCCCGTAAGATGGGGCCATACCAGAAGCAGGCTCTGTCCGAACGGCAGATAGCCGGCCACCGCTCCCTCCAGCTGAGCATTCGTAACAATCCCGATGGTCCTGACTCCCGGATTCAGGATCGTGGTAACCGCCTCCCCGTAAAGATAATAGGGAGAAAAGCGATTCAGGTACAGTTCGCATTTATAATTGTCCATCAGATTGAACAGGCCTTCCCAGCCTCCGTTTACAGGGAACAGGGCGGCCGCAATGATTCCTGCCAGCATGCTCAGAAAAATCGTGAAAAACAGCCAGCATGCGATCACTGCCAGGGCACTGGTAGCCGCGTGGCGGCACAATACCGAAAAAAGAATGGACAGCCCCAGCCAGAAGCAGATGTACACTCCCGTAAACAGCAAAAATACAATGATCCGTCCCACTTCCTCCAGAGACGGGGGGATTCCGATCACGATCAGACCCAGAGCACTGACCAGACCTCCCATGACAAACACCATGGTAAAGATGATCGCTGCACCTGCCAGAAATTTCCCGTTGATCACACTGTCTCTGTAGATTGGCTGGGAAAGAAGGCGATTCAGGGTTCCTCCGCTCTGCTCACTGTTTATGGCATCAAATCCCAACGCCAGCCCCACGAACGGACCCAAAAGGGCGATGAAAGACACAAATGAGGGAATCGAGCTTCCGCTGGAGGTAAACAGCTTCAGAAAAACGAAATCCGTGTCCGTACCCGACGATATGCTTTCCAGTGCTCCGTAAAGACTTGCAAAGCCGGATACCGCCACCAGCGCAAGAATGAGAAGAAATCTTCTGCTCCTGATATGATCCGCCATCTCTTTGTGAAACAGCGCCCACAATCCTATATTCCGTTCTCTTTTCCCCCCCTTCCCCCGCTGTTTTACCGGTTGCGGGAAATAAACCTTTTAATTTTTCCATTGCTGCTACCATTGTCATGACCTGCCTTTTCAAAATATCTTCGATATATCTCATCCAAATCATTGCCGCAGGGCCTCAGACTCACCAGAGAGTATCCGTTTTTCAATGCCGTTTCTGCCAGAAGGTCTGAAATATTCTTTTCCGAGCCGATCATATACCGCCCGCCTTCTCTTCCCACACTGCACACTCCGTCCAGATCCCGCAGAATATCCCGAAGGCGGTCATCCGCAGGTGTTACGCACAGTTCTGTCAGGTATCTGCTGTCCTCTCTGGTCTGCTCTGCCAGTTCTTCCACCGTTCCGCAGGCCACCAGCCGTCCCTTCACAAAAAGTCCCACACGGTCACAGATCTGCTGGATCTGATACAGCTGATGGGAAGAAATCAGGATCGTCCTGTTTTCCTTCTTCGCCATCTCCACAATCAGCCGAAGAAGGTCCCGCATTCCTTCCGGGTCAATTCCCAGAGTCGGTTCATCCATGATGATCACTTCCGGATCCTTCATCAGAACGTCTGCAACTCCCAGTCTCTGCCGCATTCCTCTGGAATAAGTCCCCACCTTCTGGTCACCGGCATCTTCCAGGCCGGTGCGCAGAAGCAGCCGTTCAATCCTTTCTTCCGCCTCTGCCCGCGGCAGGCCGTTCAGAGCTGCCGTAAAGCGAAGATTTTCCCGGCCGGTCATATCATTATAAAAACCTACGTTATCCGGCATATAGCCAACCGTGCGCTTTACCTCCATAGGCTCTCTCACACAGTCCATTCCGCTGATAAAAGCTGTTCCTTCTGTCGGTTCTGTCAGTCCTGTAAGCATCAGGGTTGTGGTCGTCTTTCCCGCTCCGTTTGGTCCGAGAAGGCCAAAAATCTCTCCTCTGCGGACCGAAAGATCCAGTCCGTCCACTGCCGTCTTATTTCCATACCGCTTTGTCAAGCCTCTGATCTGGATGATCGCTTCTCTCGTTTCTGCCATAGTTCCATCTCCCGTCACCATCCTGTTCACCGTCTTCCGTATTTACGGAAAATATAACCGATTCCCGCCAGAAGAGCCGCAATGACCGCTACTGCAAAAAATCCCCATATCATACTGGTTTCCACTGCTACCCGGAATTCCGCACTGTCAGATACCTGGCTGGCATTGGCATTGATGGTAACCACATAGTCCCCTGTGAGCGCCTGCTTTGACGGAGTCACATGAGCAGTAACCTCTACCGTAGCCCCGGCTTCGACCACATCAATCGTAGGAGTATCAAAACTTACATTCCAGTCTGTAGGGGCAGAAGAAGTAAGGTTTACATTCTGAACCGCCACATTGCTGTTGTTGGTAATGCTCAGCGTCACATCCGACTCTTCATTGGCATGAGTACTGAAGCTCAGCCGTCCGTCAGGAGTGCTCAGGCTCAGATCATATTTTTCCGTTACCGTCACGGAAAGATCCATGGAAAGAGTCTCACTTCCGGAAATGGCAGAACAGGAAATCGTATAATCTCCCGCTTCCACATTATTGGGAGGCGTCACTCCGATTGTCAGCCCCTGGCTCACTCCCGGATCCAGTTCAATACTGGCGACCTGTGTGGTTTCTCCGCTGGGCTTAAAGGACACCTGCCATCCATCCGGTGCCTGTGCAGAAAGGCTGTACGATTGAGCTGCTGCACTGTTATTGATCAGAGTTGCGTTAAAGCTGAAAGAGGTTCCTGCCGCTCCTTCCTGCTCCGGATACTCAGAAGAAAAGTCTCCCTGGCTGACCTCCAGTTCATTTACATCCAGATTCAGAGTAAGGGTGTCATAGACCCCATCCCCTGCCCGTGCTTCCAGAACTACCTGATACGTTCCGTCTGCCGTATCTGCCGGTATATCCAGCTGAAATGACGCACTTGCCGTATTCGTTCCGTTGGGCACATGAATCTGGCTGATCCTGCTGCTTCCTCCGGAAATATAGCCATCCCATCCTTCAGGCATGGAAACGATCGACAGCGATGCGTCACATCCTGCTCCGCTGTTGTCAAAGCCAAGATTGAAGGTAAGATCATCCCCCGCCTTTGCAGTCATCCCCGGATAGTCCGTGTGCATATCCAGACCGCCCGCCGCGTGGGCCGTGAGAATCCCTCCCGTCAGAACCGTAGCCATCACGCCGCCTGCAGCCAGCAGTTTTAAAGATCTCTTTCGTAATACTGATAAATTCTTCCCATTCATAAGCAATCTCCTTTATGTATCCTCAAAGATGCTTATATTCTAGCTCTCAAACCTTTAATTAGTCTGAAACTGCGCAGTCCGATTCATTTCAGACACCAAAAAAGGATCCCTCATCCAAAATGAGGAATCCTTCTTCCATGCCGGCGACCGGAATCGAACCGGTACGGGAGGTAAGTCCCGCAGGATTTTAAGTCCTGTGCGTCTGCCAGTTCCGCCACGCCGGCCTGTCATATGTGACAAAATGGGGCCTATAGGGCTCGAACCTATGACCCTCTGCTTGTAAGGCAGATGCTCTCCCAGCTGAGCTAAGACCCCATGATTTACTGCCTGTCAGGCAATAAAAAACGACCCGGATGGGATTCGAACCCACGACCTCCGCCGTGACAGGGCGGCGCTCTAACCAACTGAGCCACCGGGCCAGATATGATATTATTTAGTTCAGGGTTAGTGGACCTTCGGGGACTCGAACCCAGGACCGACCGGTTATGAGCCGGTTGCTCTAA
>CALWRQ010000004.1 GCA_944383965.1 uncultured Lachnospiraceae bacterium
ACGTCATAGACTCCCTCTCCCCGCTGGCCTTTATAACGGACCTTCACCTCTTTTCCGCCGGTGCCGTGGATCAGCACGTCATGAACGGACTTAGGATAATCCTGAAACGGCGTATCCAGATCAAATCCATATTCTTTGCAGAGAGCGTCCAGAATGGCCCTGGTAAAACTGCCCTTGTCCGTACAGGACTGCCATCCCATGGCGGCAATGGCTCCCTGGTTGATAGACAGGGTCTTATCCGGGATCAGCAGATCCTCGTCGAACTCCATCTTATAGCCCAGGCCAAAGCAGTCCGGGCAGGCTCCGAAGGGATTATTGAAAGAAAAGCTCCGCGGCTCCACCTCATCCACACTGATGCCGCAGTCCGGGCAGGCGAAATTCTGGCTGAAATTGATCACTGTCCCGTCCATGGGATCCACCATCATCAGTCCTCCCGCCAGCCCCAGAGCCGTCTCGATGGAATCCGTCAGTCTTTTCTGGATTCCGTCCCGGACGATCAGACGGTCCACCACAATTTCAATATTATGCTTGATATTCTTATCCAGTCTGATTTCCTCGGAAAGCTCATAAAGGTTGCCGTCAATGCGCACGCGGACATATCCGCTCTTTTTCGCATGATCCAGCACCTTTGCATGCTCTCCTTTCCGGCCCCGGACCACGGGAGCCAGGATCTGGATCCTGGACCGCTCCGGCAGCGCCATGATCTGATCCACCATCTGATCCACAGTCTGCCGCTTGATCTCCCGTCCGCATTTGGGACAGTGGGGAATTCCGATTCTGGCATAGAGAAGTCTCATATAGTCATAGATTTCCGTCACCGTCCCTACTGTGGATCGGGGATTCCGGTTCGTGGATTTCTGATCGATGGAAATGGCCGGAGAAAGACCTTCGATGTTTTCCACATCCGGCTTTTCCATCTGTCCCAGGAACTGCCTGGCGTAAGAGGACAGAGACTCCATGTACCGTCTCTGTCCTTCCGCATAGATCGTATCAAACGCCAGAGAAGATTTTCCCGAACCGGAAAGACCGGTTAGGACCACCAGCTCATTTCTGGGAATATCCACGGATACGTTTTTCAGATTGTGCTCATTGGCACCGCGTATTTTAATGTATTGCTTTGCCATTCTGTAACTGTCCTTTCTGTCCCATCCTGACCGGCTTTCCTGTAAGCTCAGACTCTGATGGGAATCTGCTTTTCCTCTCCGGAATTTTTATTTCCCCACACCGTTTACCACGTTCACCGGGCTGCCTTTAGCAAATGCCTTCAGATTGCCCACGGCAATATCCATCAGGCGCTGGCGGCTTTCCTTCGGCGCCCAGGCAATATGGGGGGTCAGGATCATATTTTCTGCAGTCAGCAGAGGATTATCCACGGCAATCGGTTCTTTTGCAGCCACATCCAGGGCCGCTCCTCCGATTTTTCCGCTGTTCAGGGCAGCCGCCAGATCCTCTTCCACGATCAGCTGGCCTCTGGCCGTATTGATCAGCAGCGCTCCGTCCTTCATCTTTCCGATGGTCTCCCGGTTGATCATCCCCTCTGTTTCCGGGAACAGCGGGCAATGAAGGCTGATCACATCGGAAGATGCCAGCAGCTCATCCAGTGAAACGTACCGGCAGTTCTCCGTTTCGTATTCCTCTCTTCTCGTTCTGGAATAGGCCAGTACCTTCATTCCAAAGGCCTGAGCCAGACGGCCCACTTCCCGGCCGATGCTTCCGAAACCCACGATTCCCATGGTCTTTCCCGCCAGCTCTGTCTGAGGATACTTCCAGTAGCAGAAATCCGGGCAGGTGCTCCATTCTCCTGCTTTCACACTCTGGGAATGGTCCCCGATATGGTGACAGAGTTCCAGCAGCAGTCCTATGGTAAACTGCGCCACTGCCGCTGTTCCGTATCCGGGCACATTGCACACGGGAATGGACCGCTCAGCCGCGGCCTGAATATCCACCACGTTATATCCGGTGGCCAGCGCGCCGATAAACCGGATTCCCGGACACTGCTCCAGTACCTCTCTGGTAATGGGCGTTTTATTCGTATAGACAATATCTCTGTCCCCGATCCTCTCTGCCGCCAGTTCCGCCGGGGTCCTGTCATATACCGTCAGTTCTCCCAGCTCCCGGAATCCGTCCCAGCTCAGATCCCCGGGATTTTCCGTATATCCGTCCAGTATTACGATCTTCAAATCGGATGCCTCCTTTTCTTCCGTCAGTCCTCTACCAGCGCCCACGCCCGGTTCAGCACCCGTTTCGTGTTTGCCATGATAATCTCTGCTTCTTCATCTTTCCAGGGTTTGACCTCCATGGAAAGCACATAGGGATTTTCCGGACAGAAAAAGCCTTCTTCTTTCAGGATCTGAAGGAAATCCCTCAGTTCCTCCACATCATTGGCGCTTTCCGGAAATCCGAACCGGGGGTGCTGGTCCCCATAGGCCTCGCATCCCTTTTTTACCACCGCATTTCCGAAATGAAGGTGGGTAATGTAAGGCCGGAGCGTCCGGATCACAAATCGGGAAGTCTCATAGGTGGTGGGAAAATGAGACAGATCTACCAGCAGTCCGAAATTGCTGTGCTTCATGCGCATATCTGCAGCAAACCGGGCTGCGTAAGGAGCCGGGCCGATCAGCGCCGCCTTATCCATATCATAGTCAAATACCTCCAGCTCTACCGTCATTCCCTTCTGAGCCGCGTAATCACACAGATTTCCTGTGGTCTTCAGAAGCTGGGCATAGGCCTTGTCTTTCGAAGCCTCCTCCCATTTTCCGGCCAGGAAAGCGATTCCGCCTGCCTCCAGATATTCCGCCTCATCAATGGCTTCCATCAGCGTTGCCTCCGCCCGCTTCCTTCCCTCTTCATCCAGATCATTGGGATTGAGCTTCGGTCCCAGAAGCCTGGGCTGAGCCCCGTAGCACACCTTCAGATGGGACTGGGCCAGAAGGTTTCTCACTTCTTCCCGTTCTCTTTCATCCGGGATCTGACATACCTCAATGGCATCAAAATAGTCATCTCCCGCAATGGTCCGGACCGCCTCCGCCGCACTCCTGTCCGGATAGGACATCCACTGGATCGTACCGATCCGGAAATATTTATGAATGGACTCTCTCATGTTCCTCTTCCTTTCTTCCCTGATTTCCGCAGCTTTTCCCGCTGCTTTTTCTCTATCATAAATCAGTTTGCCGTGTTTGAAAATACCTATCCTTTCAGCCGGATCTCTTCCTGGACCGCCATGGAATAGATGATCGTCTCCTTTACCCTTTTTCCCGTCATCTGAACCAGGGCTCTCTCATAGTAATCCAGCTGGATCCCGTACCGGTCGATCAGCCGCTGCTCCTGTCCCTTTTCAATACGGTCTGTTTTGTAATCGATCAGCACCAGGCCGTCTTCCTCGTCCAGATAGGCATCAATGATTCCCTGGATCAGCACCGGTTCGTCCGTATCTCCGGCCTCCAGTTCCCTGGCCGGAACTCCGATCACAAACTGCTGCTCCTTACGGAGCCTTCCGGTCCGGGCTGCGTCCCTCATCCTTGTTCCCAGAGGAGATGAGAAAAACAGCCACAGAGTGCGCGGATTGACCAGCTTTGCATATTCTTCCGTAAGACGGCCTTCCTCCAGCAGGTTTTTCATCTCTTCCTTCACCCGGTCCGGACCGTCCATCTTCCGAAAGTCCAGAAGCTCCAGCACCCGGTGATAGGCCGTTCCGCGGAACGCGCCCTGCTGTTCCTCTTCATCCCGGCTGAGAAACGCCGGACGGGTAGGTACAAACTGGCTCTCCGCCTCATCCGTCATCTGAACCTGCTGCTTCAGTTCGGAAACCGTCATTTTCGTATGAAGTCCCACATCAGCCAGATAGGGATATCGGAAGGAAAACGAACGGCTGATCTCCTCTCCGTAAGCTTCGTCATAGATTTTTTTCCCGTCAAAATGAAGGAGTTCCTCTCTGGATGCCGCCTTTTTCACCTGATGGATCATTTCCCGTCCCACCAGTTCTCCTGCCGGAATCCGGTCCATCCGGATCCAGCCTTCCTCCTGTTCCAAAGAAAGGCTCATAAGCATCCAGTCCAGGTAAGATCCTGCGGAAGACAGAACGGTAAACGGAAGTTCCCGTCCATTCCCGGGAATGGAGGACCATTTTTCCAGCTTCTTTTCCAGATTTTTATCTGCCGCTGTCATGACCAGCTGCTCCTTGGCCCGGCTCATGGCTACATAGAGAACGCGAAGCTCCTCCCCCATACTGTCCAGATCCATCTTCCGTTTCAGAACGTTCTTTTTCAGAGTAGGGATTTTTGTGCGCAGCTCCACATCCACCCAGTCTGTGCCGACCCCCAGATCTGAATCGATCAGGATCTTTCCCCTCACATCCTGTTTATTGAACGCTTTTCCCAGTCCGGACAGAAAGACTACGGGGAACTCCAGCCCCTTGCTCTTGTGAATGCTCATCACACGGACCGTATCGTCATGCTCTCCCGCAATGGACGCTTCTCCGAAATCCGTATCGTATTTTTTCAGATTCCGGATATAGGATGTGAAATGAAACAGCCCTTTATAGCTGGTCTTTTCAAATGCAGATGCCTTTTCCACCAGCATGTCCAGGTTGGCCCGCCTTACATCTCCTCCCGGCATGGCCGTCACATAGTCATAGTAGCCGGTTCTGTCGTAAACCTGATAGAGCAGTTCCCGGATGGTCAGGTACCGGCTCTGATCTCTCAGCCCCTCCACCAAATCCTCAAATTCCTTCAGGCGGCTCCACAGCTCTTCGTTCCGTCGTCCCTCTTCCCGTTCCAGATACCGCTTCCATGCTCCGTAAAGCCCCATGTCCTGACCCTTTTCCGCCGTTTTTCTGAACGCCGCCATCATCTCTGCCAGGTCTCCGTCCGAAAAACCTCCCGCAGGAGATTTCATCACAGCCGCCAGAGGAATATCCTGCATGGGATTATCCAGCACAGCCAGAAGAGACAGCACCGTCTCCACCTCAGGAGTATTGAAATATCCGGTCCTGGAATCCGCGTGAGCCGGGATTCCTTCGTTCATGAGCACGTTGACAAAAATCTCCGCCCACCCGAAAGTGCTCCTCAGCAGGATGGCCATGTCTCCCCACCGGGCTCTTCGATACTCTTCTTTTTCCTTGTCCCAGAGGATCAGCCCCCTGTCCGGATCGGTCATCTCCCTGATTCTGGAGGCGACCAGTCTGGCTTCCATCTCCTTCGCCGTATAGTCTGCGTGCTCCTCATCCAGGTCCTTCATCAGCTCCTCATTCACATCCAGAAGAAGCAGCTCTGTTTTTCCCGGACGCTCCCCTTCCAGTTCATCCGGGATCTCCGGAAACACCGCTCCCGGATGAAGGGCCGTCTCCTCCGTATAACGGATTCCTCCCAGAGGTCTGGTCATGATCCGGTAGAAGATCTGATTCACGCTGTTCAGCACCGTCTCCCGGCTCCGGAAATTCTGGTGAAGCTCAATTTTCTGATAGGAACTGTCCTCTTCCGTATAGGAATCGTATTTTTCCATGAAGAGTTCCGGCTTTGCCAGACGGAACCGGTAAATACTCTGCTTCACATCCCCTACCATAAATACGTTGGGATTCCCGTTCCTCTCTCTGGATATGAGCCGGATCAGAGTCTCCTGCACCTCGTTGCTGTCCTGATACTCATCCACCAGGATTTCTTCAAACCGCTCCGACAGGACCCGGGCATGTTCCGAAGGACCCCCTCTGCCGTCCGAAAGCACCTGAAGGGCAAAATGCTCCAGATCGTTGAAATCCACAATGTTTTTTTCCTGCTTTTGCGCCTGATAGCGCCTGGAAAACTCCTCCGCCAGACGAAGAACCTCTTTCACTGCCGGAGCCGACCGGACCATTGCCTCCGTCATCTCCTCCTCCGACGCATAAAAATAGCTTTCCCGGATCTTCTGTATGGATTTTTTCACCCGGTCTCTCAGATCGCCGGCAAACTTTTTCTTCTCCGGAGATACATCGCCTCCCCGGATCGCCTTCAGCCGGCCGAAATCACAGTTCTCCAGTCTTTCCTTCAGCCTGCTGTAACTGTCCGCCTCCGCCAGCCTTCTCACCATCTCCAGATTGGCCTCCATGGTAGGAAGATAAGCCTCCGGTCCGTCGCTTTCCCTGCAGATCTCTGCGGCCTCCTCCATCTGCGCGGCAAATTCCTCCATCCGGTATCTGATATCGGAAAGAAGGAACTTCATCCACGGACTGTTTTCCCATCCCCTGTCCGTCTGATCCCCGGTCGGATCTCCCAATTCCTTCAGCTCGTCCTCACAGCTGCGGAACCACTGTTCCGGCCACGGATGACTCTGGGAAAAGGTATAGACCTGCATGATCACGTCGCTGATCCCGAAGTCTCCTTTCCCCGAAGCATAGGTCTCCACAAAGTCAAAAAATTCCTGTCTTCCTTCTCCATAGCTGTCTTCCAGCAGCTTATCCATGACCTCACCGCGCAGAAGCATGAGCTCTCCCTCATCTCCGATACGGAAAGCCGGATCGATTTCCAGCGAGTCAAAGTTTTCCCTGATCACACTGAGACAGAAGCTGTCTATGGTCGTAATGGAGGCCTGCTGCACCAGCGTGGCCTGAGCCTGCAGATGAACGTTGTCCGGCATTTCGTCCAGACGCTTTTCGATCGCCGCCGCCACCCGTTCTCTCATTTCCGCAGCCGCTGCATTGGTGAAGGTCATCACCAGCAGCCGGTCAATATCCATGGGAGGATCTCCTTCCGTGATCATCCGGATAATCCGTTCCACCAGAACCGCCGTCTTTCCGCTTCCGGCAGCGGCAGATACAAGAAGATTCCTGTTCCGGGAGGTAATGACCTTCTCCTGCTTTTCCGTCCATGAAACTCCCATCCTACTGCTGCCCTCCTTCCGTCTCCTCAATCTCCTGCCAGATCTCCTCCGGCTTCTTATCCTTCAGTTTTCTGTATTCATAGCCCGGCAGTCTCCGGTCAAAACCGCACACCCCGTGATAAGGACAGTAGTCGCAGGCCGTCCGGTTTCCCTGCCTGTACGGAGCGATGGCAGTAACACCGTCCAGGATCTCGTTTCCTGCCTGTTTCAGCCTTCTTCTCACAAATCCTCTCAGGGCGCCGAACCTCTCCCGGTTGGCCACAGATGATCTGGTTTCCTGCACAAGACCGTCTTTCACCGCTACCGGGATCACATCGGATGCCTTCTCGATCTCCCGGTCCATCAGGGAGATCACCTCCAGCTCGCTGTTTACCAGACCGTCCATCCTCAGCTTTCGAAGAACCATACGGTCAATCTCCTCCCGGTCCGGTCCGCTCTCTCCATCCACCACAGGATCATCGATATGGTAGTAAAACAGGCCGGCGGGAACCACTTCCTTTGACGGGTTTCTCCGTTCCAGCAGTTCCATGGCAGCGTCCATATAGACCACCAGCTGGAGCTGAAGTCCGTAATAAAGGGCGGCCAGATCAAAGGATGTGCTTCCTGATTTGTAGTCGATAATCTTCACATAGATATGGGTTTCATCCTCACACAGATCCATCCGGTCGATCCGCCCCTGCAGGTGGAGCGCTTCCTCCTCCGTAAGGGCAATCTTCATGGCGTCCAGATTGTCCACCGCCGAAAAGGACACTTCAAATCCTGCGGGAGTGAATTCCCCCTTTTTCAGCTGCTCCGCCAGGGCCCACATGGTTCTTTTCGTGATCCGGCTTACCTTTTCCGCCAGATAGGCATTTCTGGCAGAGCTGGACATGATATTCTCCCCGTACCCGGCAATTACCTCCCCGGCTGCTTTCTCCGCCAGAGCGTCTCGCTCCGCCGGAGCCATATCCTGGATCCGGATTCCCTGCTCTGCCGCTCTCCGGAACGCCAGATCAATGGCTCCGTGAAACAGATTTCCCACATCGGCTGACTTCAGTTCATATTCCTGTCTCTCTTTCAGTTCCAGGCCGTAGGACAGAAAATGAGCGTAGGCGCAGGCTTCATACTTCTCCAGCCTGGTCACACTTCCGTTCAGGATCTTCCCGTACAGTTCCCTGGCGGCCGCTCTGCCGATTCCCTTTTCCTCATAAGTATAAAACGCCGCTTCCACCAGTTTTTTCAGTCCGTCCCGGTCCTTCTCCCGATTCCAGAAATAGCGGTAAAGCTCCAGAAATCCGGGATCGACACTCTCCCCTGCTGTTCTCAGCCCTTCCGCCAGTGCTTTCCTTCCTTCCTGTTCAGAAAGGATCGTTCTCTTTTCTCCCGCCTCCAGCACAGTCAGATCAGGAAACAGCCTTCCCAGTTCCCGGATCAGACCGGACGGCCTCAGCCCTTTTCCGGCCTGATTCATGGAAGCATAGGAAAGGATCAGCTTCTGTTCCGGCTTTGTCATGGCAAGATAAAGGTAGAATCTCTGGAGGAAGCTTTCTTTTCTGGCCGTAGGCGCCAGCTCCACATCATGAGCCTCCAGAAATTCCCTCTCCGCCTCCGAAAGGATTCCGCCCCGTTCCTTCTTCGCCGGCACGATGCCGTCATTCACCCCTGCAAAGAACAGCACCTTCACATGATCCAGCCTGGTTCTGGTAATGTCTCCCACCACCACACGGTCAACGGTAGCAGGGATCACTCCCACCCGGATCTCTCCGAATCCGGCATCCAGGATCTCTCCGTATTCTTTCAGTCCGGCCTGCTCGTCCCCCAGAAGAGCCGCCAGGCGGTCAAAGAGTTCCACTACCAGGCCGTACACCTGGCTGTATTCATCGGAAAGCTGATATTCTCCCCGCTCCCGGAACCGGTCGCTCCAGGCAGCAATCTTCTTCTCCGCTTCTGTTACCTCCAGGAAACCGGCCAGTCCTTCCGTCATGGACCGCACCGTAGCCTTTTCCTGTTTCAGGCCTTCCCGCAGACGGGAAAGAGGCCCCATGATCTTTTCTCGGAAAGCGTTCAGCTCTTCCAGATTCAGGAATTGCTCCCTGCGTCCCACCCGGTCCCAGGGTTCGCTCCACCGCTTGTAGCCCCGGATTCCCATGGCCAGACAGTAATTCTCCATGCGGTCGCACAGCTCCCTTTCCTCAGGAGCTGCTGCCAGAGCACATTTCAGATAGCGGAACATGCTTTCATAGGAAAAATCCTTCCGCACCGCCTCCAGCGCTCCCCGGATATACTCCACCAGAGGATTTTCCAGAATGCTCTTCTTGTCATCCAGGAAAAAAGGAATTCCCTTCTGCCCGAACTGAAAAGCCGCTTCTTTTCCGTAATTCTCCAGATCGCCGGTAACCACGGCAATATCCCTGTACCGCAGTCCTTCCTTCCTCACCAGCTCCTCTATGCATCCGGCGGCAAAGCGGATCTCCTCTGCCGGATTCAGCGCCCGGCACAGCAGGATATCCTTTGTTTTCCCGCTGCAGGAGCTTCTGGAATAGCGGTAGAGGTGAGCTTCCAGAAAATCCAGCTCTTTTCCTGCAAACCGGGGATAGGGCCGCTTCTCCAGCCAGAAATCCTTTTCCACGGAAACGTGATTGTCTGCCGCAAGACGGTTCAGTTTTCGCACCGTTTCCTTACTCATGAAAAAAAGGTTTTCCATGCCGCTCCGTTCATAAGGCTTCGCCTCCCGCTCCACCGTAACCGTCACCTTCACATCTCTGCAGAATCGGAGCATCTGTTCCAGGAGGCGGTACTGTACCGGCGTAAATCCCGTATAGCCGTCCAGGACCACCGTGCTTCCCCTCATCCGTTCTGACCGCGGAAACACCTTGCACAGCTCCCCCAGGATCTCTTCCGATGTAATGAACCGCTCCTGAATATATTCCTGAAAGCCGCGGCAGACCACTGCCAGATCTCCCAGCTTGGCCCTCAGAAGAGGGCTGGAAGCCTGCTTTTCCATCTCCTCCAGGCGTTCCGGAGTAATTCCGTACTGATACAGCTCGGAAAGCATGGATTTCAGCTGTCCGATAAAGCCTGCCTGTCCCAGATGTCCCCGGAACACGCTCAGCTCCCTCCCTTTTTCAGCAGCCACCTTCCTCAGGACCATAGACTTTCCCATATCGTCCAGAACCGCCGGATTCACCACCGCCAGTTCCTCAAACACCCGGTAGGCGAGTCTCTCGAAACTGACGATATCAATGTTCATCGTCCCCCGTCTGGGATGAAGCAGTACGATCTCCTTCTGCGTCTGCATGGTAAACTGCTCCGGCACGATCACCACAAACTGGCGGTCCGGCTTCTCCAGCGATTCCCGGATCAGCCTTTCATACAGAAACCTGGTCTTTCCCGATCCCGATCCTCCCATAATAAACTGCAGCGCCATCTGCCACCTCCGAAAACAGAACATTTGTTCTGCCATTGTATCACAACCACAGGGAATTTACAATTCTTTTTTCACTTTTTCATAATCCGCAAACGCTGTACATAGGCTTTAACAAATACAGTCCGGAGGTCCTTTATGAGCTCCAAAACCAAAATCGTCGTGCTTCGGATGAAAGAGATCATCTACACCGCGGTCTTTCTTCTGTTAGGCATCCTTCTCCTTTCTCTTTTTCTGTTCATGTTCCGCCCCGGAAAGGAAAATGCACCCGCATCCTCCCAGCAGGCCGACGCGCTTTACATACCGGGAGTTTATACCTCCTCCATCCGCCTGGGCAGCGAGCAGGTATCCGTTCAGGTATCCGTGGATTCCTCCCATATCAACTCCATTGATCTGGTTCCCTTAAGCGAAGCAGTCACAGCCATGTACCCGCTCATGCAGCCGGCTCTGGATGACCTGGCCGATCAGATCTGCTCTCTTCAGTCCACAGAAAATCTCTCGTATGCCAGCGAAGCGAGATACACCTCCCAGGCTCTTCTGAATGCCATCAATGATGCTTTACAAAAGGCTGAAAAGTAAATATAATGAAGGCAGGATAAGACAAATTACAAATACTTTTGGAGAAAATCATGAAAGCACAGATAGGAAATGAAAAACAGGCTGTCCGGAACAGCATTACGGAAGGAGTCATCTGGCAGCAGCTCTTACTCTTCTTTTTCCCGATTCTGTTCGGGACCTTTTTTCAGCAGCTCTACAATACCGTAGACGCCGTTATCGTTGGACAGTTCGTGGGGACGGAGGCACTGGCCGCGGTAGGCGGCACCACCGGTACCCTGATCAATCTGTTTGTGGGATTCTTTGTCGGTCTGTCCTCCGGAGCCACAGTTACCATCTCTCAGTTCTACGGAGCCGGACAGCACGATATGGTAAGCAGGTCTGTCCATACGGCCATTGCCTTTTCTCTTGCAGTAGGTGCGGTGATGATGGCAGTGGGACTGGTCGGAGCCCCCTTTGCCCTGCAGGCCATGGGAACTCCCGATGCGGTCATGGGTTACGCCACCTCCTACCTGCGGATCTATTTTGTGGGCATCATCGGCAATCTGATCTATAATATGGGCTCCGGAATTCTCCGTGCCATCGGTGATTCCAAGCGGCCTTTGTATTTCCTCATGGCCAGCTGCTTTACCAATATCGTACTGGATCTGCTTTTTGTGGTTGTCCTGGGCATGGAAGTGGCGGGAGCCGCCCTGGCTACCATTCTCTCCCAGCTGGTAAGCGCCGTGCTGGTGGTCATCGTACTGACCAGGACCTCCCAGTCCTATAAGCTGGATGTGAGAAAACTGAAGATTGAAAGTTTCCTGGTAAAACGTATTGTACAGATCGGCCTGCCCGCCGGGCTTCAGTCTGTTATGTACAATGTTTCCAATGTCATTATCCAGTCCAGCGTGAATACTCTGGGCACTACTACGATCGCAGCCTACACGGCCTATTCCAAGATCGACAGTATTTTCTGGATGGTCATGAATGCATTCGGCATCTCCATCACCACCTTTGTGGGACAGAACTACGGAGCGAACAAGCCGAAACGGGTAAAGCGGGGAGTCAATGTCTGTCTCGCCATGACTTTTGTGACCACAGTGATCCTCTGCCTTCTCCTTTACTTCTTCGGCGAATATATCTTCCGGCTCTTTACGGGAGACGGAGCAGTGATCAGCAGCGGTCTGGATATTCTTCATTTCATGGTTCCCATGTTCTTCACCTACATTCTGATCGAGATTTATTCCGGATCTCTGAGAGGAATCGGGGACTGCTGGATTCCCATGATCCTGACCTGCATCGGTGTGTGCGTGCTCCGTGTGGCCTGGGTCATGATCGCCGTGCCTGTTCACCGTACCATGGTAACGATCCTGATCAGCTATCCTCTGTCCTGGACCACTACCTCCATCTGCTTCTTCATATATTTCCATTTCTTCAGCCGTCTGGGAAGGAAACGGATTCCGGTCAATACGGACGTAAACTGGTAAACACCAGAATAAAAGAGCCAGGAACGGGCTTTCCAGCCTATGTTCCTGGCTTTTCTGATCTTTATTTCTCCCTTACCCTAAAAGTTCATCCTTTTTCTCAAGGATCTTTCTGGCTGCCGCGCAGGCAGGGCAGTCACAGTACTTTTCTCCTGCAGCCTTGATCTCTCTGCCGTGGGCAGCCAGCTGTGCGGCCTTTTCCTCACCGAACACCTGCTTTCCCCCTTCTGACTCCGCAAAGGCGATCAGTCCGTCCACAGGGACAATATCCGCTTCCAGCTCAGCCAGATATTTTTTCGTTTCTTCCTCTTCCCGGTCTGTTCCCAGTGCCTCCAGCCAGGCTCTGGCCGCTGCTTTTGCCTCTGCGCTGCAGCTGGCCGCCTCCATCAGCTCTTTCGTTCTTTCCGAGGCATATTCCCGTACGCTCTGATTCATGAAAATCTCTCCCTTCTTTCCCGTATTGATCTGATTGTATCACAGACCGGCTTTCCGTTCAACCGCCCGTTCCCGCAGGGAAAGCAGTTCAGCCGGCCCTCTCCCCCTCTCTGGGAATCTCAAATTCGGGGCTGCCCTCCGAACCGGGAGCGATCTCATATTTTTCAAATACAATCACCGGATTTCCCGACTCATTCACGTAGAACTTCGTATTTTCATCCACACCCTTAAATTCATCCGGCCAGTATACTCCTTCCCCTGTCTCCATCTGTTCTTCCATCCGGCTGCGGATGCATCGGTCCGCTGTTTCTCTGTAATTTTCCCCCAGAAGGTCCTGAAGAGTGAGGAGTTTTCCCGTATTCAGATCAAAATTATAATACCTGGTCTCACTGTAGGCGGAAGTCCAGCTCTCCGTTCCCATAACTGCCAGAGACAGGTAACGGTCTGTCTGAGCCTTGATTTCGTACCATACCCGGATCTCAATGTTGTGTGCTGCCCATTCTTCCTCTGTCCCTCCCGTATCCAGAAATGCCTGACGGTATTCTCTGGCTCGGAGCACCGCCTCATCCCCATATTCCTGACACAGGCGGTGGATTTCTTCATTGACTGCCTCTTCTGTCCCCTTCAGATCTTCCCGGATCATTTCCACACTGGGAATATCCACGGTGATCTTCAGATCCTCAGTCTCCGTTTCATAAGAGCGGAATGTCAGGACCTTTGCGATGGAACCGATCACCGGAACCTTTGATGCATTTTCCGCAAATACGGTGTTTGTATTCAGAGCGGTCACAAAAACCGCCGCTGCTGCCGCTGCTGCCGTCAGTCCGTTCCGGATTCTCCGGATCTCCGCCGCCCGTCTTCTTTTTCTCGCCGCCTTGTTCACCTCTTCCTGGATCCGTTCCGACAGTTCCGCCGGAATGGGAATACGGTCATAAATTTCCTTTGCTCCCTCGATCTGTTTCATATATCCACCTCCTGAACCATCACTACCTTCAGTTCCTTCAGTCCCCGGTACAGCTTTGCCTTCACCGTATTCAGATTCATTTCCATTATCTGGGCAATGTCCTTCAGCGGCAGCTCCTCATAAAACCGGAGCTTGATGATGCTCTGCACATCCTCCGCCAGACTGTTGATATGGGAATACAGTTCCTCCCCTGTTTCGTATCCCTTTTCCTCATAGGAAGCCTCCTCCTGAAGGGAATCCCCCGTAAGCACCAGACGCTTTTTCTCTTTCAGAAGAAGAAGGCTTTCATTTACCACAATACGGTACATCCAGGTTCTCACCGCATTTTCATTCTTCAGGCTTCCGTAATGCTCCAGAGCTTTGCAGACCGCATTCTGGACCGCATCCAGAGCATCCTGTTCATTCTGTACATAGCTGTACGCCAGCCGGTAAAACTTGTCCTGGTTTTCTACGATATAGGAAACCACCTTCTCGTACAGATCCTGTTTCACATTCATCACCTCACTGTGCTGTTTACTTTTTTCTACTCTATAGATGACCGTACAGGCGGAAAAGTTGCAGCATATCTTCCAAAAAGCTCAGAAAAAGCGGAAACTGTTTCCAGCTCCGCTTTTTTCATTTTTTATGGATCAGATCATGGCCGACTGCCAGTAATAAGTCCCGTTCCTCTCCGTCCGGATCACAAAATCCTCATCCAGAAGATATTCCAGGCAGGAAAAGGTCTTGCTCATGACCATTTTCAGTTTCACAAATTCATCTGTATCCTCCGGAATCCCCCTCATTCCGTAAGCCGTACAGGCCACTTCTCTCACCGTCATTTTCCGGCCGCTGTGGTCCAGAATCCTTTTTATCATGTCTGCCTTATCCAGATAGGAAAAAACGATCCGCTCCGCTACCCGCCTCACGTCCCGGATGGGATCTCCGTGGGCCGGAATGAGCAGGCAGTCTCCGTACTGGTGCATCAGCTGATCCAAAGACCTGAAATAGGCTTCCAGCAGGTGATCCCCCTCGTAAGTAGTTCCCACAATGGGAACAATTCCGTCTATGATCTGATCTCCGGAAAACAGCAGTTTCTTTTTTCTGTCCAGCAGCCCCATCTGACCATATGTATGTCCTCTCAGAGGTACGGCCTCAAAGCAATAATCTCCGTAGGAGAAGAGCTGTCCTCCGGTCACCGGAAGGGAATGAAATTCCGGCACTTCATACTCCCATCCCCGGTTGCTCTCCACTCTCCGGCGGATCTCCATGAACATTTCCCATACCTCCGGCGTTCCTTCCGGTGTCACGCCTACACTTCTCAGGACCTCATACTGGCTGTTCCCGCTGTCTTTTCCCCGTTCATGATTGTAATACAGGCAGTCATACGGATGACGGTTCTCCTCCGGGTTCATGAACAGTCTGGCTCCCCGGCTCTCATACACCGCTGCCAGACCGGTATGATCATGGTGCTTGTGGGTAAGAAAAACATCCAGCCGGTCAAAAGATATTCCCAGTTTCTCCAGGATCTCCTCCATTTTTTTCAGGCAGTTCTGTTTCCGATACCCTGTATCGATCATCAGACTGCGCTCCCCCGGCTTTCCCTGTATAAGGAAGATATGGATCTCCCTGGTCACCCCCTGATCCGAAGTCAGTTCTATTTCAAAAATCCCCGGCAGCAGCTCTGTCATATGTCTGTTCCTCCTCTGAGGTTATTTCTCTAACAACAGTATAAATCACCCCGGTCTATTTTTCAAGCCAAGCCTCTTGCCACTGACTGATCTCCGGAGTATACTGGATTCACATTGAAAAATAACCTCTGCTCCGATCAGAAAGAAAGGATGGTCTTCATGAATTCCCTGGT
Source organism: uncultured Lachnospiraceae bacterium (assembly GCA_944383965.1). GTDB lineage: Bacteria > Bacillota > Clostridia > Lachnospirales > Lachnospiraceae > Lachnoclostridium_A. Next base: position 15,513 of record CALWRQ010000004.1, read on the forward strand.
AATTTTAGGAGCCGGTCAGTTCGGCCGTGCCTGTTTCTCACTGATTAATACAGAATTTTTCCGGATCATTGCCTTCGGCGACAACAGCCCCTCCCTCCGGGGTACCTTCCTGAAGGAAATCCCGGTTCTTTCCGTGGAAGATGCTATCGCCTCCCGTCCTGACTGTATTCTCATTGCCGTCTCCGGGCAGGAACGGTCCGATGCCCTTTTGCATCAGGCTCAGGAGGCCGGTTTCAGAGGAAAGGTCCTGTTCCTCCAGAATCTGCGGCAGCTTCTGGACATCCGCAGCGCTGTCCTCTGCCGTATGGCAGACCGTCTGAAAGCCGGATCCGTACCGGGAGCCATCGGGGAGCTGGGCGTCTACCGGGGATTTACCGCCGGAAAGCTGAACGCTCTGTTTCCTGACCGCCCTCTCTATCTTTTTGACACCTTTGAAGGCTTCTCCTCACAGGATATAAAAGAAGAGACGGCCCGCAGCTGCTCCTTCGCCCGTGAAGGCGAATTTTCTGATACCAGTGAGCAGCTGGTTCTGTCTCTTCTTCCCTTTCCCCGGCAGGCCGTGATCCGGAAAGGCTTTTTTCCCGACTCTGCAGAGGGTCTGGAACACGTAACCTATGCGCTGGTCAGCCTGGATGCCGATCTGTATGCCCCGATTCTGGCCGGACTGCGCTATTTCTTTCCCAGACTTTCTCCCGGGGGAATGATTCTTCTTCATGATTACAACAATGACCGTTTCCGGGGAGCCCACCAGGCCGTGGATGCCTATGAAGCAGAATCCGGCCCTCTTTCCCTGGTTCCTCTCTGCGATCTTCACGGTACCGCGGTGATTGTAAAGCCATTCTGAGAAAGCTCCTCAGCCGGCCTGCTTCCGGCTCTCCGCCCTGACCTGGATCAGTTCTCCCGCAATGCTGACCGCAATCTCCGCAGGAGTTTCCGCCAGGATCCTGGTACCGATGGGCATATGGCAGCTCTCAATTTCCTCCAGAGCGAACCCATCTTCCAGGAGCTTTTCCGTCACCACCCGGATCTTGTTCCTGCTTCCCATGACTCCTATATATTTAGGCTTCGCGCTCAGGGCCTGGCGCTGCACATAATAGTCAAACTGATGGCCTCTGGTCATGATGCAGACATAATCCCGGGAAGTGATATGCAGATAGTCTCCGATGCGGTTCATATCCCCCACCACGGTTTCCTTCGCATCCGGAAATACTTCCGGATTGGAAAATTCCTCCCGGTCATCCATGACCACACAGGAAAATCCCACCTGAGAAAGGAGCGGCACCAGCTTCTGGGCCACATGTCCTCCCCCGAACACATACACGGTCCCTGCCTGGACCAGCGGTTCAATATAGTATCTTCTGTTTTCCGCCTCTGCCTGGAGTGCCTTTCCGCAGAATGCATCCGGTCCTTTTTTCCGGATCAGTTCGGAAAAGGTTCCCGTCCCTTCTCTCCGTTCTTTTTCCGTGCAGATATCCATCTTCCAGCAGGTCTCGTCCGTAATATCCAGGACCAGCCAGCTGTCCTCATCCTTCCGGAACGCTTCTTCCGCACGGCGGGCCAGATCCCTCAATTCCCCGTTTTCCGGATCAGCATACTGAAAACAGACCGTTACATTTCCTCCGCAGACCATTCCGATGTCCGCTACCTGATCCCTTGTAAGGGTGTATCCCTTAATACAGGAAGTCCGGTTTTTCAGAGCCTCCGTTGCTTTCTGAAATGCCCGGTACTCTACTGCTCCCCCTCCTATGGTTCCGCAGACGATTCCGTCCTCCGTCACCAGCATGCGGGAACCGGCTCCCCTGGGGGTGGATCCGGAACTGGCGATTACTGTGACCAGCACCGCTCCTTTTCCCTGCTCCAGATATTCTCTCAGTTTTCTGAAAAGTTTCTCCATTCTGTCACTCCCGTTCCTTTCCGTATTCCGGAAAATATTCTCTGAAAAGTCTTACCGACTCTTCTCTCAGTCTCTGTTCCATATTTCTGTATCTTTCCAGCATATCCGCCGCCTTCGGAGTAAGCTGGGAAAAGCCGCCTTCCGCTCCCCCGGACCGGGTGACCAGAAGAGGAAATCCCAGCTGCCGTTCCGCCTCTTTCAGAAGATTCCAGCCCTTGGTGTAGGACATATGCATCTGGCGGCAGGCTGTCTGCATGGAACCTGTATGATCGATCAGCCCCAGGAACTGCGACATCTCCGGTCCGAAAAATCCTTCGTTCCGTTCAAACTGCAGCTGGACCTGAGGGTGAATCTGGATCTTTTTCTGTTCCATGGAAGGACGGATGCAGTCTTCTTTTGTTTCCACTGCCTGAATAATGCCTTCGTCCTCCACGGTGATCTCTTCCACCTGTTTCTCCACCTCCGGCTGCCGGAGCGCTCCCCGCAGCCCGTAATCGCCCTCATAGGCTGTAATCTGTCCGATGATCTCTCTCGTCAGAAGGACCGGATGTCCCCTTCTTCCGTTTAACACCGGACAGACTGCAGCACCGCGGCAATCCATCATCCTGCGCACCGTAACCGGAAGAAACATGGGAAATTTCGCCGGCAGAACAAATACCCGGTCACACAGGTCTTCTATATATTTCAGCCCCATGCAGATGCTGTAAAACATCTGTGTATTTTCATAATCTCTGTTTCTGAGACAGATCACCCTGAGCCTGGATATATGCTTTTCCAGTTCATCTCCGTGATTTCCGGTCACTACCACCACCGGGTCAATCCCCGCCTGCTGCATGGTGATGATGATGCGGCGGATCACCGTACTGTCTCCTACCGGCAGCATGGGGCGGAATTCCTTCTGTTCCTTTTCTTCCCCCGCCGCTATGATCAATGCTCCTGTTTTCATAAAATCTCCTGTCATTCCGGCTCTCCCGTAAGAAGAATCAGGGCGGATGGCGGAATCCTGAGCCACGGAGGAATCACATCCTCCGCAGAATGTGCGTGGATGCTTTTTTCCGTTTTCCACCAAAGCCCGTTGTTCAAAGTAACGTACCACTCAAACGGCATCTCCGATACGGAGGGCGATCTTACGGGAATCAGATTTCCTTCTTCTTTTTCTTCCCATCCTCTGGCCGCTTCCTGAGAGAGCGGTTCAAAATCATGAGCCCGGATTCCCACTGCCGTGATCTCGTCCCCGATCGGAATTTCTGTCGTCAGCTCCAGGCCTCCCCAGTCAAGAGCCCGCAGTTTCCTTTCTCCCGTCCGTTCGATCCTGGAAATATTCTTGCATCCCGTGAACCTGGCCGCTTTGCAGGTAATTGGATTATGAAACAGTTCCCGGGTATTTCCTGCCGCCATAGCCCGCCCCTGGTCCATCAGCACCATGTTCCTGCACAGCTGGTAGGCTTCATCCCGGTCATGCGTGACCAGAATGGAAACTCCGCCGTATTCTTTCAGGATCTCCTGCAGTTCCAGCCTCAGCTTTTCCCTGAGGTGGGTATCCATGGCAGAAAACGGCTCGTCCAGCAGGATCACATCCGGCTCATAAGCCATAATACGGGCCAGAGCCACTCTCTGCTGCTGACCGCCGGAAAGCTGAAGAGGGTACCTTTTTTCCAGTCCCGCAAGGCGGAACCGTTCCAGCATCCGTTCCACAACCTTCTTTTTGTTTCTTCCCTTTATCCCTGCACCGATATTCTCTTCTACCGTCATATTGGGAAACAGCGCGTAGTTCTGAAACAGATACCCTACTCTTCTGGCCTGAGGACGCACATTTCTCCTGCGCCAGGAATCAAAGAGCACCCGTTCCTCCTCCCCGTCTGTCAGAGCGATTCTTCCTTCATCGGGGGTGATGATCCCTGCAATGGATCTGAGCGTCATGCTTTTCCCGCACCCGGACGGTCCCAGAATTCCCAGGCAGCCTCCGCCTGCTCTGAAATCCATATTCAGTTCAAAATTCTTCAGGCGTTTTGTGATCTTCACATCAAGAAACAGGCTTTCCTTATTTTCCACGTCTCCGACCTCCTCCCGCCTTCCATGCCGCTCCGTTCATAACCATGATCGACACAAGCGCGACGGCTATGATCACCGCTACATAGGCCCAGGCGGTGTCCATATTTCCTGCCGCCACCTCCGAGTAAACTGCCATGGGCAGGGTGCGGGTCTTTCCCGCAATATTGCCTGCAATCATGGATGTGGCTCCGAACTCTCCCAGTCCTCTGGCAAAAGCAAGCACACCGCCGCTCACGACTCCGGGAACCGCATTGGCCAGGATCACCTTACGGAAAATCTCCCACTCTCCCATTCCCAGAGTCCTCGCCGCTGCGATCAGATCCGGATCCACCTGCTCAAAGGCTCCTCGGGCCGACCGGTACATCAGGGGAAAGGACATGGTCACTGCAGCCAGCACCGTTGCCGGCCAGGAAAACGCAATCTTCACTCCGAAAAAATCCACAAAAAACTTTCCTACCGGCCCTTTCACTCCGAACAGGTAAAGCAGAAAAAAACCTGCCACCGTAGGAGGAAGAACCAGAGGAAGCGTCAGAATGCCGTCGCAGGCAGCCTTCCACACCGGACGTTCCATGCGGATCACAGCCCATGCAGAAAATATTCCAAGAAAAAAGGTTACAAAAATTGATAAGCCGGCCGTTTTCAGCGAAATCAATACAGGGGACCAATCCATATGCCACCTCTCCTAATTCTGTTCTGTCTTACGCAGAAGAGCCCTGATCGCTCAGGGCTCCCGTTCCTTCTCAGTTCCCGGCTGAAAATCCGTAGGATTCAAATACAGCCATCGCTTCATCTGTTTTCAGGAAATCAACAAACGCTTCCGCTTCTTCCTTATGGGCTGTATTTTTCACCACAGCCACAGGATAAATGACTGCTTCCTTCAGACTTCCCTCCGGTGCCTCAGCGATCACCTTTACCTGATCGCTCATGGAAGCTGCGTCTGTGGCGTAAACAATTCCTGCATCCGCGCTGGCAGCCGCAACCTGATTGAGTACCTCTGTCACATTGGAGCCAAAGCTTATCTTATCCTGAATTTTATCCCAAATTCCAAGGCTTGTCAAAGCTTCCTGAGCATACTGGCCGGCAGGCACGCTGGCCGGGTCGCCCAGGGCTATGGATTCTGCCTTTTCAATATCTTCAAAAGATTCCATACCTTCTCCTCCCGACTGGGGAACGATCAGGACAATCTTGTTTTCCAGCAGGTTTACGATCGTCTGAGAATCAATCAGCCCCTCTTCATCCAGGCTGTTCATCTGCTTGATTGCCGCAGACATGAATACATCCGCTTCCAGACCTCCTTCGATCTGGGTCTGGAGTTTGCCTGAGCTGTCGTAGGTTCCCACTACGGTTACTCCCGGATTCTGTTCCTCAAACATGGGGATCAGTTCTTCCTCATAGGCATTCTTCAGGCTGGCCGCCGCGGCCACCAGGATTTCGGTCTCTTCTCCATCCGTATTCGCGGAAGCCTCCGTCTCCGTTTCCCCGGCGGTCTGAGACGTCTCACTGACAGCCGCTGTTGTTTCCGTCTTCTGTCCGGAACATCCCGTCATTATTCCAAGGATCACCATCCCGGTCAGAACTGCTGCTGCTTTTCTCATGATTTTCCTCCTTTATTCTTTCTCATCCTTATGATGAATCCGGTCATTTTTCTTTCCGGGCACACTCCGAAGCACTTCCCCGCAGAATTCCCAGTCCGTGATCCAGACTTCCCATAATAAATCCCAGACTTTCCTTCACTGCTTTCGGACTTCCCGGCAGGTTCACGATCAGGGTCTTTCCGCGGATCACAGAGACCCCCCGTCCCAGCATGGCCCGGTCTGTGATCTTCATGGAACGGTAACGGATGGCTTCTGCGATTCCCGGAGCATTTCTGTCTGCCACCGCCATGGTTGCCTCCGGAGTCTGGTCCCGAAGGGAGAATCCTGTCCCTCCGCTGGTCAGGATCAGGTCCACCTGGCGGCTGTCCGCAAGGCGGATCAGCTGAGTCTTCAGCATACCCGGCTCGTCCGGAAGCAGCAGAGTCTCCACCACCTCATAGCCGGCCGCTTCCAGAATTTCTCTGGCCGCCGGTCCGCTCTCATCCGTTCGCTCACCCCGGGATCCCTTGTCGCTCAGAGTGATCACAGCAGCCTGGAACGGGCGGTCCGGCGCAGGCTCTTCCACAGTCATTCTGTCTCCCGGGCGGATGATTCCCTCTGAAATCACCTTTGCAAATACCCCTTCTCTGGGCATGATGCATTCTCCCATCCGTTTGAAGATGGCGCAGTGACTGTGGCATTCCTTTCCGATCTGAGTCATTTCCAGCACCGCAGATCCTGCATGAAGCCTGGTGCCCACAGGCATGGCCCTGAAATCCAGGCCTGAAACCACCAGATTTTCCCCGAATGCCCCGTCTCCCACGTCCGCTCCCCGCCGGTTGAATTCCTCTACCTTGTCATAGGAGAGAAGGCTGACCTGACGATGCCAGTTGCCTCCGTGAGCATCCCCTTCGATTCCGAAATCTACTATAAAATGTCCTTCTTCCACTGCATGCTTTTCCGTTCCTCTGGCATCGCTGATGCAGATCGCTTTTACAATTCCTGTTTTCTCTGTATATCCCATAGCCTCATCATCCTCCAATCGATACCATATTGCCGGATTCCGTGATCCCTGCGGGATCCTCAAAGCAGTGTGCTGCCGGTTTTTTCATCAGAGCCTCCTCAAAAGCAGCCCGCAGCCGCTTCTGGAGCTCCCTGTCATCCGGCCGGAGCCCTTCCGGCCAGCAGTAATGACCTCTTCCCGTTCCCGATTTCTGTCCTTCCCGCAGGACCGCCCGCAGATCCGTTCCGTCCTCATAGCAGAGGCAGGTTTTCAGATACCCCTGGGATGTCAGGCGCACCCGGTTGCAGCTGCTGCAGAATTTTCCGTGAATCGCACTGATAAAACCGATGCTTCCCTGAAATCCCGGTATGCGGTAATATACCGCCGGTCCGTAACCATGCTGCGTGTGATCCTCCTCCATTCCGGGATATCGCTTTCCCATCTCCTCAAGGAGCACTCTGTGATCCAGAGCCGGAAACTCCCTGCCGTATCCGATCGGCATCATCTCAATAAACCGTACATCCACCGGCATCTGAGCAGCCAGTTCCGTCAGGCCGATCCAGTTTTCCTGTCCCAGGTCAAGGGAAACCGCGTTGACTTTCACCGATGGAATCCGGGCAGCCGCTCTTTTTAATGCTTCTAAAACCGAATCCAGGCAATCCCTGCCGGTCAGGCTCCTGTAACGTTCCGGATCCAGCGTATCCAGGCTCACATTGATCCCGTCAATTCCTGCTTCCTCCAGCTGGTCAAGATACTGGCCCAGCAGAACTCCGTTGGTGGTAATGGTCACCTTTTCGATTCCCGGCACCGCCTTGAGCATATTCACCAGGCGGCAGCAGTCTCTGCGGACCAGTGGTTCTCCCCCTGTAACCTTCAGATGGCGGATCCCCAGACCGGCAGCACAGAAGGCCGCTGCCTGAATCTCTTCAAAGCACAGAATATCCTCCAGAGGCAGGGGATCGATCCCAAAGGGCATGCAGTACCTGCACCTCAGATTGCACCGGTCTGTAATAGAGATCCTCATATAATCAATGGTTCTTCCCTGTCCGTCCTTCATCTTCTCTGTTACCGTCCTCTCCCCGGATTCCGGAATACTCCGCTCTTGCCTCCGGACTTGTATTCCAGATGGATTCCTCCCATTTCCATGGTCTTGTCGACTGCCTTGCACATGTCATAGATGGTAAGAAGGGCAACGGATACGCCGGTCAGCGCCTCCATCTCCACGCCGGTCCGCCCTGTTGTCCTTGCCGTGCAGACCGCCTGAATCTCACAGTTTTCTTCCCTGATTTCAAAATCAATGGTCATATTGGTCAGATTCAGTCCATGGCACAGGGGAATCAGAGAGGACGTCTGCTTTGCTCCCATGATTCCGGCCACTCTGGCCACTCCCAGCACGTCTCCTTTTGACATGGAGCCCTCCGTTACCTTCTTCAGGCATTCCCCGCTCATGAAAATACTTCCTCTGGCCCGGGCTTCCCGCTCTGTTTCCTGCTTCCCGCCCACGTCTACCATGCGGGCATTTCCCTGTTCATCAAAATGTGTAAATTCCACAGCTGTCTCTCCTCCTGTCTTTTACGCGGTCCTTACAGTCAGTGCCCCTTTCCGAATCCGCAGTTGGGGAACACGCAGGTCTCACAGTTTAAGCAAAGACCGCCTTCTCCCAGAGCTGCCAGTTCGTCTGCCGACACCGGGTCGTCTGCCATCACCCTGGGCAGGATCAGATCAAAAATTGTCCGTTTCGCATACATCACGCATCCAGGAAGCCCCATGATCACTGCTCTCCTGCCGTCCTTTTCATAATAAGCCAGCAGGAACATGGCCCCGGGAAGCACCGGAGCTCCATAGGATACAATATGTGCTCCCGTATTCTTAATAGCCAGAGGCGTCTTGTCATCCGGATCCACGCTCATTCCTCCGGTACAGATGACCACGTCTGCCCCCTGTCCGATCATTTCCAGAATGGAGGCCGTTACCTTTTTGTCGTCGTCATCCCAGGTTACATGGCTGATCATCTCACTGTCATATTCGTCCAGTTTTTCCAGGATCACCGGAGTAAACGTATCCTTGATCCGGCCGCTGTATACCTCATTTCCTGTAGTAACAATCCCCACTTTCTTATGTACAAAAGGCTTCAGTTCCAGAAGGGGTGCCCCTCCCGTCGCGTCTGCAGCTGCTTTTTTCGCTGCTTCCATCTTTTTTTCCTCAATCACCAGGGGGATGATGCGGGTTCCCGCCAGCTTGTCTCCCTTTTTCACAGGAAAATCTCCATGCCTGGTAGCGATCATCATCTGCCCCAGACCGTTTACCGCTTTCAGTCCCTGATGGCTGACCTTCAGGAGCCCGTCGCAGGAAGCGGAAAGCTCAATTTTCCCTTCCTTCGGCTCCGACCGGTCCATATGGTCTCCCAGACACATGGCACAGAGAATTTCCGCCGCTTCATTTTCATGAAGCATTCCTTCCTCTTTCTCCCAGACATAAAGCCATTCTTTTCCCACGCTGAGCAGCACGGGAATGTCTTCTTCCCTGACCACATGCCCTTTGCGGAAAACGGCATCCTTTGTAACTCCTTTGATAATCTGAGTAATATCATGGCACAGCACCGTGCCGACCGCATCCACTGTTCTGATCTGTTTCATATTGTCCGTCTCCTAGTGTTATGTTTTTTTATGTATAACGCTATCTATAATTTAGCACTTTTTTTCGCTCTTGTAAATATGACCGGAGCTGTTTTTTTCACCGATCATCTGCTGCAGTCTAGCGTATTCCTCCGGCGTATCCGCATCCAGATAGATTCCCCTGTCTTCCACGCGGATTTCCTCAATGGGCACTCCCAGGCTTTCCATCGCCTTTTTCAATCCCCCGTCCCCTTTAAAAGAACGGATCCCTTCCGCCAGATCCATATGGATCATGACCGGATGGCCCGGATTTCCTCCGCAGACCGGACGGACCAGCCGTCCTTCGCTTTCCATTACTTTTTTTATCGTGTCCTCCGAAATGAGAGGAACATCTCCAGGAACCACCAGGATCCTGCCGCAGCGTCCTTCCGCCGCTTCCAGTCCCAGACGGACAGAACCGAACATATCTCCGTCCGCATATCCCAGGTTCTCCACAAATATTATTTCTTCCCCCTGCAGATGCTCCCTCAGGTCTTTCCCGCGGTATCCCGTTATTAAGATAAGCGGATCGGCCCCAGCCTGCTTCAGGCTGAGGATGACCCGCTTGATAATGGAAATTCCGCCCAGGTCCAGAAGGGGTTTATACCCCTTCATCCTGGTAGACATGCCGGCAGCAAGAACAAGGGCTCCCGTTTTTTCAGAATTCATCTTTCAGATGCCCCCATGTTTCTTCAAACAGTCCGCTGTCCATAAGCGCAGGACCGCCCTCCGGAATCAGGGGACGGAATCCCATATGGGCCAGCACCTGGGTCTCCAGATCGATGCCGGGTGCAATCTCCGTCAGAACCAGACCTTCCGGTCTGCGCTCCAGCACGCACCGCTCCGTAATAAAGGTAATCTTATTTCCCCTGGCCAGACACTGATCCGCATTAAAGGACAGCTGACTGCAGTGATCTACAAATTTATTGAATTTTCCTTCCTGGTCAATGACCATTTTACCGTTTTCCACATGGCATTTCAAGCCGCTTGCCGTAAAGGATCCGACAAAAATGGAGTGCTTTGCATTGGCGGAAATATTGGGAAATCCGCCTACCCCTGCAATCTTGCCGTTCAGGTTGGTGGTATTTACATTTCCATCCTTATCCACTTCGCTGAGGCCGAATACAGCCACATCCAGGCCGCCCTGGTCAAAAAAGCTGAAATGATCGGTCTGATTCAGCATGGCCTCCGGATTGTAGTGCGCTCCGAAATCTCCTCCCGGAGCGGGAATGCCTCCGATCAGTCCTGATTCGGAAATCAGGGTAACCTGGGAGTCCACCCCTTCTTCCATCAGGATGCTGGGAATCAGTCCCGGCATTCCGATACCCAGATTGCACTTGTTGCCTGCATGAATCTCCTTTGCTGCTCTTCTGGAAAAGACCTTTCTGCTGTCAAGGGGCAGCGCTTCCGCATCTGCCTTCAGAGGAACGCGGATCTCTCCGGTAAAGGCCGGATTAAAGTGAGTCACATGAGTCTGCATGATCTGATCCGGATGCTCAGCCACACAGACATAATCCACCAGCAGTCCCGGGATCTTTACATTCCTGGGATCCAGAGAACCTTTCTGGGCAACTCTTTCCACCTGAGCGATCACGATGGCTCCCGATGCCTTGGCAGCCATGGCCAGGTCCAGAGGTTCGCAGGGCATACACTCCTTCTCGTAGGTCAGATTTCCGTCCTCATCCGCCGTTGTGGCACGAAGCAGAGCCACATCCAGTTTGGGAAGGGTGTAGAACAGATACTCTTCCCCCTCAAAATCCGGAATATATTTTACGATCTGTTTCCCCTCTTTTTTGGTCTTTTCGTTGATCATGGCCCCATCGTATCTGGGATCCATAAAAGTCCCCAGTCCTACCTTTGTAAGGAGTCCCGGAAATCCTCTTCCTACCTCACGCCAGATCTGGCCTACCACCCCCAGCGGAATGTTGTATGCCAGGATCTTGTTGTCCACAATCTGCTTGGTCACACGGAAGGAGCAGCCCACATGACCGTGAATGCTGCAGGTCATCAGTCCGTCATGAGCCAGTACGCATTCTCCCCGGCAGGTCTTTCCATCGGGCGACATTCTCCCGAAATCTCCCTGTCCGGCTCCGTGAATATGGGTAATTCCTGCCGGGTGCCCTGTTTCCAGATATCTCTTTTCAATGGCAATTCCGATTTCTTCCGGCCAGCCTGTCATTCCCTGCACTGCAGAGCCCAGCACCGCACCGTCCTGTATCAGATCTGCCGCCTCTTTTACCGTAATGAATTTTGCCATTTCACCGCTTCCTTTCTTGAATCACATATGTATCTGCCTTTTGGCCTGTTCTCTGAGAAATGCTTTATCCGCCTTTCCGGAAGCCTTCACAGGAATTTCTTTCACAACTGCCATGCCCTCCGGGATTTTTATGGTTGCAATCTTTCCCTGACACCAGGATCTCAGCTGATCCAGCGTCAGTGTTTCTCCGGTTTTCAGCCTGAGAAAGGCAAATACAGTCTCCCCCAGCTGGGGATCAGGCGCTCCTACCACCGCAGCCTCTTCCACCTGTTCCATTCTGCACAGAAGTGTTTCTATTTCTCCCGGGCTGATATTCTCTCCTCCCCGTATGATCAGATCCTTGCAGCGGCCGCTGAGAAAAATTCGTCCCTCCTCGGACAGACAGCCCATGTCTCCTGTGTGCAGCCATCCGTCAGGGTCCACCGCCCGTGCCGTTTCCTCCGGTCTTCCGTAATAGCCCTGCATCACACTGTAGCTTCGCACACAGATCTCACCGCTTTCCCCTCTGTCCAGAACCTTTCCGTCAGACGGTCTCCGGATCTGCACCTTTACTCCGGGCCACGGCTCCCCGCCCGGAATTCTCTCACACTCCTCCGCTGTCCGGATCGTCATACTGGAAATTCCCGGTCCGGCTTCCGTCATCCCATACATGGAAAGCACCTGATCCACTCCCGCTTTTTCCAGAAGCCCGCGGAACACCCATCCGGGGCAGGAAGCTCCCGCAGTAACACAGAGTCTGAGCGGAATATCCTGAAATTTTTCCTTTTCCCGGGCATCTTCCAGCAGACGGATAAAAATAGTGGGAACACTGCTCAGGACCGTGCACTGCTCTTTTCTCAGCACGTCCAGGAGAGCCGTACAACGGACAGAGCCGTGAAATACCAGAGTGCATCCGGCTTCCATGGATGCCAGCACGGAACCGATGCAGCCCAGAGCATGAAACATGGGCGACGTCATACAGAATCGATCCTCTTCCGTCAGCCCCATTTTTTTTACATGGCTCAGTGCATTCTCGATCAGCTGAGCGTGGCTCAGCATCACTCCTTTGGGAATTCCTGAACTGCCGGATGTATGAAGGATGGTCGCCGTATTCAGCGGATCGATGCTTTTCTCCCGTTCCGCCAGCAGACCGGGATCCATGATCTTTCCCTCATCCATCAGATCCTCCAGCTGCCAGGCACAGCTTCTGGGTTTCTGTCTGTCTGTAACGATCACTGTCCGAAGAGACGGAAGTCTGCTGCAGCACACAGAATCGGGAGTACAGTCTCTCAGTTCCGGGCAGATCTCATACAGCAGATCCATGTGCTCCCTCGATTTGATCCCCTGCCGGACCAGGAGAATCTTCACATCCGCTCCTTTCAGAAGCCGCTCCAGCATTTCCCCTTTTTCATGGATGTTCAGGTTTACCGTAATTCCTCCGGCCTTTTCCACTGCCACCTTGCACAGGATGTTTTCCCAGCAGTTATCCATAATGACTGCCACTTTGTCTCCCTTTTCCAGTCCTATGTGTATAAGGGAAAGAGCCAGGGCGTCGCTGGCTTCCTTCAGCTCTCTGTAGGTGAATCTCCTGTTCTGGCCGCAATCCACTGCTGCCTCCCGGTCCGGCGTGGCAGCCGCCCGTACGTCCAGAAGTTCTCCCAGGGTCATATGAATGTAGCGGAGGATGGAAAGGGAAAATTCCTTTCCCTTCCACACCAGTTTTCTCTCCTCCGCACCTGATATGGGAGGCTGACTCTCCGCAAGCGAAGAAAACAGCGCTTTCAGATCGGCAGGACATGCTTTTTCCTCTCCTGTTTCACGACCCTGTCTGTCAAACAGGCAGCTGAACTGGAATTCCTTTTCTCCCGTCTCCTCATGGAAGCGTGAAACTGTTATCTTCACCCGTCTCCGTTCATCAATTTTCCTCACCATACCCAAATCCTCATTACCTTTCTGCCGCTTTTTTCATACGCTGCAGCACAAACAGCAGCAGTATGGCTGCAATCCCCATGATTCCCACTGCCATCAGAGGCGACTGATAGGAACCCGTACTGTCAAAGAGATAGTTGGCCAGAATCGGACCGATATATCCTCCCAGTGCAAATCCGATAAACATGATACCGTAGTTTACCCCGTTATTTTTCAGACCGAACGCATCCGACGTAAGAGCGGGATAAACTCCCATGGTCCCGCCGTAGCACATGGCAATCAGAGTGGCAAAGATCACGAATGCAGCCAGAGAACCGCTGTCTGTGAGCATGGCAAGAGCAAAGCCGCTTGCAGTCACCACTGCTCCCATGGCGAACAGCGCCGGATATCTTCCTATCTTATCAGATACCCATCCCCAGACGATTCGTCCTCCCGTATTTCCTACAGCAATCACGCTGACGATAATGGACGCCACTGCCGTGTCCACACCTCCGATGGCCTGGGCCATAGGAGCTCCCTGGCTGATTACCATAAGGCCGCCGGTGGAAAAAATGGTGAAAACAATGATCATCGGATAAAAACGGATATCCGCCAGCATCTGCTTCCAGTTTTTCTGGACGGGCGCTTTAGCCGCTGCCTCCGAAGCGGCTGCCGCTTTGGGTGATGCTGCCGCTTTCATTCCGTCAGGCATCCAGCCCTCCGGAGGTTCGGTGACGAAGCAGGCTGCTGCCAGAATCACGACTCCGAACGCAATTCCCAGCACCCGGAATGTGAACAGCACACCGCCTCGATTGATGAGCATATTCATAATCGGTGGGAAAATAATGCTTCCCGCTCCATAAGCTGCGGTAGAAATACCGGCGATCAGTCCCCGCTTGTCAGGGAAGAACCTTACCGTATTGCCAATGGTGATCCCGTAAGCAAACGCGATTCCAAAGCCGCAGAGCAGTCCGTAAGTTACATACAGCATCGGCAGACTGGACAGAAAGCTGGTAGCAATCAGACCGGCTGCAAACAGGATTCCTCCCAGCCAGACTACATTTCTCGGACCATGCAGCTTTTTCTGCAGTCCGCTGCCTGCGATCATGGGGATCGGAGCAACTCCGCTGCAGATCGTAAATGCAAGGGCCAGCTGAGATTTTGTAACTTCCATTCCGAAAATTGCCGTACTTTCATTAAACAGCGCCGTCTGATAGACGCTCCATGCAAACCCCGTTCCAATACATATATTGATAATCACACTGGCGATCAATACGACCCACCGTTTTTTCATCAGATCCATACTTCACCCACCTCTCCTAACTGGATCGTTATTTTTTTAACACATCAGAGACCAGATCCTCTTTCCGAATCTGGCCGGCAAGCACCCGGATAGTTCTGTAAATCCGGCAGAGGCCTTTCCTGCCTCTGCCGGGTTGTGAACATCTTATTCTTTCATATTTAATACCATTCGTTTCACCAGGGCACGCACTTCCTGAATCTTATAGGAATTGTGCTCCATGGCTCTGGCGCCTTCCACAGCAATCTCCGCTGCTTCAGCAGCCAGTGCTTCGTCCGGTTTCTTTCCTTTCAGGAACTCATCCATCTTCTCGCGAAGCATGGGAACCGGAGCGACTCCGCCCAGAACGGTCTTCACATCTTCGATAACACCATTTTCCACCTTGTAAGAGTATGCAAGGCTCACGATTGCAAAATCCACTGCCTCTCTTACACGGAATTTATCATAACCGGACACTCTGTCTGCTGCAGGTCTGAACCGGATCGCCGTTACCAGCTCATCCTGATCCAGCATATCCACAGCCTTCAGGTTGGTGGTAAAGAAGTCTCTGGCTTTTACCGTTTTTTTGGTAGTAACGATATCGGCATCCAGAAGGATCAGTACGGGTGAAATATCGGAAGCATTCACAGAATAACATCCGCAGTTCATGCAGCGCTTCGCTTCCTTCAATGCCTCAGACTCCTCCAGGGTAAAGCTGTCTTCCTTATCCAGTGCTCTCTGATCAGCGGAAAGCTCCTTGTCATGCACCGCTTCCTTATCCTGCACTCCTTCCGCATCGAAATGGATAAATTTCTCCTGATCGTGAGTCGGAAGAACGATTCCATACTTTTTATTGATAGCCTCAGCCGCATTTCTTCCGGAACGGATGGCCTGGATCACCGTGGCCGGACCTGTGGTCGCATCGCCGCCGGCATAGATGCCTTCCTTGCTGGTCGCCTGTGTTTCCTTATTGACCTGAATCAGGCCTCTCTCCAGAGCCAGATCATATTTTTCGCCCAGGAAGCTTAAATCTACTTTCTGTCCGGCTGCCATCAGAATGGAATCCGCAGATACCACAATCTTCTCTTCCGGATCATAGGTGGGGTTAAACCGACCTTCCTCGTCTCTTACGGATACACAGCGCATCAGCTCCATGCCCGTAACCTTGCCATCCTGATAAAGGGCTTTGGAAATACCGTAGGAGGGCATGATCACAATGCCTTCTTCCTTTGCTCTGGCAATTTCCTCTTTGCTGGCAGGCATCTCCGGCTCTGACTCCAGACAGGCCATGGTCACACTGCCTGCGCCCAGTCTCTTTGCCGTAATGGCCACATCCATGGCTACGTTTCCGCCGCCGACTACCAGAACGTGGTTTCTCTCTTTCTTGTTCATCCACTGATTTACTTCCATCAGGAACTGAAGTCCGAATTCCGTGAATTCCTCACCGTCAAACCCCAGTACAGGACGCTTCCAGGCTCCGGTAGCATAGAATACGTTGTCATATTCCTTCTCCAGGTCTTCTGCCTGTACATCTTCTCCCATGGTGCAGTTCATGCGGAACTTGATTCCCATCTTCTGATAGGCTTCCACCACCTGCTCCACATAGGTCTTGGGAAGACGATAGTTGGGAATAGCATAGGTCAGCATGCCGCCCGGTTTTTCCATTTTATCGATCAAGGTCACATCATGACCTGCTTTTCTTAAATAATAGGCTGCGCTCAGTCCGGCAGGACCTGCTCCCACCAGAGCCACCTTTTTCCCGGTCTCCTTCTCCGGAGCCTTGTAAAATTCGTCTGCATGGGCCAGGATATAGTCACCCACAAAACGCTCCACGCTGTGGATGGATACGCTTTCATCGGAAGAGCAGCGATTGCACTGTTCCTGGCAGGTATGAGCACATACACGGGATGTGATCATGGGAATGGGATTGGCCTCCATCAGAATTCTGGCGGCTCCCGCCGTATTTCCATTTCTCAGCTGTTCCATATACGCAGGAATATCCGTATTGGCCGGACACTGTACGGTACATGGCGTAAAGTGTGTCTTCATTCCTCCGAAAATGGAATGATAACGGTTGTCGCCCAGTACGGCGTAGCACTGCTTTCCGCCCTTTCTCATACAATCCATGCGGCCGCCGATTCCGTGAGGATAACGATAAAACCAGCAGCGTACGTCCTGACAGATATTTCCGCCGATGGTAGCCACGTTCCGGATCAGCGGAGTCGCCACCGAGCGGGCCGCCTGAGACAGGACGGGTGCCTTTTCATTCAGCAGCGGAGATTTTACAATATCTGAGAGTTTGGTCAGTGCTCCCACCTCGATCTGATCTCCGTCTTCCTTTATGTATTCTCCACCTTCAATGGTCTTTAAGTCAACCACTGTTTCAGGATATTCTTCCAGAATCTGTTCCTTCAGCACACCGACAAGATCAGATCCCCCTGCTATGGCAACCTTTCTCCCCTTTCTGCTGTCTTTTAACAGAGCGACAGCCTCGTCAAAGGTTGTGGCGCTTTCATGTTCAAAATTTCTCACGGTGAATCCTCCCCTCTTATGCTTTGCCTAATGCTTTCAAAATAACTGCCGGTGTAGCCGGATAATCCTTGATGTCCACGCCGATGGCGTTGGAGATCGCCATAAGGACAGCGCTCGCTCCCGCCGCTCCGGAAATCTCTCCGATTCCCAGGGCCTTGAACATGAAGGAATCGATCTGAGACTCCATGATGTAAGCGTCATAAGGCGGGAATTCGTTAAACGGCCTCCACTTGTAGTCGATCAGGCTGGAGGTCAGGAGTCTTCCGGTGCCCGGATCCAGGATACATTCCTCGAAGATTGCCGTATCGATGCAGGCAGATCCGAACCCTCCGTGCAGCTGCATTTCCACAGCCTTGGAGTCGATGATCTGTCCGATATCCGTTCCGCCGGCTACCTTCACGATGGAGGTATGGCCGGTTTCCGTATCTACTTCCACCTCTACAAAGATCGCCATACAGCTGGGGATATTGAACATCTCCATATGCTTTCCGTATCCCACAATGCTCAGCTCCTTGGGGGCAAGCTTGAACATGGGAATGGAGAGTTCCGGCGTATCTCTTACATATACCATGAAATCCTTCGTCTCCATCTGATCCACGGAACGCCTGAAGTGACGGGCTCCCAGCTCCAGTGCCTGCCGCTTGCAGTCCAGAGCTGCCAGTGATACGGCTTTTCCGGTGGTAATGGTTCCTCTGGATCCGCACAGTCCGTAGTTGGAAGGATTGTACTTGGTTCCGGGTTCCGTGATGGAAACTTTTTCTACCGGCACATTCAGCACTTCCGCCACTACCTTGCATGCGTTGCTGCGGGTGCCCATTCCGGATTCTGTGATGTCACACTCGATGATTGCGGTGGATGCCCTGTGGCTTCCTACCAGATCGGGAACGATGCGGACGATGGCTTCTGTATTGTCCTCATTGATATCTGCGTTTCCGATCACGCCCATGCCGATTCCTCTTGCCTTTGTTCCGTTGACAGAAGTGGGAACGTTCCAGCCTTTCCACTTTTCCGCCCATCCGAACCGGTCTGCCGCGTTCTGCATGGCTTCCGGGAAGAACAGGGAGGAACGGCTCTGCCACCAGCGGCCGTCACGCCAGATAAAGCGGTCTCCGGGAGCAATATAATTCTTCTTGAATACATCCAGAGGATTGAAGTTGCCTTCCTTCATGACCGTGCACATCAAACGCTCCAGGCAGCTGTTCAGCTCCTGTCCGCCGTAACCTCTTACGATTCCTGCCGCCTGCTTGTTGGTCACGGCAATATGGCTGTCCATAAACCAGTTGGGGCACTTGGCGCATACCAGCTGAGCCTCACCGAGACCCACGCCTACCTGGCCCTGTACAGAGTCTGCAATCGCTCCCGTATCTACCAGCCAGTCTCCCTCTACCGCGCGAACATAGCCTTCCTCGTCCATACCGATCTTTGCAGTGATCGTACTTCCCAGACGGACTTCATAGCTCATCAGCTGTTCTTCCTTTGTCAGAACGATCTTCACCGGACGCTTGGTCACTTTGGACAGCATCGCCGCAGAAAGCACTGTGGTCATGAGAGACTGCTTGTTTCCGTAGCTGCCGCCTACATTGAAGGTTTTTACATTCAGGTTGGAATTGGGGATTCTGCCCTCGCCCATAAGCTTCAAGATATGGGCGCTCTGAGAAGATGCCCAGATCGTATAGTCATTTCCGCCTTCATACTTGGCGATGCAGCAGGGCGTCTCCGGAGCCAGCGGAGCCGGCATTTTATCAAAAGCCACCTTATCTTCTGCCACATATTTGGATTCCTCAAAGCCTTTCTTCACATCACCGCGGATGATCTGCCACCAGGGTCCGTCCGGCTGGAAATATTTGATTCCGTTATCTACGTGATTGCCCTTGAACCTGGGATACAGTTCCACAGCTCCCTCTTTCAGAGCATCTTCTGCAGAGAACACAGCCTCCAGCTGCTCATACTCCACATCAATCAGGTCAATGGCTTCCGTGGCGATCTCCTCCGTATCGGCTGCGATCAGGGCTACCACATCTCCCACATAGTATACCTTGTCTTCCATCAGAAGGCGATGGACCGGAAGGCCCAGTCCCCAGGGCTCCGGCATGTTCTTATGGGTAATGACCGCACGCACGCCCGGATAAGCCTCTGCCTTGGACGTATCGATGGAAAGAATCTTTGCGTGAGGATAGGGGCTCCTCTTCGTCTTACCGTAAAGCATATGGGGAACGGAAAAATCATCCAGGAAAATGGCTTTTCCCGTTACAATGTCCTTGGCATCCTTTCTGGGTGTATAGTTTCCGATATGGCGGTAATGGGGCTGTTTGATATCGCGATATTCGAGCTTGCTCATTCTTCCTTACCCTCCTTTTTATTCTAATGCGTTGCTGCCCGGAACCCCGTAGGCATACGGGCTGGGGAACAGCTCCTCCCGTACGGGAATGGGATTCTCCACGTCATCATTGGCTCTGTGCATCACAGCAGTATGATCTTCTTCATTTCCTGCTACGCGGTTGATGGCTCTCAGCACCGTATAATGGCTGATGCACCGGCAGTAGTTTCCGGAAAGTGCTTCCTTAATCTCATCAGGAGTGGGGTGAGGATTATCCAGAAGAAGAGCTTTTGCCGCCATGATAATACCCGGCGTACAGTATCCGCACTGGAATGCGTATTCATCAATAAATGCCTGCTGCAGGGGATCCAGTCCTTTTTCCGGATCCTCCAGACCTTCGATGGTGACAATATCCTTGCCGTCACATTCTACCGTAAGGAGCATACAGGAAGTTACTCCTTTTCCATCCATCAGTACGGTACAGCATCCGCACGCTCCTTCGCTGCAGGATTCCTTGGAACCTGTAAGCTGAAGTCTTTTTCTTAAAGTCTGAGACAGCGTTTCCGACGGAGGAACCTGGCCGAAGCCGTCTCCGATCGAGAAACGATATTCCCGTCCGTTCACTGTCAGGGTGACATATTGTTTCTTCATACTTCTTTTTTACCTCCTTTTGTCTGCCAAACTCTTGCCCATCTGCAACCGTCCTCCCTTATCGAGGTCGGTCGATTGATTTATTTTTAACACATTCTATTTTTTATGTCAATACTGCCCAAAGTATTCTTTTTGATCTTTTTATTTTTTGTGAAAAATGCAACAAAATATCCCTTTGGAGTTGTCAGTTTTTTTCTCCAAAGGGATATTTATAATTTTGCATAACCTTGTTATTTTACACAATTCTGCGAACTGCCTGTTCTTTCTTCTCCCGTTTCCGCTCTGCTGAATCCGTCGATCGCCCACATGCAGCTGCGGCGGATCTCCTGCCGGACCCACTCCGGAACCACACCGTTCTCCGGGATATCTATATAGGGAGCGATCAGTCCCTTATGCTCTCCGAAAGCGATGATGCCGCCGTTGATAAAACGGCTCATCACTCTGGCCTTGGCTTCATCCACAGGAGCCAGTACCTGCAGCAGGCTGGCCATCACTCCTTCCTGACGGTTGAATACCTCCTCCGTCAGTATTTTTCTGCTGTCCGGGCCTCCTTCTTCTCTGTAGATCATGGCTAAGGTAGTCCGATAACGCTTTTCAAAAGCTGTCTCAATCTGAATATCGATCAGTTCCAGCAGAAACTTTCTGGCGTTTTCACGGGTCATCTCGCCCCGCCTGAAGCATTCCTCAATCCTGGAATAGGATGGACTGTAATACTCCCGGATTTTTTCCAGAAGGTATTCCAGACAAGCTGCATACAGACATTCCTTGTTGGTATAATGAAACGCAATGGCCGACAGGTTCACGCCTGCTTCTGACGCAATCATCCTGGTGGATGTTCCCGCATAGCCATACTGCGAAAAAAGCCGGATCCCGGCCCGGATCAGTTTTGATTTCGTATTGTTCTTCTCTTCCATCCTCTCTCCTCCCTCATATCCGGCCATGCGTCAGCCTCCTGCTCTGCATCCGGACAGTTCCTCCGTCAGGCCGCTCACCAGCGCGCTCAGGTTCCTCTGAATGGTCACCGCCTGACGGTACTGAAGCTGATGGCTGAATTTTGCCTCTGCGGTCCGGCACTTTCCCGCACTCTGCTCAAATCGTTCTCTCAGAGAAACTTCCCGTTCTCCCAGCATCCGTTTATCTGCCAGGAACACAAGAGAGGCCTCTGTAATCCGATACTCCTCGCCCTGCATCAGGCGATGGTGAGACCGGATAATATGGGCCACGGAAGGATATCCTTCTTTTCTCAGCATCCTTCCTCCCTGTTCCGGATGATTCCTCTCCAGCCTGGCAATGTCATGCAGCAGAGCTCCCCATCGGGTCAGTTCCGGGTCAATGTCCCAGCCCTGATTATTCAGTTCCTTTGCCCATTGGTATGCCAGCCCGGCTACAGCCTCCTCATGGACACGCACCTGGTATGGAAGATCCATCTTCCGCTCCATGAACGACCGTTCTTCCTCATCCGGACAGATCATCGGCCTGATTCCCACATCCTGCCCGTTTACCAGCAATTCCCCGTCTTCACCTGCCCAGATTCTCGTAATTCCTCCTGTAGGCTGGGGAATATCCATAATATCCGCCGGATCACCATGCATCATCATGCAGATCAGCCCCCGGATCACTCCGCTGTGGCTGACCAGGGCAATATCTCCTTCCGTTTGTTTCAGAATCCGCTGTATCGCTCCGTACAGCCGGATTCCCCCCTGATAAAACGACTCACCTCCGGGAGGAGGAATGAGCCCCAGGCACTTTCCCCTTTCCTCATAGAGGTCCGGATATTGTTTCTTTATCTCGTCAAAGGGCAAGCTTTCCCATCTGCCTGCATCCATTTCGATCAGGTCCCCGTCAATCTCCAGCAGGCCTTCTGCTCCCGCGATCGTTTCCCCTGTCCGACAGCATCTGGACAGCGGACTGGAAATGATCCGCTCTACCGGATGACCGGCAAACCAGCTTCTCAGTTTTTCTGCTTCCTTCTCCCCGGCCCGGCTCAGGGGAAGATCCGTTCTTCCCAGACAGCAGCTTTTTCCTCCATTGTCTGCGCGTCCGTGGCGCACCAAATACACTGCTCTCATTGAAGCCCTCCTCTCCTGACGATTTCATCTGATTGTTTGATTGTAGCACGCCTGTCCAAAAAACACAACTTTCATTCGTTTTATTGTACAGAAATATGTAAATTGCACAATTTCCATCCTGCTTTTTTGTCTGAATCGGAAGGAATCCGGAGAAATTCTTGACAGTGGTTTCTGCCAGGTATAGGATAAAAGATACCACAATCATTTCTGCAGAAGTCATTTCCGCTCCTTATCCTGTGTTTTCCTCCCCATATCTTTTGATCACAGACAGGAGGAATCCCATGAACAGAACACATCTTATTTCCGGTCTTATAGCCGTTTCCTTATTTTTTGTATCCGAAACCCATTCCGTTTACGCTGCCTCCGATTCCCGGTATGAATCATTCCTCTCCGCCGCAGAAAGCTATGAAGCAGGGGAGGCTCTGTCCTTTGAAAGCAGGGAGGATTTTCTTTCTTTTGTCAGCTGGTATCTGACTCAGTATCGTCTGGAAGACATGGCTGCATCTGATTATCGTATGATGAACGGACAGAGCCGGCTTGACGAAAACCGGCTGTATGACAGAGAACAGCTGAAAAGAAAGATTCTTCATTCCTTTTCTCCTCTGTCCGGTTCCACGGATGAGGAAAAAATTGAGCACGCCTGCCGTCAGATCCGTTCTCTTCTGCTTTATGATCCCCGATCCTGCCATTTCTCCATGACACAGGCACTGGATTCCGGAATGGGCGTATGCTGGCATTTCGCCAAGATTGCAGCCGTGCTCCTGGAAGAATCCGGCATCCGCACCGATCTCATATACGGCAGCATGCAGGGAATCGGCCACCTCTGGCTCTCCTGCCGGACAGAATCAGGAACTGTATGGGCTGACCCCCAGACCGGAATCATCCGCTCCTCAGATCTGCACTTCTATCTTCCTGCTCCCTATCTGTCTTTGGACAGCTGTCTCTCAGAAGACTGACCTGTCGTCTCTCTGCTCTGTTTTGCCCTTGAACATGTGGAAAATCCCCATGGTATATGTTAAAATGGATCTGCAGGGAACAAACGATACGAACTCAATATACGTGAAGCATCAAGGAGGAATGATTATGAAAAGAAATGTTAAAATCGTCATATCCGCAGTTTCTCTTGCTGCTGCCGGACTTCTGGGATTCTATGCAGGAAAGTCTTCCGTTTCACAAAACGTCTCTTCTGTATCCGTGACTTCATACGCAGAAGCAGAAGAATCTCAGCCGTCGGAGCCGGAGAATCCTTTAACAGATTTTTCCATCGCCGCATTTGCAGAAGCAGCTGAAGCCCCTGCTGCAGACTCTCCTGCTGCTCCCGAACCGAAACAGGAACATATGAAAAATGATCCGGCACCGGAAAAGCCTGCTCCTGGAGCTCCCGAAATAAAGCAGAAGCCCGGGGAAACGGCAGCTGCACCCGGAAAGCCCGTTGCGCCGAAACCGGAGGAACCGAAACGACCCGATGCCGTCGAAGCTATGAAGCCAAAAAAGCCGGAGGGGCCTGGGGCTGGTGCTCCAAAACCGGCAGAAGGACCGGCCGCCGGGCAGAAAAAACCGGAAGGACCCGGAGCCAGAGCAGAGAAAGCAGTCAAGGCACCTGTACCGGTCCGGCCTTTATGATCTTCGTTACATTCAGACAGGGGAAATGGAATTCCATTTCCCCTGTTTTTTCTGCAGTTCTTTTTTATTCCCTGTTCTCTCCCAGCCATTCCCTGAGATAGAACTCTTTCTTTTTCTGAAAATCCGGATTTTTCACCTGCAGCGACGGGTCGGAAAGGATCGCCTCCACTGTTTTTTCCGCTACCCGAGCTGTCCGGAAATAAGCGTTCTCTTCATCTCCCACGGAAAATACGGCACTGTGAATCCTTCCCTCAGCACCGGAGAACCCAAACTGCACCGCCGGAATCAGATATCCCAGGTCTCCTATATCTCCCGATGCTCCGGACACCACATTTTTCACAATCTGATCCTCTCTGCAGAGTTCCAGCATCTGCCGGTGAACTACCTCCGTGATCTCCTGAGACTGGGCAAACGGCATATATCCGGTTGTATTGATGATCTCTGTTTCAATTCCAAGTGCCTCACCGCAGTGAGTCACACAGCGGTCAAATTTCTCTCCTGCCTCCAGCAGATATTCCAGAGTATTGGCACGGATATAGGTCTCCAGCACCGCCTGCTCCGGGATCACGTTTACCGTTCCTCCGCAGGAAGTAAGCACCGGATGAAGCTTCAGCCCTGCCTCCGGCGGAAGCTGGTCCTTGAGATAGGCGATTCCGTCCATAGCCAGACTGGCTCCATGAAGGGCGTTCCGTCCCAGATGAGGAGCTGCCCCGGAATGAGACGCCTTCCCGCGGAAGATGACCTTTTTCACCATAAAGCCTGCCAGAGTAGAATTGATGTCAAACAGAGGACCGCCGCTGTCTCCGTTAATATGCATGGAGATCACGCAGTCCACATCATCAAATACTCCCTTCGAGATCATATCCTGTTTTCCGGAAAAATAGCGGATCTTCCCCTCTTCTTTCAGCTTTGCTCTCGTTTCAAAATCAATGAATTCCTCCGCGGGGGCAGCAATAAAGCTGACCTGTCCTCCGGTTTTTTCTGCAATTCCCCGCTCCTTCAGTCTTTTCAGCACACAGGCCATCACGGCCGTCTGTATGCTGTGACCGCAGGAATGAAACGGATACGCATTCTCTCCGTCTCTCACCTCCAGGGCATCCATATCCGCTACCAGCGCAATATGGTATCCCCCTTTTTTTCCGATGGAAGCTTTGATTCCGGTAACAGACAATCCCTTTTCAAAAGAAATTCCGTTTTTTTCAAAAAAATCCTCAAGGATCCGGGCGGATTTCACCTCCTGGAATCCCAGCTCCGGACACGCAAAAAGAGCGTGTCCCAGTTCCAGCAGTTCTTCCCTTTCCCGTTCTGTCCAGCTTCCCAATCCCTTCTCCTCTGTATTCATCTGCATCCTCCTCGCTGTTCTGCTTTTCTTTCAGTATACACCGAAGCCGGATGTTTTCACAAGATATTTTCCTGTTATGCTGTAAGGCGAACGGGCAATCTCCTCCGGGGTTCCCGCCGCCACGATCCGCCCTCCTTCTTCTCCTCCTCCCGGTCCCATATCAATGATATAGTCCGCGTTTCGGATCACATCCAGATCATGTTCTATGACAACAACCGTGGCTCCTTTTTCCATAAGAGCCTGAAATACCTTCAAAAGCGTCTGCACGTCCAGGGGATGGAGACCGATAGTCGGTTCATCAAATATGAATACCGTATCCTCCTGTCCTCTTCCCATTTCTCCGGCCAGCTTCAGACGCTGTGCTTCGCCTCCGGACAGGCTGGGCGTCTCTTCTCCAAGAGTGAGATATCCCAGTCCCAGTTCCTCCAAAACCTTCAGGCGCTGGGAAATCTGCCTCATACCGCTGCAGAATCTCCCGGCTGCTGATACATCCATAGCCATAAGCTCCGGCATGGAACAGGACTCTCCCTTCCCGTTTTCATACCGTACCTGTCCCGCCTCTTTCCCGTATCTGGAACCCTTGCAGTCCGGACAGGGAACCTCCACATCCGGCAGAAACTGAATATCCAGGCTGATCGTTCCCGTCCCGTCACATACCGGACAGCGAAGCTTTCCCGTGTTGTAGGAAAAGTCCCCCGCCTTCAGCTTCATGGCCTTTGCATCCTCTGTTTTCGCAAACACTTTTCTCAGTTCATCATGCACGTTGGCATAGGTGGCTACTGTGGACCTCACATTCACTCCGATGGGTGTGGCATCTATGATCTTCACATGACGGATCCCGGGAGCCTCTATGGACTTTACATGAGGCGGCAGAACCTTTCCTGCTGTTACCGCCTCAAGAGCAGGCGCCAGGCTTTCCAGAACCAGAGTGGTTTTTCCTGATCCGGAGACCCCTGTGACTACCGTCAGCCGTCCTTTGGGAATGTCCGCCTTCAAAGGCTTAACCGTATGGATCTCTCCCGCAGAAAGGCGGATCCGGCCCCCATCAAACAGCTCTTCTCCGGCCACTCGCTGTCTCCTTGGCCCTTTTCCGGACAGGAATGGCCCGATCAGAGACCGATCGTCTCTCATCAGCTGTTCCGCTGTTCCTTCCGCAATGATCCTTCCTCCAAAAGCTCCGGCTCCCGGCCCCATCTCAATCAGCCAGTCTGCCTCCGCCAGGACCTGGATATCGTGATCCACCAGCACCACAGAATTGCCGTCAGCAATCAGATCTCTCATCACTCCGGTCAGCCCTCTGATATTGGACGGATGGAGACCGATGGAAGGTTCATCCAGCACATACAGAACTCCTGTGGTCCTGTTTCTGACCGCCCTGGCCAACTGCATTCTCTGACGTTCCCCTGTAGAAAGGGTGGACGCGGCACGGTCCAGGCTCAGGTATCCCAGTCCCAGCTCCATCAGCCGCTCCGCTCCTGTCAGAAAAGACTGGCAAATGCTGTCCGCCATCGGTCTCATCTCTTCCGGAAGGCTTGCCGGCACTCCCTCTACCCATGTTTTCAGGCTGGAAAGAGGCATACGGCATACCTGATCCAAAGACTGTCCTCTCAGTCTGGGAGCTCTGGCTGCCTCACACAGTCTGGTCCCTCCGCAGTCCGGGCAGACATCCTCCTGCAGAAATTTTTCCACCCGCTTCATACCTTTTTCATCCTTCACCTTTGCCAGCGCATTTTCCACGGTATATACTGCATTATAATATGTGAAATCCAGCTCTCCCGCCTGATTCGAGCTTTTGGCTTTGTAGAAAATATGTTTTTTTACAGCCGGACCGTCAAACACGATCTCCTTTTCCTTTTCCGTAAGCCGGCAGAACGGCACATCCGTCCTCACTCCCATCTCCCGGCACACATCCGTCATCAGGGACCACATGAGAGAATTCCAGGGCGCCACCGCCCCCTCTTCGATGGTTAAAGACTCATCCGGTACGAGAGAAGCCCGGTTCACCCTGCGCACAACCCCCGTACCGTCGCAGGTGCGGCATGCCCCCCGGCTGTTGAATGCCAGTTCTTCCGCCGAAGGAGGGAAAAATTCCGCTCCGCAGTCCGGGCAGATCAGTTTTTTCCCCGCCGCTGCCAGCAGGGTGGGCGGATGCATATGGCCATTGGGACAGCGATGGCTGGCCAGTCTGGAAAATATCAGCCGGAGACTGTTCAGCAGCTCCGTTCCTGTGCCGAAGGTACTTCGGATCCCGGGAATCCCCGGACGCTGGTGCAGGGCAAGCGCAGCCGGCACATGGAGCACCTGATCCACCTGGGCCCTGGGCTCCTGAGACATCCGTCTCCTGGTATAGGCAGACAGGGCATCCAGGTAACGCCTGGATCCTTCCGCATACAGCACTCCCAGCGCCAGGGAGGATTTTCCCGATCCGGATACTCCGGCAATTCCCACAATCTTATTCAGCGGAATATCCGCATCCACATGTTTCAGGTTGTGCACCCGGGCCCCCCGGACCACGATCTTTTCTATCATCCTTTCCTCCTCGCAGAAGCTCACATGTTTCTGGAAATCACAACGCGGAATATTCCCAGAAGCAGTGCAAAAACAACAGTGACCGCCATCAGTACACGGGCTACGGTCATATTCATGAACCCGCTTATAAGAATTCCTGCATAAAGCAGAAGAAACAGCGCGTAGCCGCTGAACGCCCAGCACCGCAGACCGATCAATCGGTTTCTTTCGTCATTCTCCTCCAGCCATTTTCCTTTCCCAAGCTCCGGATTCAGAAGGTACCTGCGGGTACGTCCGATCTTTACCAGGCTGGCTGCCATAAGCGCTGCTCCCGTCACCAGATAAAACTCCGCAGTTCCCTTCCCTGCCGTATGAGAGAGGGGCGCTGCCCTTTCATACAGCAAGGCTGCCAGCACAGCCAGCGCACCTGCGAGAAAGATCATCTTTCCAGCCAGAATACGCCTTCTGCAAGTCTTTTCAAAATCTCTTTTCTGCTTTGAAAACACCGGATTTCCCTTCATCTTTCATTCCTCCTCGTCAAATAAGAATACATCTTCGATGGCCGTTCCGAAATAAGCGGCAATCCTGTGGGCCAACAGCAAAGAAGCATTATATCTGCCGTTTTCCAGAGAGATAATGGTCTGCCTGGTCACCCCAACCGCTTCTGCCAGATCCTCCTGACGGATCTTTCTCTCCTTGCGCAGTTCCTGAATACGGTTTTTCACCGTCTCTCCTCCTTCATGTAATGTTTGCTTTACATTTAAAGTATAGTTTACTTTACATTTATTGTCAAGTCTGTTCTACAGAAAGAAAACGGACTCCGAAGAGTCCGTTTTCTGCACCGCCTGTTTCCCTTTCTAAACGATATTCATCAGCCAGAATATCACTGCTGCCTGAGCAGCCATGATCAGGGGGATCCCCATGACGAAATAATTTTTTCTTGTCTTATGACGGAACAGGTACATTCCTGCCAGCGCACCCGGCGAGCCTCCCGCAGCCGCCAGTCCCAGTAAAACCGCCACAGGAATTCTCCTTTTCCCGGCAACAGCTGCATGCTTGTCAGCACCGTACGCTCCCAGGGAAATCGCACTGACAGCGATCAGATAGATCTGCAGCCATGATCGTTCTCTGAAAAATTCCCAGAATGCGAAGGACAGCTCCTGACTGTGATTTCTTTTCACTACCCAGAGCACTGTAAGCTGGATGATCAGCATGCACAGGGAAGCTACCCTGACCATGGCATTCTCCTTCCTGATCCGCCATTCTGACAGCAGGCTTCCCATCAGAACGCCCAGAGAACCTCCCAGAACAGAAACAGCAACCAGAATCCTCTCCATCCACCGGCCTCTTCCCCGGGAATATAAAGGCTTATAAAGCAGGGAAAGAAGCAGTCCGACAGCGTTCATTCCTGCGATCCAGTACGGAAAAACCGGCAGTTTCATTTGTACATCACTCCTGTATCTCCATTGATTCAAAAAGCAGCATACCCGCTTTTTCATCCGGCGGTATGCTGCTTTTCAGTATACTTTATTTCTGCTGGAAAACCAATCCCCAATTATTATAAATCTTTTTTATTCATCCGGTTGATCCTGCGGATCCGGAAAACAGAAATGATCAGCGGCACAAAAATCGATACTGCGCCCAGCGCTCCTGTGGAAGTAAGCAGAATCTGTACGATCTGCATCAGGCCCATAAGAGATACAAAATAACAGAGGATCATAAATGCAAAGGAAATAGCAAATACTTTCAGTTTCTGATCTACAATATCATTTTTCCACAGCTTGATGAAACGCGCCGCAATGCTGTACGCAAAGGTCGGACCTGTAGTAATAACCGCAATGAGAATCACGACCCAGTACATCAGTGTCAGCGTGCTTCCCAGGTATTTCTGACAGATATTCAGAATCGGTGTGGAATTCAGTTCTTCCGGAAGAAACGGGAGCACAATACAGGAAGTGACAAAAAACAGCGCTCCCACAAATACTGCGATCATGATCCCTGCTCCCACCGCATCCTTCTGATCTCTGATTTTCTCAGAATAGCTGCTCAGAGTTGCCCCCCAGGAACCTACGTTGAAGCAGTAGGAAATCAGCATCGTATAGCCGGCTGCCAGAGTCGCGCCGCTCCAGTCCACTCCTGTTTCAAAATTTCCGATCAGTCCGGCCAGAATGTCTCCCCGCACTCTGCATACCGCAATCAGTACTGCAAGCAGGCATGCCGTCAGCACAACGGTCATGACAGAATTGAATTTCCGCAGAAAAGCTGCTCCGTATACGCTCAGCACAGCAAACATGACGGCTGCAATCATAGATCCCACCTGAGTGGAGATTCCCGCCGCAGACTCTGCCAGTGATCCAAACAGAGCCATTGCACCTGCACAGGCAGCAATTCCTGAAAGAATGGTATAAAAGTCAAAAAACAATCCTACAATCTTTTTCAGCACCGGGTTGGACTCCGGTTTGTGGAGACCGTACAGGGCAAGATAAAACCCATTGTAGTCTGTTACCTTGAACACACGGATCACATTCAGTCCCAATATGCAGCAGACAGCCATGATCGTCACAAAGATCAATACAAAAATCAGCATATGGCCGCCTCCGAACCTGGCAAAATAACTTGTGGCATATGCGCCGGAAGCCATGGCTCCTCCGCAGAATGCACCGAATACCAGTGCCGCCAGACCAAACCAGGTCATTAAACGTGTTTTGAATAAATACTTTTCTTCTCCCATTTTCTTACCGCTTTCTTCTCAAAATCTTTTTTGATCTGCCCGCTTCTCTGAGCATTGCCTGTCTGCCGGATTTCTCCGGCTTCCTGTCAGCAGGACACGGTACGTCCGGTTTCTGCTGATTCCTGCGCTGCCATAACCATGCGGAAGCTTTTGTAATTGTCTTCCAGCGCAGTTTCCGGTCTGTCCCCCTTTTCCAAAGTGTCCATAAACATATGAAATCCGTATTCCATTTCCGTATATTTCATATCCGGCTGCTGAATTTCCACTCTCTCCTGCTTCTTGGTACCGATTACTACGGAATCCTCTTTCTGGTGTTCATAGAAATAAACCCGGTTGTCATTTTCCAGAACGATGCAGCCCTTATTTCCTGTAATCACAAAATTTCCATCCCAGGATGTCTCTCTTCCCCGTGCTGCCCAGCTTCCGTTATAGACCACCGTAATATCCTGTTCCATATGCAGGATGCCGTCCGTATTCGGCTTGCCCTGAAACAGAGACCAGGATGGTCGCCATACCTGACAGGAAACATCTATGCAGTCCGCTCCGGTAAAAAATCGGATCAGGTCAAAATGATGAATGGACACATCCTGAAGCAAGGGCATTTCCAGTCCTGCCCGGTATCCCTGAAGGTCTTCCTGCTGCCTGAATTCCAGAAGTATGGATTCCACTTTTCCGATCATCCCGCTCTGTATGGCGTTCCGGATTGCCTGGTTGTGCGGTCTCCAACGGTAGTTCTGGGAAGTCATGAACTGCTGTTTCGGATATGCCGCCTTCAGGCGCATGAGCTCATCCGCCTGTTCCTGGTTCATCGCCAGCGGTTTTTCCGTAATAATATTCATTCCCTTTTCCAGCGCCAGTCTGTCTGCTTCCAGATGCAGGACTCCCGGAAGAACCACTACGGCAATTTCTGCATCCGTTTTGGCAATTGCCTCTCTGAAATCTGTAAAAGTGATCGCCGGATCCAGATCATACCTGCTGCACGCCTGTTTCAGTTCTTCCGCACTTCCTGCCACTCCGGCCAGTTCACTGCGCTCTGTGTTCAAAATCAGTTCCAGCCACCGGGAACCCCAAAAACCCAGTCCCAGCAGCAATATTCTATGCTTCATGTTTTCTCACCTGCTCTTATCTCAATTTTCAGTTGAAGTCTTCCTCTCCCAGTTCCTCCATAACCTCTCTCCAGAGCGGGAATCTGGGCAGAGATCCTTCTGACCATCCGCAGCCGCCGGAAATTACGGTTTTCGGACCTCCTGCCTTCAGAGCTTCACATACTTTCTTTTTGATATGCGCCTTGATTTCCTCTCTGTCACTGCCGGCAAAATCAGAGGACGGAAGGTATCTGCACATAAGATCCTTATAGTCATGGCCGTTTCCATGGTTCAGACCGCCTACCAGCACCTTATCCGTAAGCTGACGCATCTCAGCGATGGAATGCTGTCCCTCTTCCTGGTCCGCCCAGTTAAAGGCATCTACCGGATAATCTAAGAACCATTCACTGGTCTGTGCATCGCCGTGGCAGATGTGAGCCATATTGAACATGGTCCGGTCTTTGACGGCATTGATATTGCGGATGTCATACTTCTTCGCATATTCGTCAAACATTTCTTTTCCCATTCGCTTTGCCATTCCGCACTGATAGCCCAGGAAAAATCCTGCTGCTCCCGCATCCACGAAGGCCTCCATCAGGCGCTCGTTCGTTTCCGCTATGATCTCAAGCGCCGGCTTCACATATTTCAGCGAGTACTCAAAGTGGGAAAGAATCACTTCCGGATGGAAAAATCCTCCTGTCATTTCTCCCATCCAGATAAAGGGGCTGAACACCGTTGCAAGGACCGGAACATCTCCCTGGAAATAATCGTTGACTCTCTTGCAGACCTCGATCTCTCTGGCCAGCGCCCCCTTCTTCAGATCGGGAACACGCAGTTTGCTCCACTGGTGAGGATCCGTTATGGCGCTTTCCTGAACATTCATCCATGTATCATCAAAAATGTGCTCCGCCGGCTTTAATTTCTGGCCGAAGTCTTCCGTAAAGTACATTCCGTTGGGCATTAACTTGATAAAATCAAACTGATAGGCGTTCTGATAGGCAATCGTTGCTTCCGCAAAGTCCTTCAGATTCCGGTCCACCAGATTCATGTGAGGCCCCCATGCGGCAAATGCCGGTCTGTCTGTTTTTCTTCCTTCCTTTACTGCTTCCAGACGTTCTTTGTGTGTCATTGTCATAATATATTCCATCCTTTCTTTTTTATCTTTTATTGGTTTCCTGCCGCATCCCACAAAAGAGCTGCGCAGGCAGCTGCACCTTTTTCCAATGCTTTCTGATTGATCACAAATCTGCTGTGATGATGGGGATACACCGTCCCGCAGTCCGGCTTCGCCCCCACTTTATAATAGAATCCCGGAATATACTGAAGGTAGGCGGAAAAGTCTTCTCCTCCCAGTACAGGGGTATCCTCATAGATCGATGCTCCGGGACACATCAGGATCGCTCTTTTCACCTGTTCTTCCAGTTCCCTCGAATTGATCAGGCTTTTCTGACCTTCCTCGAACCGGATTGTTCCCTCTGCTCCCCAGACAGCGCAGCAGCCTTCCACTGTTTCTTTCAGATGTCGTTTCAGTTCCGTTTCGCATGCTTCGTCCAGGATCCGCAGCGTTCCTCCCAGAGTAACCCACTCCGGAATAACATTGGACGCGATTCCGCCTTCCATCTGCGTAACCGTAATCACCATCCGGTCTGCTGCATGGATCCGCCGTGTTGCCGTTCCCTGCAGGGCCTCAATGACTCTGGCTGCAGCATACACGGTATCCACGGTCTGTTCCGGAAATGCCGCATGACCGCCTGTTCCTGTGATTTCAATTTTAAAAGAGGAAGACGATGCCATCAGGGGACCGCTGAGAACTCCAAATGTATTTACCTGATGGAGAACATCCAGATGGGCCCCGAAGATTGCCTCCACTCCGTCAATGGCTCCGCCTTCTATCATCTGTACTGCTCCTCCGGGCTGAATTTCCTCCGCCGGCTGAAAAAGGAAGCGGATCTCCCCTCTCATTTCCTTTCTCATTTCCCACAGAGCCTTCGCCGCCCCCAGAAGCATCGCTGCATGACCGTCATGACCGCACGCATGCATTACCCCGTCATGCTCCGACCGGTAAGACACCTCTGCCAGTTCTTTCACAGGCAGTCCGTCTATATCTGCACGGAATGCCACTGTTCGGCCCGGAAATGGTCCTTTCAGAACTCCCATTACACTGGTTCTGCACGGTCTTGTCACTTTTATTCCTTCCAGCTCCGAAAGTCTGGCTTCAATATAATCGGCTGTCTCATATTCCTGCAGTCCGAGTTCCGGGTGTCTGTGAAGCCACTGAAACCATTGGGACAGTTCTCCTTCCATCCCCCTCATTCTTTCTGAAAAGTCCATTTTCACCCTCCATTTTAAAAGAACGGAAGTACGAATCCGACTACAACCAGAGACGAGATGGTAATGGTTGCAAAGCCCGCTACCAGCATTTTAGGCAGCAGATAATTAAGCAACGCCTGTTTTTCTTCCTCTGTCCGGCCTACGGCCTCAGATACCTCATTGGAAATAACAAACGTTCCCGGAAATCCGTATAAGGCTGTCAGTCCGATCACCACTGTCATCAAATACGGCATTTTCAGAATCTTACTAAGCAGGAAAGCAACAGCAAAGATGGCCAGGATCCCCAATGCAAATACCACGATCCACGGGATGATCATGGACAGCAGGAGCTGGGGCGTCAAGTCCGGCAAAGAAGCAAAGCACATGGCCAGTACCATAAACATCATCAGTCCGAAACCATTGGCTTTCTGAAAAAACTCCTTTTCAATAAACCCGACCTGACACCCGATAATTCCCAGCAACAGACAGAAAATCATGTAATGGACCACGCCTCCTGTCAGGTTTGACAGAGCTGTCGCCGCAGAGGTAAGAAGTGCTCCTTTCGCCAGATACACCACCGGCTTGCACATTTCCGGACTCATTGGCCGGAACAGGGGTCTGCGCTCCTTTTTCACTGCAGTTTCCTCATGAAACCCATTCTGCAGTTCGCCTCGATCCAAAAGCTGCTTACACAATTTTCTCAGAATCATAGAGCTGATGGGAAGACCTACCAGGGACTGGGTAAGCAAAACCAGCAGTCCGAAGATACCGCCTTCCACAAATCCGTTTTTTTCCGCCAGTTCCTTCACCATAAGGTAAACCGGCATTCCTCCGGCTACAACCGGAGCGCCGCAGACGGCGTATCTCCGGTCGATCACCAGAGGTCCTGCTGCCACGATCAATGCACAGATCGCACATACAGAAACAAATCCGATCAAGAGGGTTTTCCACTGGCTTATCATATCATCGATATCCACCATGGTCCCCATATTGACCATGGTCAGTCCGTACAGAGTGGATGCCACCACGGAAAAACCTGTCACGGTCATGATCTCAGAAGGCATTCCCATCCAGAACATGGCCACAAGAATGATCGTAGTCGCCAGAATTGCTGATATTCTGGCCTTTGATTTCACATTTATGTATTCTCCGGCAGCGAATGCCGCCAGCAGAATCGTTGCTGCATATATCGGTGTCATAAGATCCTTTCCTCCTATGACAGCAGCCTCTCACTTACGCTTTTGCCAAAGTGTCTCCATCTTTAAATGAAGATTCCAAAATCCGGTCTTCGCAGGGCTGGCCGTTTATGATCGCACTCAGCATCTGTGCAGCAGCCCGTCCCATCTCCGCTTTCGGGACAGAGATTGTCGCAAGCTGAGGGTACACATAGGAGGCAAACGGAATATTATCGCAGCCTATAACTGATACCTCTTCAGGCACCCCTATTCCCTTTTCCCTTAATGCTCTTATCGCTCCAATGGCTACCAGGTCATTGACCGCGTACACTGCGCTGAACTTCTCCTTTCGTTCCAGCAGCCGGTTCATCGCCCGGAATCCGGAATCCAGATCCGCTATATAGGGAGCTTCTCCGTCCACCAGAAGCTCAGGAATCACTTCAAGGCCATTCTGCTTCATGGCATAGCAGAAATCCACATATTTCTCATGCTTGGACTCTTTTATGGAATATCCGCTTAAATATGCAACACGGCTGTGTCCTAATTCACGAAGGCGGTGCACCATATCCAGAATTGACTGACGATAGCGCACTTTCAGAACCTTTCCGAATTCCGGCGTACCGGAGACCACCTGGATTCCGTTTTCACAGGCCCTGCGAATCGCCGGCTCCATGCTGTCAATGTAGGTTGCCAGAAAAAGTCCGTCAATATTTCTCGAAATCAGGTCGAAAATCGCATCCTCACTGAAATTGAAAATATTGATATCGATCGTCGAAACGATATATCCCAGTTTTCTGGCCTCTTCCTGCATGGCTTCCGCCACTTCCGCATATCGGGGATTTTTCAGGTTATTGACAACCAGTGCCAGATGACCGCTCCGATTGGTCGCCAGACACCGGGCCGCATGATTCAGCCGATATCCTTTTTCCTCAATGGCCTTCTGTACACGGGCCTTCAGTTCCGGACTTACATATTTGGTTCCGTTGATCACATGAGATACGGTAGCTTCCGAAACTCCCGCAGCCAGAGCAACTTCTTTTCGTTTGGACATTTCTATTCCTTCCTCCATCAAATATCTGGTGTTATTCTACCACCGGAAGTTCAAAAAAGGAAGAAAGATTCTGTACGTAAGAGATCTGCTGTTTTCATTACAAATTTACAATCTGTCCCGTTCTTGCTGACTCCTCAATGGCAAATACTACCCGGAGTGCCTTGTATGCTTCTTCTGCTCCAACCGGAGAAGCTTTTCCATCGGCAATGGCTTCCGCAAAATTTTCCGCAACGCCGGAAGAGGGGTGCTCCGGACTCATAAAACGGATTTTTTCTCCTCCGTCCATTACCACCTCCAGGATACAGTCCGGATAGTACTGTACTTTTACCGCTCCTTTTTCGCAGTAATACACAATACTGTTTTCCATCGGACCATAATTTGTATAAGATAGGTTGATTGATCCCATAACTCCGCTTTCCGTTTTCAGAATGCACACCGCATTATCATAGATATCTGCCGGGTTTCCAAAGGGATCCTTTTTGTCTCTTGTCCCTGCAAAAGCGGAAACCTGAGTGAATGATTCCCCTAATGTATACTGAATCACATCACATTTGTGAATGCCCAGGTCGCTGATGCAGCCCAGTCCGGAAGCCTTTTTGTTCAGATACCAGGTAGAATTGGAACGGTTGATGCTGTAGCGCTCCGGTCCGGAATGGGCCAGCGTACATTTGAATGCGAGCACCTTTCCCATTTTCCCGCTCTGCAGCAGTTCTCTTGCTTTGGAATTTCCCAGATTAAATCGCTGATTGTGCGCCGCCATGTAAAACGCGCTGCTCTCCCGGTCTGCCTTTACCACTGCAGCCGCATCTTCCAGAGTCGTACACATCGGTTTTTCGCAGAGAACATATTTCCCTTTCTGCAGCGCTTCAATGGAAATGGCTGCATGGCTGTCATTTGATGTGCAGATCACAACACCGTCGACCTGACTGTCGTCGAGCATATCTTTATACTGCTCGTATACTTTTCCGCCATACTGTCTGCTCATATCCTGTGCGTGTTCGGGAATAAAATCATAAAATCCTGCAATTTCAGCAATCCTGCTGCTGTGAAGCTCCGGAATATGACGCGTTCTTGCAATCTGTCCGCATCCGATGACTCCGATTCGGATTTTTCTCTTTTCCTCCATGCTCATCTTCCTCCCATAAGGATTTTCCAATATTTGCTGTTTGTCGGTTACGCGTGTAACTATGGCGCCTAAAAATTTGCCCTTTTTCCGGGCAATGTTAGTTACGCGTGTAACTATGGTTATAGTGTAGCACTTTCCTCTGATTTGTCAATATGATTTTGTCAGTTTTTTAATAAAAAAGGAGCCTGTCGGCTCCCTGAGCATTTTTCTATTTTTCTTTCAGTTCAAATACCAGCTTCTCTCCCAGACGGAACCAGTGCGCTTTTCCCGGAATTCTTTCTATACCGAATTTCTCTGCTTTTTCCAGGGTTTCTTCCACGCTGTCCACCCGAAATCCCAGATGGTCCATCTGCTCTCCCCCGGAAGGCAGTTCTTTCCCCTCTTCTTCCGGCCGTTCATTCAGCTGAATCCCCTCTCCGAACCAGATCTTCCGGTAGGGCCGTTCTCCGGCCTCTCTCACCGCTTTCATCTGAAAAACAGTAGTAAAAAAACGGATCTTTTCCTCATAATCCGTTACATTCAGCGCCGTATGCTCCAAATAACCTGCCATATTCTCTTCCTCCCATTGCTCGACTGCTTTTCTTTTCATTGTATCGGGAAACTCTGAACTTCATTTTACAGCAAAATGAAAAAATAATCCATAACGATTCCCGTAAAATCCCGAATTCTTCTCCTTTCTCTGATATCTGCCGTTTTACAAACGAACTCCTTTCAGGTAATATAATAGCATACGAAGCATTTTTCGGCTTTTGCCGGAACAGGAGGTAAAAAATGAGCTTTCATGAATGTGTTCACGCCTACATTGCAGCCAAGTATTATGTCTGTCTGACTGAAGAATTCGGAGATCGTGGAAAGGAGGCCTTTATTCATGCAACCCGGTATTACGCCGAACAGAGGGGCCGCAGGATGGCACAGAGGGCAATCCGTGACGGGGCTCCCCTGACCTTTGCCAGTTACTGCCGATACGGTGAATGGATCGGAACCGAAGAAATAAAAGCAGCCGGTCTCAGCAACTGCTCTGTTTTCCTTTCCTACACACCGGATGCCATCCAGAAGATCACCCGCTGCCCCTGGCACCATCAATTCCAGACCATGGGACTGAGCGGAACTGCAGGCGCAGAGTACTGCCGTCACCTGGATAAAGCGATCGCAAGGGGATTCAATCCGGATCTGGTCTACGAAGTGGAACAGACTCTGCAGACTGCAGACTGCTGTATTCACCGCATGAAAAATCCGGATTTCGACGGGCATACCGATCTTTCCAGAAATCCGGACAGCATCAGGTCTTTTGAGTTTCACTGTGCTCATTCCTTCTGGACATTCCGGGAGGTCACCGCAGCCATCTTTTCAAGCCTCGGGGAACAGGTCAACGCTCGAGTGCTCCGGGATTTTTCCCGGGATTACGGCCAGAAAATGGCAGATACCCTGATGAGCTATCAATATACCAATTTCAATGTCTGCACTTCCCGGTGTCTGTCTTAAGTCATGGCTCCCGCCCCTCTTCCGGCGGGATCTTCTTTCCACGACTGATCCGGATGCAGAACACGGTAAGAGCGGCAGCGGCAAAAAAGGCGGCTACTCCTGTCAGAACATAGCCGCCGGCCCCGCCGTAAAGCAGAATGGAACCATACATTCCCGGAACCTCCGCAGAAAGATAATCGGTCATCACTCCCACGGTTTCAGCCAGAACACAGGCCAGTCCCGCACACAGTACGGACAGCCGCCGGATGCTCCGTTTCACCCGCTGCCGGTTCCTTTCCCTTATTCTTTTTTTAACCATCCCCACTCTTTCTGCCGTACCGTACATCCCGTCTCTCCTTTCCTAAAACGGCTGAAATTCCTTTCATTCATTTAGGTACCAAAAAAGGAGAAAAAGTCTCACTCAAAATCAAATAATCGCAGAAAAAAAGCCGCCTCCCGGCGGCTGTCAGTCCGTACTTTTCCGTTGGTCCTCTTCTTCATCATACTTCTTCAGCTCCCGGATCCGAAAGCACAGCAGCGTCACGGCAATGCCCAGGGCAAACGCCAGCAATCCTGCTGCAGCGTATCCGTATGCCGGGGAAGCTGATTCCAGAATCTTTTCATATCCACCCATCATTTTTCCTCCTTTCCCGCGTTTTCCCGCCAGTTCAGAGTTCTTTTCTGTTCCGTATTATATCACAGGAAAATGAAGAAGAAAAGCGGACTCCCGGGA
>CALWRQ010000005.1 GCA_944383965.1 uncultured Lachnospiraceae bacterium
GAAATAATGTTATTGTTAATAACTTTATCAATGATCATATCGATATTTCACCGGTTCCCTTCCCAGCCAGACTTTATGGTAACAAAAAAAACCAGCATTTATAAGAGCAGTCAGAGAACTTCCCTCCTCTCTCATAAATCTGGTTTTGCCTGCCTGACAGTAACAACCCAAATCAATTCAATTGATGTGTTCATCATATCAGGATTTATAAAAATAGTCAATAGGATTTAAAGGTTTTTTTTATTTTTTGTTCACATTGTTTATTTATTTTTTATAAACCGGGAGCATTCTTTTTCCGGTTGGTTCCTCC
The DNA here is from genome assembly GCA_944383965.1 of uncultured Lachnospiraceae bacterium. Taxonomy (GTDB): domain Bacteria; phylum Bacillota; class Clostridia; order Lachnospirales; family Lachnospiraceae; genus Lachnoclostridium_A. Next base: position 311 of record CALWRQ010000005.1, read on the forward strand.
GTCATCAGAATGCCCTGAAACGGCAAAAGGGCGCTCCGGCTTTCTGCCGGAACGCCCGATCTGTTTAGAAGTACTTCTTAGATCCCCATAGGTTGCTCTTTTTCAAATCCAGGTATTCATTATAGGCTTTTTCCAGAATCTGCTTCTCATTGGAAAATTTCAGCAGATGATAAGCCTCATAAAATTTGTAATAACCGGAATCCACAAAGTATTCTTCCCGTTGTGGTTTGCTGTAGTAGCTGTCTGCCATCATCAAATACCAGTGCACATCCTTTTCCACCATATCATGGGGAGTGGCAAATGAATACTGGCTCTTCCCGATATATTTGATAATGGACGCAGAGACACCGGTCTCTTCCTTCACTTCCCTCAGAGCCGTCTCCTTAAAATCCTCACCTTCCTCTACAGTTCCCTTTGGCAAAACCCATCCTTCATACTTGTTCTTGTAATTCTTATACAAAACCAGAATCTTACCGCGAAAAATAACCACACCGCCACAGCTCGTTGCCTCAATCATATGCAATGCCTCCTGATGGGTGTATTAAGACTGGTTTCAGTATAACTCATTTACCCTCAGGTTTCAACCCTTCCCGTTCATTCCACGGTATACCTTTTCTGCCGTAATGGGCAGCTCACGGATATAGACTCCCGAAGCATGGGCCACAGCGCTGGCAATGGCCGGAGACGGGGTGTTGATCACTACTTCTCCGATGGATTTAGCTCCGAAAGGCCCGGTCTTTTCATAGCTGCTTTCAAATTCCACCCGGATCGGACATACATCCTGTCTGCTGGGGATCTTGTACTGCATCAGGGAATTTTCATAAAGCTGTCCCTTGGGAGAATAGGTAATATCCTCGTAGAGCGCCATGCCGATTCCCTGAGCCAGACCTCCTTCTGTCTGGATCCTGGTCAGATTGGGATTTAAGGGAGTTCCGCAGTCCACAACGGCCGCATAATCCAGCAGCTCCACTGCTCCAGTTTCCATGTCCACTTCCACCTCAGCCATTCCTACCATGAACGGCGGCGGAGAAGACGGAGACGTGTTGGATTCCGTCACTTCCAGCGCATATCCGTTGCTGCACATGGCTCGGTTCCCAATATCTCTCAGGCTGATCTCTGCCGAACCATCCAGACGGTACACCCGTTTTCCGTCAAATTCCACTTCATCCACGGACGAATTCAGATATTCCGCTCCTTTTTCCATGATCTTTTCAATCATGGAATCACAGGTCTTCACTACCGCTCCTCCCGTAAGGTAGGCCGTGCTGGACGCGTAGGATCCGGAATCATAGGGAGATACATCCGTATCCACTCCGTGAACCACAATATTATCCAGGTCACAGCACAGGCAGTCTGCAGCCACCTGAGCCAGAGTGGTATCGCAGCCTGTTCCCATATCAGCCGCTCCGATCAGCAGGCTGTAAAATCCGTCATCATTGAGCTTCAGAGTGGCGGACCCCACATCCAGTCCGGCAATGGCAGACCCCTGCATGGACATAGCCACACCTACTCCCCTTACCTTTCCGTTGCCCATATCTTTTGCCGGGAATTTTTCGTCCCAGCCAAACAGTTCCTTCGCTCTGGCCATGCACCGGTCCAGAGCACAGCTGTTTGCCACCTCTCCGTAATATGCAGGCATTACATTTCCTTCCCGCACCATGTTCTTTTCTCGCAGCTTGACCGGATCCATGTGAAGCATATCCGCCAGTTCATTCACTGCTGATTCTACTGCAAACAGCCCCTGAGTGGCCCCGTAGCCCCGGTAAGCGCCCGCAGACATGCGGTTTGTATAGACCACATCATAAGTAAACCGGAAGGCCTCCGCATTGCCGTACAGCGGGATGGATTTATGACCGGACAGACCCACGGTAGTCGGTCCGTGCTCTCCGTAAGCTCCCGTATTTGACAGGGTATAGAGATCAATGGCCTTGATCATTCCGTCTTTATCTGCTCCGAGCCGCACTTTTACTTCCATTTCATGGCGGGGGGAAGAAGCAATCTGGGATTCGTACCGGCTGTAAATGATCTTCGCCGGTCTTCCCGTAAGCCAGGTCACAATGGCCGGATAGACTTCTGCCACCACCGTCTGTTTGGCCCCGAAGCCTCCGCCGATCCTGGGTTTGATCACACGCACCTTTGCCTTGGGAATATCCAGAGCATGAGCAATGATCCTTCTCACATGGAAGGGCACCTGCGTAGAGGCGGTAACCACCAGTCTTCCATAGGGATCCATAGTGGTAAATGCCCGGAAGGTCTCCATCATTGCCTGCTGATTCGCTTTGGTATGATACGTACGTTCCACCACATAATCACAGGTTTTCAGCACAGCCTCCACGTTCCCGTCTTTTTCGCAGCCGGAGGCGCATAAATTTCTCTTGTTGTCTGCTCCCACCGGGCACAGACTCTTCCAGTCTTCCTCCGGATGAACCAGGATCGGATTGTCTTTTGCCGTCCGGAAATCCAGCACCGGCTCCAGTACCTGATAGCTGACCTTGATCATCCGCAGAGCCCGGTCTACGGCCTCTTCCGTTTCTCCCGCCACGATGGCGACCGCATCTCCCACAAAGCGCACCCTCCGGTCCAGGATCAGACGGTCATAAGGGCTTGGCTCCGGATAACTCTGTCCTGCCATGGTAAAACGGTTTCCCGGTACATCCTTCCAGGTCAGTACTGTAACGATTCCCGGCACCTTCTTTGCACCTTCCGTGCGGATTTCCTCCACAAGGGCATGCGCATGGGGACTGCGCAGCACTTTTACCACCAGACAGTCTCTGGGGGCAATATCGTCTGTATATACGGGTTTTCCCGTCACCAGCGCCATGGCGTCTTTTTTCATCACCGGGCTTCCTACGATTTTAGCGGTTCTCTCCATTCGTCTCTCCCCCTTTTCTGTTCAGATAATTTCTGATGGCACGCAGCTGGCCCATATATCCGGTGCAGCGGCACAGATTTCCGGCCAGGTATTCTTTGATTTCCTCTTCAGACGGATTGGAAAGCTCCCGCTCCATAGCCAGTACATTCATAATCAGGCCCGGACTGCAGAAACCGCACTGTTCCGCACCTTCCTCCGCAAGGTAGGAGCCAAATGCCTCTGCCTCCGCAGCCACTCCCTCCAGGGTAGTGACTGTTCTTCCGTCCGCTCTGGCTGCCAGCGTGGAGCAGGAAAGGACCGGCTTTCCGTCCAGCCATACGGTGCAGAGACCGCAGTTTGCCGTCTCACATCCCCGTTTTACGCTCCAGCACCCCTGTGCCCGTACGAAATCCAGCAAAAGCTCGTCCGGCCGGATCTGTGCTTTTATTTTTTTCCCGTTTAAAATCAGATTGATCTCCATTGATTAAGCCTCCTTTCCCAGCTCTTTCGCCAGGCGTCTGATATATACTTCTGCCAGATGAGCCCGGTACTCAGCGCTCCCTCTCAGATTGCTGCCATAGGAAAAACAGGCCGCCGCTTCCCTGGCCAGTTCTTCCGCAGTCTTTCCCGTTCCGTCCAGGCAGATGTATTCCGCCTTTTCCGGTCTGGCTCCCACAGCGATCCGCCAGCTGTCCGCTTTTCTGGAAACCGCACAGGCAATCACCGGAAAATCCGTCTTCGTATTGCGCTGAGATGCATAGGCCGCCTGTCTTTTGTCTTTTTTTACGATGATCTTTACCACAACATCGCGGGTATAGGGCATCCGGGCAAATTCCCCAAGAGGAATCCGTCCGCCTTTATAAAGCTCTACATAAGTATCCAGAGCCAGCAGGCAGGTCAGCACATCGGAAAATCCGTATCTTCCGTATACACTGCCTCCTACGGTAGCACCGTTGCGGAACTGCACTCCCACAATATGGCGCACGCTCTCCCTGAATACACCTCCGAATTCCCTTTCCAGGCCCGGATCCAGTTCTATCTGACGCAGGGTACACATACATCCGACGGAAAACTCCTCCTCTGATTCCTCTATCTGATCCAGTCCCAGACCGGACAGATCAATAATCGTGCCTTTCTGTCCGTTTCCCATTTTGAGCCACATCATTCCGCCGGCAATCACATTGGCCCGCTTCTGATTCAGCTCCCAGGCCTCCTCCAGACTGTTTACTTTCACATACTCTCTTGCGCTGAACATTTTCTAACCTCCTCTGTTTTCTTCCCTCTGTCATTCGGAAAAATAAGCATCAAAAATTCCTCTGGCTATGGGGGCTGCGGCTTTTCCTCCGGAGCCTCCTTCCTCCACGATCACAGTCACGGCAATTTGCGGGGCCTCTGCCGGAGCGAACCCTGTAAACCAGGCATGGGTCTCTCTTCCGGTCTCGAACTCAGCAGAGCCCGTTTTTCCTGCTGCCGTATAGGCGTCTGTACGCAGGGCAGATCCCGTCCCCTCCGTTACAACCCTGCTCATGAACTGTGTCAGGGAGGCAGCTTCTTCTGCACTGATCAGCTTTCCCCAGGAAGACGGCATGAATTTTTTGACCTCCTGTCCTCCGGCATTCTCCACATGGTCCACGAAATACGGCTTCATCAGAGTACCTCCGTTGGCTATTGCCGCAGTGATCAGAAGCTGATGTATGGGCGTAACCTGGGTCTTTCCCTGGCCGATTGCTGTCTGAAGAATCTCCCAGGTATCCCCATCCTCTGTCATGGAAAACGAACTTCTGCTGTAGGAAAGGGACAGGGGAAGCTCCTGATTATACAGCATTTCTTCCGTAAGGGTCCGAAATTTTCCCTTATCCAGTTCCAGGCCGATCTGTGCAAACGCTCCATTGCAGGAATTGGCAAAAGCCTGCATCAGGTCCTGACTGCCGTGGGCCTCTCCATGGTAGCACTGTATGGTATATTCTCCGTTTTCATAGAGCCCGTCACAGTCAAAATGAAATTCTTCCCAGTCATCGGGATGTTCCCGCAGATATTCCAGCAGGGTAAGGATCTTAAAGGTAGAGCCCGGGGCATAGAGTCCCTGAGTCGCCCTGTTCAGCAGTCTCGCCTCTCCTTCTTCATCCGCGGTCAGTCGCTCCCAGTCCTCTGCAATGGTATTGGGATCATAGTCCGGCTTGGACACCATGGCAAGGATTTTTCCCGTATCCGGCTCCATTGCCACCACTGCGCCCCGTCTGTCTCCCAGAAGATCATAGGCTGTCTGCTGAAGGTTTGAATCCAGGGTTGTAACTACATTATCTCCCAGATTTTTAATGCCGGAAAACTGGTTGAACACCTGCTCTGCCAGATTCACATGGGAAGTAAGCAGATAAAAGTTGTTCAGAGATTCCAGCCCCGTTCTTCCTTTCCCCGTATACCCGACCACATGGGCATAAAGGGACCCGAACGGATATTCCCTCCGTTCCGTACCATCTTCCGATGTCACCGTTCTGGCCAGAATCTGTCCGTCCGAGCTTTGTATCTCTCCGCGGACCACCCGCTCTGAAAGCAGATCCACTCTTGGATTATAGGCGTTGTTAATCACGCCTCCGCTTTCAAACTGGAGAAAATACCCCAGATAAAGGAGCATGCAGACAAACACTCCCGATACCACATAGGCCAGTCTTAAAATATTTCTGTTAGCATTAGGATTGGGATTCGTTTTCTTCATCATCTTCCTCTTCATTTCTCTTCAAAATGTACAGTCCCTGGATCACAGAAAACAGTATAAACGTTCCCACCATCGAGCTTCCTCCGTAGCTGACCAGCGGAAGCGTCATTCCGGTAAGGGGGATGAATTTCACAGCCCCTCCCACCGTCAGAAAGACCTGTATGATATATTCGCAGCCCAGGCCAAAAGCGATCAGTTTGTAGAACATGGCCTGCATTCTGGTAGCGATCATCATAAACTGAAGAAAACAGCCCAGACAGATCAGGATCAGGCAGATGGCAAACAGTCCTCCAAGCTCCTCTCCTATGGCGGAAATCATAAAGTCTTTCTCCACCACGGGAATTTTCCCCGGGAGTCCCTGGTCCAGTCCCATTCCCATCCATCCTCCCGTTCCCATGGCAAAAAGGGACTGGGCAATCTGATAGCCTTTATTCGCCACATCCGACCAGGGATCCAGCCAGGCGGCCACCCTGGTCTGCACATGGGGAAACAGAGCGTATGCCCCTGCTGACGCAAGGCATCCCGCTCCCAGGCCGGCCGTCAGATACAGCCATTTTCCCGTAGCCACAAACAGCATAAACAGATAGGTCAGGAAAAAGATCAGCCCGTTTCCCAGATCTTTGGACAGTACCAGTACCAGTACATGAGCAGCTGCCATAGCCGTAGTCACCGCCACGGACCGGAAATCCGTCGACCGGTAAAACATGGTCGCTACAAAAAACACATAACTGATTTTTACGAATTCTGTCGGCTGAAGGCTGATGCCTCCCAGTTCAAGGGTCATCTTCGCCCCATAGCTTGTCACTCCCGCCACACAGACCGTCAGGAGAAGAGCGAGGCCTGCTCCTCCGTATATCCAGGGAATTCTGGACAGCTGCCATACCCGGTCTATGATAAAGGGAATGATCCAGGAAATAACGGCTGCCGCTGCCGCAATGACAAACTGCCTCACAGCTTTTTCCATATCCAGGCGGGCCAGCATGAGAAATCCCACGCTCAGCAGCAGGCAGACATTATTCAGCAGCAGCCTGGAAATATTCCGGTAAAACACCCGGGACAATCCGAGATAAAAAGCAAAAAACAGTACCTGAGCACCGTAAAATACCAGAATCTTTTCCTCTCCCCTGCTTAAGTAAAGAGAAAGGAAGCCCAGAAAATGGATCAGAAACATCGCCCCATTCTGTTTTCTGCACAGTTTCAGCTTCCTGAAGTCATACTTCTCTCCGAAAAAGCGAAAATTCAGATAGGCATAATAAATCATCAGGAAGATCATCAGGTATTTGGAACCTTCTAATATCAGTGTTGTCAAGCTCTCACCTATTCTTTATTTTTATTCTACGCCTCTTTTAAAATGTCCTCTCGTAAATTCACCCGGCAGAGAGGCTTCTTTCCCCCGCAAAAAACTTTCTGCGAAGGACTGCGTGATCTTTACGGCTTCCTCCGGTTCCTCCCAGGTAAACTGCAGCCTCAGGGCTGCCGGATTCAGTCCTCCTGCCCTGCGCTCCTGTCCCAGCAGAGAAAGCGGAGCCGTATTATAGATGATGTTGCAGCAGAAACGGCAGCAGTTTCTCACGGTGAATTCCTTTCCCAGACGGTCCTTCAGCTTCAGGATTCCTGTTCTGCGGTCACAGCCGGAAACGGTTCTTCTGATGCACTGAGCGGAAACCATTACAGGAAGATATCCGTAAACAACCAGTTCTTCTTCTCTGCCGTCCAGACCTGACAGCTCGCTGCCGTTCAGTTCCAGCGGATAGGTCAGCCCGTCCGCTCCCAGGTTTCTCATCACATCCTGGGCTTTTCTGTTGCAGGTATACAGGCAGCTGTCAAATATCAGCCGTCCTGTGTACCCCATCTCTTCCCTCAGAAAAAGGATCTCTTCCGCCGAGCGGATCAGACAGCCGTCAAAGCCTGCCTGCAAAAAGGATTCCCATTCCTTTCGGAAATACTCCTCTTCCCGTTTTCTGAAAATCTGCGGAAAGCTTAAAAAACATTCCTTGCCCTTTTCCCGGCAGACCAGCGCCAGCTCTTTCCAGCATTCCGCCCCGATCTGACAGGAATCCACATAGATTCTGGAAATATCAGGATGTTTCACCAGCTCCCGGATCACATCCCCTCTCTCTGCCATGGCAGTGAGCACCGCCTTCTGCCCGCTGCGGTCATTTCTGTCCGTCTTCTCTTCCGTCCGGGGAATTCCTCCCTCCCTCCGGTACTGCTTGAATACCGCCTCTTCCAGCATTGTAAGGCCGGTCCTGCGCAACTCGTTCAGAGCCTGAACCGGAAGGAACGGCCTTCCTTCCATCTCCGCCTCAAGATGTCGGAATACGAACGGAGTCCCTCCTGTTTTTCCGATCTGTTTCAGCAGTTTTTCTTCCGTAATCGGCTGGTTCAGCGCGCTCTGCGCTTCCTGGCCTTCTGCACGGACACAGACCGGTCCCGCCAAGGGGTCCGTACTCAGACCGGGTGCCGAAAGAACCAGCTCGGCCGGAGCGTTTTCCTTTAAGATCACTTTTCCCTCCACCGGCTCCCGGCATTCTCCTTCCACGTAAGTCCGGTCCAGATAGTCAAACAGCTGCTGGTTTCCCTCGCGGAAAGCCGGTTTCTCCTTCAACGCCACCATATGGCGCCCGTTATGCTCTCTGTAATATCCGTCAGAAAATCCTCCCCGGTCAAACAGATCCAGAAGAAGGCGTTTATCCGACTCCTCCACATGGTATCCGCTGCGTCCTTCCTTCAGATAGCGGTCCACATATTTCCGATAGATGCTCACTACTCCAGCCGTATACCTGGGACTCTTCATCCGTCCTTCGATCTTCAGAGAATAAACTCCCGCCTCCAGAATATCCGGAATCAGATCCAGCGTACACAGATCTTTCAGGCTGAGAACGTATTTTTCATCCTTCTTATTTAACGTCTTTCCTTCCTGCCTGACTTCATACGGAAGGCGGCAGGTCTGAGCACATCGTCCGCGGTTTCCGCTTCTTCCTCCGATCAGACTGCTCATCAGGCACTGGCCGGAATAACAGTAACAGAGGGCACCGTGAACAAAACTTTCAATCTCAATATCCACCTGATCCCGAATGCGCCGGATTTCCTCCAGAGAAAGCTCTCTGGCAGTCACAACCCGGCTGGCTCCCATTTCCTTCAGCAGCCTGGCACCATATACTCCCGTAATCGTCATCTGGGTGCTGGCATGAAGGGGAAGCAGGGGAAAATGCTCCTTCAGAAAAGCAAACACCCCCAGATCCTGGACGATCGCCGCATCCAGTCCCTGACGGTAAAAAGGATCCAGATAGTCAAACAGGCTTTCCAGCTCCTCTTCTTTCATCAGGGTATTCACCGTCATATACAGCCTGCGCCCGTGAATATGCACGTAATCAATTGCACGAAGCATGGCGTCTTCATCCAGGTTATTGGCATAGGCCCTGGCTCCGAACCGGCTTCCTCCGATATACACCGCGTCTGCTCCCGCACATACTGCGGCGGTCATGCTTTCATAGGAACCGGCAGGGGCCAGAATTTCCACTTTTTTATTTTCCAAACCTCTCTCCTCCATAGGACTTCTGTCTGCCGCAGGGGCAGAATTTTTTATCCGGCAGGGCTTTTTGTCACGGCTCCTGCACAACAAAAAATGGAGATGCAGCCCATCGGCACCCCCATCCTGTCTCTCAACCCTTCTTTGCCTCTTCCAAATCCCTGAGCGCCTTCTCAAGCTTCATCTGGGTAGTGACCAGCTCATGCTTCAGGCTGTAAGCTTCTTTTTCCAGACTTCTGTTCTGTTCTTCCAGCTGATGCACTCTTTCCTGGCTTTTGAAATAATCATCGGCAATATTCAGCTCTACCATGGTGACCTGATAATCCCTGCTCTGCTTCGTGTATCCCTTCTGCTTTTTCATCAGGGAGATCTTCTCATTGATATAGCTGGCCACTCTCTGGAGATAGGCCTCTTCCTCCTGTCCTTCCAGGGTATAGATCTCTCCGTCAATCAGAACCTCTGCATAATTCTTGGAATCCATTCCATTTTCTCCTATTGTATTTTCACGTTCGTGCATGTCCCGGTTTCTCCGGGGTCAGTGAAAGTATATCACATCGTGTATGATTATTCCAGTGTATTTTTCAACATCTAGTGTATTTTCTACCTGGGCAGCCCCAGATGATGGTAAGCCAGTTCTGTGGCCATACGGCCTCTGGGGGTCCGGTTGATCAGGCCGTTCATAAGCAGATATGGCTCATACACATCCTCCAGCGTGCCGGAATCCTCGCCCAGCGCCGCAGCCAGAGTATCCAGTCCTACGGGACCTCCGGAAAATTTCCGGATAATCGTAAGCAGAATATTCCGGTCATTATTATCCAGACCCAGCCGGTCTACCTCCAGAATATCCAGAGCGAAATCTGCCACCTCTTTGGTAATCACTCCGTCATATTTCACCTGGGCAAAATCCCTCACCCGCTTCAGCAGGCGGTTCGCCAGCCTGGGAGTTCCTCTGGATCTTCTGGCGATCTCTTCCGCTCCTGCCCGGTCGATCTTTACCTTCAGCACACCGGCTGAGCGGATGATGATCTCCTCCAGTTCCTCCGGAGTATAGAAATCCAGCTTCTGGACCACTCCGAACCGGTCCCGGAGAGGAGCTGTAAGCAGGCCTGCCCTGGTCGTAGCTCCCACCAGAGTGAAGTGAGGCAGTTCCAGGCGGATTGACCTGGCTGAAGCCTCTTTTCCCAGCATAATATCTATGGCAAAGTCCTCCATGGCCGGATAGAGCACCTCTTCCACCTGACGGTTCAGCCGGTGAATCTCATCCACAAACAGCACGTCGCCTTCCTGAAGGTTATTCAGAATCGCTGCCATTTCTCCCGGTTTTTCAATGGCCGGCCCGCTGGTCACTTTCATATTGACTCCCATTTCATTGGCAATAATGCCGCAGAGGGTGGTTTTTCCCAGACCGGGCGGCCCGTAGAAAAGCACATGATCCAGGGATTCTCCTCTGGATCTGGCTGCGTCAATGAACACCTTCAGTGTGGTTTTGATTCTGGTCTGCCCGATATAATCCTTCAGATATTGGGGGCGAAGCGTCCCCTCCATCCTTTTTTCTTCTTCCGTCACAACATCCGTTGTGATGATTCTCCGTTCCATAGTCTTTCCCTGCTTTCCGTCTCCCTACTATTGTCAGATCAGGAACTTCAGAGACAGCTTCAGCACCTCTTCCGCCGTCATTTCCTCTCCGATCTCTACCCGGCCCACAGCCCGGGATGCTTCCATAGGGGAATATCCCAGCGCAGTCAGCGCATCGATTGCTTCCTTCCCTGCCTGGCCGAGAGTCTGGGAAGCCGCTGCCCGGTCTCCTGATTCCTGCTGACCTGCCGGCAGGATATCATCCAGAGATACCTTATCCTTCAGATCCAGAATAATTCTCTGAGCCGTCTTTATTCCGATTCCCGGAGCCTTGGCGATTGCTTTCGCATCTCCGGAAATCACTGCCAGCCGAAGATCGTCCGGCCCCAGTGCAGACAGGACTCCCAAAGCTCCTTTCGGTCCGATTCCTCCCACTCCCAGCAGCTGGCGGAACATGGCCAGATCTCGTTTTCCCGGGAATCCGTACAGACTCACTCCGTCTTCCCTCACCTGCATGTGCGTATGGATCTTTACCTCGCTGCCCAGAGCCGGGAGGCGTTCCAGTACAGACAGCGGGACCTTTATTTCATATCCCAGCCCCCCGGCCTCCACTACGATCCCATCCTGTGAGGCCTCGCTCAATATGCCTTTTATATAGGAAATCAATGCCGACTCTCCTCTTTCTTCATAATCGCCTTCATCATAACATATCACCCAGGCCAATGCAACCGGAAATCGAACAAATATTCTGCCGGTCCTTTTCTTCATTGACGGCCGCTCTGTTCCTCATTATAATTAGAAAATCAGAACTGTGATTTCGGAAGGAGTATATCTATGATCACTGCAGAAAAAATGTTTTCCGCCGACCGCTCCTATCCTCTGGAGCGGTTGGGCAATCCGGAAGAGCTCCTGTTCTTTGACATTGAGACCACCGGGTTTTCCGGTCTTTCCTCAAGCCTCTATCTGATCGGAGCCGCCTTCGTCCGCAGCGGGCAATGGCATCTGATCCAGTGGTTTGCCGACTGCCGGGAAGCTGAAAAAGAAATTCTGGAATCCTTTTTTTCGTTTCTCAGACCTTTTTCTGTTCTGGTCCACTTCAACGGAGACGGATTTGACATTCCCTATCTGGAAAAGCGGTGTCAGGCCCTGGGCCTGTCCTGTCCGCTTTCCTCCCTGAAAAGTCTGGATATCTACAAAAAAATAAGACCCTTCAGATGTCTTATGGGTCTGGAAAGTATGAAACAGAAGGCCGTGGAACGCTTTCTGGGAATTTTCCGTGAAGATCCTTATTCCGGAGGACAGCTCATAGAAGTCTATCAGGAGTATCTGCTGACGAAGAACCGTTCCCTGCTCCGTATGCTTATGCTTCATAATGAAGAGGATCTGATGGGCATGCCGCGGATTCTTCCCATTCTTTTTTATCCCGATTTTCTTACAGGGGAATTTTCTCCGCAATCCGCCGGTTTTCGGGAAGAGAACGATCTGTTCGGAAGCAAGGAGACCATTCTCGATCTTGACTGCCTGTGCGCTTCCTCCCTGCCCGTTCCCATTTCCTGGGAGCATCCTCTTCTGGATGGCGTACATTTCCGGGGAGAACAGAACCGGCTGGAAATCTGCATTCCCCTTTTTGACGGGGAGTTGAAGTATTTCTATCCCAATTATAAGGATTACTATTATCTGATTTATGAAGACACTGCCGTTCACAAAAGCGTTGGCGAATATGTAGACCGGAGCGCACGCAAAAAAGCCACCGCCTCTACCTGCTACACAAAAAAAAGAGGGCTTTTTCTCCCCCAGACGGAGCCCTGTCTTGCTCCCGTTTTCCGTTCCGAGCTCCGTTCCCGGATCTGTTACAGTCTGCTGCCGGAAGATCCCCTCTCCTGTCCCCGGCTGTCCGAATATGTGGGCTGCCTTGTCTCATCCAGTATCCGCCGGCATTCCGGGAACTGATCCTCCTGTTCAGTAATCCTTCTTTCTGAGCATTTCCCGGATGAGGGCAAACGTCTTTTCCTCTCCCTCGTCCCGGAGCATGATCAGCAGCCGCTCCACCAGGGCTCTGGTCTCCGGGTGCATGAGCGCTCCCTCTCCCGAGCGGCAGAAATACTCCCAGGAAGCTCCGTCCGTATACTCTTTTCCTTTGTACACTTTGGAGGCGGCAATCCGGTCCATCATCATTTCCATCACATAGTTCAGCGGCATTTTCACACCGGTCAGTCCTGCTTCCCTGTTTCGGGGGGATACATCCATCCAGTATTCAAAATGATGACGATTTCTTCCCTTATGGTGAAGCCATGCCTGCGAATACCCCTTTTCCTCACGTTCTGCCGCATTTGGGCTGCGGTTCCCCTGATAATAGCGGATCCCCGTAGAAAACTCTGTCCAGCCGTATTTGGACAGATCATGCAGAATACCCTGGCGGTACAGGCCGATGCGGAAGCAGTTTTTCATCACCAGCCATTTGTGTGCAGTGATGGTTTTTAAATGTCCCCATGCGTTTTTCAGCTTCATAATGCCTCACCCTTCTTTCCGTCTGATTCCGGTGTTCAGTATAGCATGAGACGCCCGGAAAGTCCATTGCTTTCCCCCTTAAAATCGTTTGACACTCCCCAAAAACTATGCTATTCTGTACGTAGCCGTCAAAAGCGGTTTACACATTTTCATTTTTATTGGAGGTATCATATGAAGGGTACAGTTAAGTGGTTTAACAACCAGAAGGGATACGGCTTCATCTGCGACGAGCAGGGAAATGACGTATTCGTACATTACACCGGACTGAACATGGAAGGCTTCAAGTCCTTGGACGAGGGCGCTGCCGTTGAGTTCGATGTAGTAAACGGAACGAAAGGACCTCAGGCAACCAACGTTACGAAGTTATAATTTTTATAATGGGCCAACCAATGTACCTTTTTCATTAAATATATGGACGAATTTTATTCACTTTATCTTTTTTGAAATAAGTCATATGGATTGAAACGTGATTGCGAAAACCGCCTCACTCTGTCGGAGATCCGGCAGGGAGGCGGTTTTTCATTTACATGTTATTTTGCTTTTTCCAGCAGTTCCCTCAGTTCATCTACTGAAAACGCATAGTTTTTATTACAGAAGTGACAGTTCACTTCAATGCTCTTTCCCTCATCGATCATTTCCTGGATCTCTTTCTTTCCAATGCTCACGATGGCTTTCTCCACTCTGTCTTTCGTACAGTTGCAGAAAAACCGGGTGGGAACACGATCCAGAATCTCCAGGCCGAATTCTCCCAGAATGTACTCAAGGATTTCCTCCGGATCCTTGCCCTGATCCAGCAGACTGGTGACGGAGGAGATTTCTCCGAGGGTCTTTTCCAGCTTCGTAATGATCTCATCGGAAGCACCGGGCAGCAGCTGCAGAATGAATCCTCCCGCCTGACGCACCGTATTGTCCCTGTTCATCAGAACTCCCAGCGCCACAGAAGAAGGAGTCTGCTCTGAGGTGGCGTAATAGTACGTCAGATCCTCCGCAATCTCTCCCGTCACCAGAATGGTCTGTCCCACATAGGGTTCCTTCAGTCCTACGTCTCGGATCACACTGAGTACTCCCACTCCCAGGGCGCCGCCCACATCCAGTTTCCCCTTAGCATTGGGAGGGAGCATGACTTCCGGATGGAATACATAGCCCTTCACATCTCCCTTGGAATCCGCTGTTACAGTCAGCCCGCCGATCGGTCCGTCTCCCTCGATCTTCAGCGTAAGCAGATCCTTTTCCCCTTTCATCATCACGCCCATCATTCCGGCCGCTGTCAGAAGCCGTCCCAGAGCCGCCGTCGCTACCGGGCTGGTATTATGTGCCGCCCTGGCAGTCTCCACCAGTTCTCTTGTTGTCGAAGCAAACGCCCGGATCTGTCCGTCCGCCGCCGTCGCTCTCACAATATAATCCGTCATATTCCGTTCATCCTCTCTCTGTCTTTTCCTTTTTCCCGGAAGATCATGCAGATTCTTTCCGAATCCTCCCGGGGAGGCTCTTTGGTAAACCCATTATAGGCTGCCAGGAACTCCATTCCGGCCGTCTCTCCGGCCGCCACCATTTCTTCCATGGAATAGGCCCGCTGATAATGGGTCTCTTCATATTTCCGATACAGCCCCTGGTTTCCTTCTTTCACAAAAACAGCCAGATCATACTCATTGATCCGCTCTTCCTCATCATAATAATTATCCCAGATGAAACTTCCGTCCTCCCGGTTTTCTGCTATGGTGCTGTCTCCCATCTGATGGTATTTGTACTCTGTATTCATGTCAAATATAAAAATACCGCCGGGATCCAGATAATTGTTCACCAGTCGGAATACCTGCTCCAGGTCCTCCTTTTCCAGAATATAATTCATGGAATCACAGACCGACACCACCGCTTTGACCGTCCCGTACAGTTCAAAGGATCTCATATCCTGCAGCAGATAAAGAATATCCTGCTGTGAAGCATCTTTCTTTTCCATGGCCAGCTCCAGCATCTCCTCAGAGTTGTCCACTCCGATCATATCGTACCCTTCACTGGCCAGACGCTCCGTCATGGAACCGGTTCCGCAGCCCAGCTCCAGTACCAGTCCGTCCTTTACTCCCCATTCCCGCAGCAATCCGGTGAGGTACCGGCACCATTCCTCGTAGGGAACATTATCCATGAACAGGTCATATACCTGTGCAAAACCTGAATATGCCTCCATTTCCCTCTCCTTTATCTTTCCGCCTGAGACAAAAGATATTCTTCCAGTTCCTTTACCGTAGCCGCAATATAACCTGCTCCGGCCTGTTCCAGTTCCTCTCTGTCCCCATAGCCATAGAGCACGCCGACAGAATCCAGACCTGTTTCCTTTGCTCCCAGAACATCATGTTTCCTGTCTCCGATCATCACGGCCTGAGACAGATCACAGATTTTTTCCTTTTCCAGAAGGTATCGGATCACATCGGCCTTCCTGACTCTCGTTCCTTCCAGGTCAGAACCGGCCACATAGACAAACTGGTCTGTCAGTCCGAAATATTCCATCACGATCCCGGCGGTAGATTCCGGTTTGGAAGTAGCCACGTACAGGCGAAAGCCTGCCCGCCGGAGAGACTCCAGCATCTCTCTGATTCCGGGATACTCCCTGTTTTCATACACACCCTTTTTCACATAATATTCCCGGAACACTCTGACAGCCTCGTCTGCCTGTTCCCTGGACAGTCCCCATTCCATAAACTGATCCCAGAGGGGAGGGCCGATAAACGGCCTCAGTCTGGTTCTGTCCTCCACCTGAATCCCAAAATGGGCCAGCGCCAGCTGCACTGCCTTTGTAATTCCCTCTTCCGGGTCTGTCAGTGTTCCGTCCAAATCAAACAGCAAATATTTTTTCATCCTCTGTACCGTCCTTACCGCTGCATTCTCCGCCCGGAACCGGCATGAAATCCGGCCCCATTCCGGTTTTCCCATACTGTTTCCGGTCATTGAAAAAGACCGGCCATTTGATGACCGGTCCTTTTTCACATCTGTCTGGCTATGCCTAATCTTACAGTAATTCTGTCTGTTCGTCAACCCTTCTCATTCCATCCTCCGTCGGACTTATTTGAAAAATTCATGACCGTCATGGCTGAACAGATAAGTCAGACTTCTGTCAAACCACCCTACCGCCCCCTGTCTGGAACGGCTCCGGTTCATAAAAAACAGTGCTCCCTGAGAATAGTCTTCTCCTGCCAGCGCCCGGTCCACACACTCGATCGTTTCCCTGGTAACCTGTGCCCGGTTGATGCTCCCGTTGGATACGGGAGAAAACTGGTTTTTCTGATACACCACTCCTGTTACCGTATTGGGAAATCTCCCGCTTTTCACCCGGTTAATGATCACATTTGCCACCAGGATTTTTCCCTTTTCATCACAGATCCCCGCCTCTGCCTGCACGATCTTCAGCAGGGTCTGATAATCTTCTGCAGAACAGTTGATCGCTGCCTTCGCAGCCTTAAGCTCCTGTTCCTCCAAAATCTTCGCATTTTCTTCGGCCTGCTGTTTGAGCAGCAGTTCCTTTTCCATCTGCATTTCCACCGTCTGCCGAAGCAGACCGCCGGTCAGCTTTCTTCCATCCCTTAAGGCCTGTGTGTCTGCCGCGCTCACGTTGAGGCTGGCATCAATCACATGACCAGGACCTGTTTGGCCTTCTTCTGTACGGTATATCGTTCTCGGTTCCTCTTCTGCCGCTGCCTGAGCAGATACCGCCGCCTGGGCATTAAGCGAAGCTCCCGTCTCTATGCTGCCTGTGGTCAGCATGACCACTGCCGTAACAGCCGCTGTTGCCGCTGCAGCAAGAAAACGATGATACTTGAAAGTCAGCATACACATTCCTCCTTGTTCCGGGGTGACGCCCCAAATTATATTGGAAGAATGTTACGAAAGTCAATCATTTTTTCATATTTTTGTCATAATTATTTTAGGTCTTTCCCATAATTTCCATTCTTATGTCTTATTTATATGAATTTTACAGGAATATGAAAGAAATAGTTATGGAAAATGCATATACTGTTTTTTATTAAATATTACATTTTTGTTAAATAATTTAAGATTTAAGGCAGAGCCGGTTCCGTTCGGATCTGCCTTATGTTAACTGTTTATTCTTTTATAAGAGGAACGAATGAAGCATTTACATACTCAGCCAGAGTCTCCGGAGACAGAAGAATCTGCTTTCCTCTCATTCCTGCACTGACTGCGATCCGGTCAAAAAGAATCGCTGTTTCTTCTATATAAGTAGGAAATTTCTTTTTCATTCCTACAGGAGAACAGCCTCCCCGGATATAGCCCGTAACCCCCAGCAGTTCTTTCATGGGAAGCATCTCTACTTTTTTATCTCCCGCTGCTTTTGCCGCTTTTTTCAGATCCAGTTCCTCATCCACAGGAATACAGCAGACCAGATATCCGGTTCTTTCTCCCCGCAGCACCAGTGTTTTAAACACGCTGTCATGATCCTCACCCATGACGTCCGCCGCATGAGAGCCGGACAGATCGTTTTCATCCACCTCATACTCCCTTGCTTCATATTCGATTCCCGCCTGTTCCAGCAGCCGCATTACATTTGTTTTTTCTATTCCTGAACGTTCCGGCATACTCATTGAAGCGCCTCCAGAAATTCTTTTTTCCTCTCGTTCTCATATTCTCCCCGGTATGTTCCTGCAAGGAAACGGGCAAACCCCTCTTCTCTCAGTCTTGTCCAGCTTTCCTTCTCCCTCCGGATTACTGCCGGGAAAAACAGAGCGCCGTTTTTTTCCGCCGCTTTCTGGTCTCCGGGAGCATCCCCTATCATCAGAACATGATCTCCGTCATAGCCGCCTTCTGCCATCAGGCGTGCAATGCAGCCTGTTTTTGAGCCGGAATCCTGCGCCATCACTTCTTTTACAAATCCGATCAGACCATGGCGGTTCCATTCTGCCTCCACGGCCTCCCTGTTTGCCGAAGAAACAACCGCCAGATCTCCATAAACGCTCATAGTTTCCAGTGTCTCCCTTACCCCCTCAAACGCCTTGCTTGGGGGAAGAGATGCAATGGCCTGGTTGCTGGTAATCGACCAATCGAGGATTTTCTTCAGAACAGGATCTTTGGTCTCGCCAAGCCTCTTTTCCAGGCTTCCGTTGGAATATACATCCGTCTCCTTCAGCCATCTGGAAAATTCTGTCAGATCCTCCCTGAGATATCCCCGGCTCATGCACTCGTTCAGCGCCATCTCCAATCCTTTGAACCGGTTAATTCCCCGGTCCATGGAATACAGGCTGATCCGGTTCCATATCTCTTCCGCTTCTTCCCTGCAGCCTTCCAGATGCCATTTCTCCACCATCAGCGGGGCAAAGCACTTCTTATGTTTCTGCTCCATTGTGTCAATGGCGCAGCCGTCTGAATCAATACATATCAGGAATTTCTTTCGCTCCATAGTATTCTCCTATCTTTTCCATTCTGATATTGTCTGAATACAGCATAGCCTATTCCTGATATTTTAGCAAGTTTTGTTATATTGTTCACAAAAAAGCTGCAGTTTTACGGAAAATCATCCCGCGCTACTCTTTCACGATCCGCACCTGTTCCACTCTTTTGTCATCCATTTTCAGGACCGTGACTTCCAGATCCTCAAATGAAAAAGTTTCTCCCTCTTCCGGGATCCGCTCCGCCAGCTCCATAACCCATCCGCTCACAGTGAGTACATCAAATTCCCGGTCCTTCCCCAGCCGTTCAAACAGCTTTTCCACATTTGCGCTGCCCTTGACCAGATACTCCCGTTCTGATATCGGTTCTACTTCCTGCACGACTTTATCATGCTCATCCCAGATCTCTCCCACCAGTTCCTCCAGAATATCCTCCAGGGTTACGATTCCCGCCGTTCCTCCGAACTCATCCAGAACTATGGCAATGTGCATTTTGTTCTGCTGCAGCTCCTTCAGCAACTGTCCCGCTTTTTTGCTTTTTGCAATATACATGGCCGGACGGACGATCTCCTCCAGTTTCCGGTCCGTGTGATAAATATGATTGTAGAAATCCTTCTGATATACAATGCCTATAATACTGTCCACATTGTCTCTGTATACGGGCAGCCTTGAAAAACCGGTTTCCGCAAACACATCTGCAATACGTTCCTGCTGTTCCTCTATGGATACAGCCGTCACGTCGATCCTGGGCGTCAGCACATCCTCTGCCGTCAGCTCCGTAAATTCTATGGCGCTGCGGATCAGGCTTCCCTCCTGCTCGTTGATTCCTCCATCCTGCTTCGCCTCTTCTACCATGATCAGCAGTTCCTCTTCCGTGATCCCCTTCTCTTCTGAAAAGTGAAAAACAGAGGAAAGCAGGCACTTCCACAGGCTGAACAGATAGTTAGCCGGCTTCAGAATGACAAGCAGTACCCTGAGAAGGGGAGCCGAAAACATGGCAAATGCTTCCGGTGCTTCCTTGGCAATACTTTTCGGAGATACTTCTCCGAAAATCAGGACCACAATGGTCATCACTACCGTGGACAGGCTCGGGCCGCGCTCTTCCCCCAGAGCCTGTGTGAAAAGAACCGTAGCCACCGAAGCGCTGGCAATGTTTACAATGTTGTTTCCGATCAGAATGGTAGACAGAAGACTGTCATAGTTTTCCGACAGTTTCAGTACCAGAGCCGCCTTTTTGTTTCCTTTGTCTGACATGGATTTCAGCCGGACACGGTTCAGCGACGAAAACGCTGTTTCCGTAGCAGAAAAATAAGCCGACATCATAATGCAGAAAATAATCACTCCTATTGATACTCCATACTCTCCCATATCGTTCTGTTCCTCTCTTTCCATTTCTTTCCGCCTGCACGCAAAAAGGCATAGCCCGCGCCTCATCTTCCGGTGAAAGCGCAGGTTATGCCCTGTCTCTATTCATTCCATCATTCATTTCAGTAATCGCCTTACGGCTGTTTCGGTCTGCGTCGCTGTCGGCGTCTTCCATTGGTAATCACTGGTCTCCTTATCTGAGCATTGGCTCTGGAGCGATTATAAAGGAAGTCCCGGCAGACTGTCAATGGCAGGGAACAGATCTTCACATAAATTTAATGTCCTCCGGTCCTTTTCCCTCTACCCAGTCCGCCACAGCTGCTGCGGAAATACGCAGAGTCGCCTTTCCTTCCGTCTTTTCACGGAAAGCAGTATGAATTCTTTTCTTTACCCGTTCCACTTTCTTTTTTTCAATCTGATTGAGAAGGATCAGAACACGCCCCGGACTGTGTACGGTATAAACATCGCCCTTTCTCAGCTTTTCTCCCAGTACCTGACAGAGCTGATCCGTGTACATCTTGTTTTTGCCGTCTTCCATGTACCGCCCGTTCCTGCTGACCACCGAGCAGCTGACCAGGTAGCCTCCCATCTGCCGTCTTTCCGATATTCGGACATACATATGAAAGCAGTCCAGAAATCCCAGATAATTACAGCGGTAGGCGCCGGTCTTTTTATTCTTTTCCCAGAGTTCATCCGCCACGTCTCTGTTTTTCTTTTCCAGCAGATGGATCTGCTCATCCAGGATCTGATATTTCTTTTTCCATTCTTCATTCTGTCCGTATCTTGCGTGATCCAGGAACAATGCACAGGCTTCATTATATACCTGTCTTGCGTCCTTATACCGGTTTGTTCTCAGAAGACTTTTAATCAGCTCTTCCCCCCACTCTTCCATAGGGCATAGCTTCAATGCCTTCCTGCATACTTCCGTCAGCTTTTCCTCTTCTCCTGCATCCTTCAGCAGTTCACAGAGCTCCCGGACGCATTTCTCATAAATCCCCTGATATCTGCCTCTCATGGACTCTACCCAGGAGTCTCCTGACATGGAAGGAAGAAATTCTCCCTGATACAGCTCCTCCGCTCTCTCCAGAATCTGCATTCTTATTTTCCGGTCCTGCTCCCGCATGGCCCGCGTATATTCCCTTTCCAGGCAGACCGCATCCACTTCTATGGTGACGTCTTCATCCCTCATCCTGTATATACCGTTCTCATAACGGATCACATCCCTGCACAGCAGACCTTTGTCCTGAATCTGACGGCGGAGCCTGGAAAACACCACCCGAAGCGCATTCCCTGTGTTGATCGTCCGCACATCATACAGATAGTCCTGCAGTTTTCCTCTTGTAATCCCTTCTTCTCCGGCCCATGCAAGAATGAGAAACAGCTGCAGAGGCTTGCCGTTTCTGCTGAAATCGCCTTTCACCTCTTTTCCGTCACATTCCATTGCCAGTTTTCCCAGCATATCAATACGAAGTACTGCCACTTCTCTGCACCCTTTCCCTGCGTTTTCCCGTACTTACAACGGAATATCTCTTTTGTTGTAACGCTGTATCGCAGTTATTTTCCATTATACTTTAATTTCAGGCTGATTGCCATATATTGATAATAAATAATTCAAAAAAACTGTACCAGACCGTGATTTTCCACGATTGGCCGGTTTTTCAGGAAAAATGGCACAGTTTTGCCCCTTTTTCCTCTGCTCTATTTACAACAAAAGAGATATTCCGTTGTACCGCTCCACCACAAGTCCCATATTGTCCAGTTGTCTTATATGGCTGTATCCGCTTTCTGCCGTGTAGATCCTGGTCGTATTGATATCACTGTGTCCCAGAATATCTGAAAGGCGCAAAAGATCCTTTTCCTGTCCGTAAAACTGCCTGGCAAACAGATGCCGCAGGTTATGGGGGAATATTTTCTCTTCTGACACTCCGGCTATTTTTCCCAGTTTTTTCATATCCCTCCAGATATTGCTCCGGTCCAGGGGTCTTCCCTTCCTGGAAACGAAAATCTGCCCTGTGCGGATTCCCTGTCTCTGAGCGTAGTCCGCCAGCAGTCTGCAGAGTGTCGCCGGAAGGAAAACAGTCCGGATCCTTCCTTTGCATTCCACCTGTGCCGATCGGCTTTTTACCGCCTCTACCGTAATATCCGTCAGTTCCGAAATACGGATGCCCGTAGAGCAGACCGTCTGGAGCAGAAGCGCCAGACGCTCATTTCCTTCACGCCTGGCCGCTTTCACCAGTCTTACATACTCCTGTTTTGTGAGTTCTCTGGAGCTGGAATAAAAGATCGGCCGATCCACTTTGAGGAACCGTACCTTCAGGTCTTCCCGTCCGCAGAACCGGAACAGCCCGTTTACTGCTGCCAGTGCCCCGTTTACCGTTCCGGGCGAAAAATGTTCTTTCAGGTTTTCCTTCCATCGGATCACCAGTTTCTTGGTCAGTATGCACTCTCCGGTAAATATTCTGAACTGCTCTGCATAATGACAGTACTTTTCTACCGTTCTCCGGCTCTTTTCATTTTCTTCCAGCCAGACTCGGTACTGACTGATCAGATCTTCCGACATTCTTATTACTTTTGCTGCATTTCTCATTCGTGTCCTCCTTGTAATAACAGATGGTTGCCCATCAATTATAGCCAATCCCCGTCTGTTTCGGCACATTTTGTATATATATGGAGAACACCGCTTTAGGATGATAGATCTACAGCTGAATCCTCATTCCCTCCCGGGCGAAAACAGCTCCTTCCCAATCCTCCGCCGCCTGAGACTCTCTGGCGCTGAGACAGATGTCATCTGCCGACCAGTCGAAGTGGGTATGGATCACCCGGTCTGCCCCGCTGCTGCGTGCCAGAAGGTTTCCCTGCATCCAGGACGAGTGACCCCAGCCTCTTTTTTTCTCCAGTTCCTCCGGTGCATACTGGGCATCTGCAATAATCAGCCTGCTGCCTCGTGCAAATTCTGCCGCTTTTCTGATAAATTCCCTGTCCATTTCGCAGTCTGTCGCATAAACCATCGTGCTGTTTCCCACAGATATTTTCAGCATCAGGCACTGATCCGGATGCCTCGCCCTGAAGGTGTCGACTGCTATTCCATCCCCCAAATCCAGATGCTGTCCCTCTCCTATCGTCTGAAATCCGATGTCTGCCTGAGCCTGCTCCAGGCAGACCGGCCAGTAGGGAGGTTCAAATATGTGGTTCAGCTGCTGCCGGATGTCCTTTCCCATCCTTGCTTCTCCATGAATTACCAGCTTCACATCTCTGGAGAACAGCAGCGGAAATGTCGCCAATCCCAGAATATGATCCAGATGTACATGGCTGAGGAACAGATCCGCCCGGCCTCTGAATCCTTCTTCTGCAAGCATTCTGCCCAGTCGGCTGATTCCGGTCCCTGCATCCAGAATCAGTACCCGGCCGGCAGTCCGTATGGAAATGCAGCTTGTATTTCCGCCGTATTCTTCATATTCCGGTCCTGAAACGGCCAGGGAACCTCTGGTCCCCCATATCTCCAGGACCGTTTCTTTATCTGCTCCTTTTTCTTCCTGTTTTCCGCCTTCCTTCATCAGACTGATCCTCCTTTTTCTTTTCCTTTTCCTCCCGTACACACCCGGACCGGGCAACCGGATCTTTTCCGGTCAGAGTCTGCTGCTGACATCTGAAAAAAGAAGGGAGCTGCCCTGGGCAATGCTCCCTTTTCTCTCCCGCCATTCGGCAGCCCCCCAGTATTTCAGAACCTCTTCTTTCTTCAGAGCGGGACATTTTATTGTCCGTCTGAGTCTGAACACATTCCTTCTGCTTTCAGGCCTTCGACCCGGTAAATCACAGCCTCTTCTGCCTTTCCTTTCAGCTTTCTGGTTCCCAGACAGGTTACTTCAATCCGGTCTTTCAGCCTCTCATACACCGGGGTGCTGATGAGTACCTCTCCGGCTTTTGCCTGGCTTTCCAGCCGGGCCGCCGTGTTGACCGTATCTCCGATAGCTGTATATTCCATGCGCTGGCCCGTTCCGATGTTCCCTACTACTGCTTCTCCGCAGTTCACTCCGATTCCGAAGTCTACGCTTCGGTCCGTGATCTTTTTCAGTTCTTTTTCCAGCAGGCGGGCTCCCTTCACCATATCCAGGCCTGTTTTGACCGCCTTAAACACATAATCCTCCTGATCAAGAGGAGCATTGTAAACCGCCATGGTCGCATCGCCGATAAATTTGTCCACCATTCCGTCATTGGCAAAAACCGCCTCTGTCGTAAGTGCCAGATAGCGGTTCAGGACCTCCACCACCTGCTCGGGAGGCAGACTTTCCGACAGAGGAGTAAACCCCCGGATATCCACAAACAGCACGGCAATATCCTTTTTCTGGCCTCCCAGCCTGAGCGCCTCTTCGCCGCGCTTTACGATTCCCGATACCACCTGTCTGGGAACGTATTTTCCGAATATGGACACCAGCCGCTTTCTTCCCGCCCGCTCCATCACGTACTCCATAAGAATATGACCGGCAAACAGTACTCCGCAGCCGGCTATGGGGTAGAGAAGGGGAAGGACATATCCGTTTTCATAGATCCATCCGGCCCCGAACCACCATCCGGTCATCAGCGCAAGGATCCCCGCACCGCAGATCCGCAGGTCCGGGATAAAAAGAACTGCTCCGGCCAGACATAAAACTGCCAGCGTGATCAGCATTGTCTGCACCATGTCCGGTTCCGCCTTTTCGTTTCCGTCCAGCAGCGCCTGAAGGATATTGGCATGAATCTCCACTCCGTACATGGGAACAGATCGGTTCACCGCCGTGTAGTAGGAGTCCATCATCCCTGTACTGTAAGCCCCCACCAGAACAATCGCCCCTGCAAACAGTTCAGTGGGAATCTCCCCGTTCAGCACCCTGGACATGGACAGTCCGGCTGTCTCGCTTCCGTAAAAATCATAAGGCCGGCCTGCAAAAGGAATATACCCTTCCGTTTTTCCATCCAAGACCGGCCGGGGCATTTCCCCCATGTATTTTTCATAAACCCGGCCGGCGAACCTGTATAGAGTTTCCCCCTCTCCCTCCATGGTGTACAGACTGTGACGTACGATGCCGTCTTCATCCAGAGCTATATTGCTGAATCCCGTTTCTGTCTGTTCTTTCAGTGCCTGATAAGGTTCTTCCAGGGTCATGATCCGGTCCCTCGTACGGAATCCCTGCCCGGTCTCCACCACCTCCTGCCCGAAGGTGACGTAGCTGACCGTTACCACATTATTCAAAAGAGCCGCTGCCTGCGCAAGCTGTTCATCCTGTTTTGGATCCTTCTCTCCGTAAAACCCCACATCCACGCCGATTACCGCTGGTGCCAGCTCCGGATCCTGATTCAGAATCTCAATCAGCTCTGCAATTCCCGTTCTGCTGAATGACTGCCATTCTCCGTACTCCAGCATGGTCTCCTCATCGATCCCGATCACAAACAGATCGGGGCGGATCAGCTCCCCTTTCTGGTAGCAGGCGTCCTGAACCCTCAGCTCCGCAGAGCGAAACAGACCCGAAGCCTGCGCTGCCAGAAGCAGCAGAATCAGCAGGCCGGAAAGTATTCCTCTCCACCTGTATCTTTGCATTGTACTGTTCATAGGATTATCTCGATCTGTGACTGCCTAACATATTGGTTTGCGGTTCCTTTTCCGCCTGTCTGTTTCTGGAGGATTCCTTCCAGTTCGGCCGCTCACGGACAGTCTCCTCCTTCGCATCTTTCTCCTCTGTCTTCAGCTTTTCATAGGATATTTTTTCCCGGTCCGTTTTTCTCGCCGTCAGCTCCAGCTCCTGCGGTTTTGCAAATACCGTCCGGCTTCTACTTCTTAAGGGGATTTCCCCATCCCGCTTTGCGGCTTCTTCCGCCGTTTTCTGCTGTGCTTTTTCCTGCACATCCTTCACCGCTTTTTCTATTCCAAACAGGCTGGGACCCAGGCTGCCTGCCGTCTGCTCCATGAATAATCCGGCATTTTTCATGAATACTGCCCTGTCAGGGGCATCCGGAGCTGCCAGACGGTGAATCAGCTGACCCCTGCCGTCTTTTTTGAACTCCCAGTCCGCCTCATCATCCCTCAGCACCACAATATGGTCCTCTTTGTTTTTCTCGGGATCCAGCAGGTCTTTTACCTTCTTTGTCCGTTCCCAAAGAGCCTGAATATCCTTTTCCGTCAGGCAGTCCCCCACAGCATAGCGCAGATCCTCTTCTGTCAGATTTCTGATCTTCCCGGCAACCGTTTCGTCGATAAACAGAGAGTTTCCGTCTCCTACTCCCGGAACTCTGGCATATCCTCTCAGATTGTCCAGAAGGATTCCCCGTTCCGCCTGATCTTCATCGTAAGGTCTGCTGGCAAAAGCCAGATCATTGTCAATTCCCTGAACTCCGGTAATGACAAGCTTTCCGTCCTTGCCTTTCTCTCCCTGAATGAAAAAGTTTCCGGTATGCCGATCCACCTGACCGCAGATGGTATCCAGGATCAGCAGTCTTTCTGCCTGTTTCCAGGCTTCCGGCCGTACCTCCACGCCATCTGCTTCTACCAGATCCTTCTGCCCGTCATGAATCTGCATTCCCTCTGCCTCGTCCATGAAACAGGCCTTCTGCTTTTTCCCGTTTTCCTCAAAGGTCACTACCCTGGACCGGGCCAGGATATCTCCCATTCCCAGCAGCTCGGCTACCCGGCTCATGGCCACATTTCTCTTTTCCATGAACCCGCTTTCATACACCGGTCCTCCGTCTCCCATAAACTGCATATAGCTCTGCTCTTTATCCAGTTCCTTATCCCATCTGGTAAAAACAGATTTTTCCGACAGTTCATCCACTACTCTGCTGATCAGTTCTTCTCCAAATTCCTTTTTTCCGTCTTCTGAAGCGATCCTTCCATACAGAGATCCGCTGAAGTCCGTGGACCGGATCCCGATTCTTCTGCTGTCTCTCACCCAGTTCAGAACCCGAACCGCTTCTCTGCTGAGATTTTCTCTGTGAATGATCTCCCCGATCCGGTTGCTCTGATTGTCAAAATACATCTCCGCAAAAGGAGTCAGAAATCCCTTTGTATCTCCCACAGTCATGTCGCCATAACGGATGGAGCTGTGGGCTCCCGCAGTATTGCTCCTGTCAATTGCTTCCTTTACCTCCGGAGTTCTGTAGGACTCCCGGTCTGCAAAGGTCTTTCCCTCTTTTTCCAGTTCCCTTACCAGTCTTAAGTCCCGCAGATTATCCAGAGGGCTGTCCTGAACCGCACGAAGCAGCCTGCTTCCGTAGGTTTCCAGCTCCAGATTCCGTGATCTTCTCCCCTCTTCCATGATCTGACGGCAGGCTTTTCGGTAATCATCCAGTTTTTTTACCTCGGTCCTGGCATTGGCTTCATTGATGGGAATGGCGGAACTCATCTGATATTCCGTCACAGCATTCAGATCCACCCCGGGAAGGCGGCCCGCTCTGTCAGCCAGAGCAGCCTTCATCTGTTCTTGGGATGCCGACCGATACTCAATGAGCTTTGTCTGGTAGGCTGCACCATAAGTTTCTCCATTTTCCGCATAGTCCCTGAGATCCGCCCTGCTGTCAGCCCCGATCCGGATGTCCCTCTCTGTCAGGGCATTCACCTGCTGCCACAGACCGCGGACCGCATGGAACCGTTTCGGATCCCCGTTTTCTCTGTGAGACTTCAGATACGCCATGCAGGCTCTGGAAAACGCTTCTCTCGCCTGGTCAAAATCATCCCGTGACATACCGGAGCCGAACTGATCTGAAAGGGTCTGAAACGTTTCCTCTACTTGCTTCCAGCTTTCAGAATTCCTCCAGGAAAATCTTTTTTTCCGGTCTTCAAATTCTCTGATTGCGTCTGCCAATGCTCCCATCGTTCATGCCTCCTTTTCCTGTTTTCTGTCTTCCAGCCATCAATCCAGGCTTTCCAGCCATGCCTGAGGGCTGAATTTCATGGTACGTATCGCACTGTTTCCTGTGTCACTGATATATAAAATTCCGTTCTCCCAGGCCACGTCCTCCGGTGCGTAAAGGGATGCATCCAGAGGATTCCCGTCCTCAAATCCTGCATCGCCGTTTCCTGCAATGGTTCTGGTCACTCCGTCAGGGGAAATGGCCCGGATCACATGATTTCCTGTGTCTGCCACGATCACCACATTCTCAGCCAGGCAGATTCCCCGGGGAAAGCGGAACAGAGCCTGCTCCCCTGTACCGTCCTGATAGCCGGGATTACGGTACTCCGTATCCAGATATCTCCCCACAGAGCCGCCTGCCAGAGTAGTCACCTGGCCGTTCTGTATTTTCCGGATCCGCTGATTTCCCGTGTCACATACATAGACGGTCCCGTCTTCTGCCACTGCCAGCCGTCCCGGTTCCAGAAATTTAGCCGAAGAAAGGCTTCCGTCCTCAAACCCTCCTGTCTGAGGCGTTCCCGCCAGAAGAGAGGTCCTGCCCTGGGCATCTATGATCCGGATGCAGTGATTTCCCGTATCAGATACATAGACAGTTCCGCTGCTGTCCACGGCTACTCCGGACGGACCGGAAAACAGAGCCTCGTAGCCTTTGGAGGACTCCTCATAGCCTTCTTTTCCCTGACCGCCGATGGTATATACCCAGGTATTTCCGATCACCCGCACTGCGTTGTTTTTTTCATCCGCAACCACGATCTTCCAGCCGTCGTAAAAATCGCAGTCTGCAGGACCATAAAAGTAACTGAAGCCTTTGCTGCTGTCCCGGTATCCGCCCCAGGCATATCCCACAGCATCCCGTCCCTGAACGTTTCCTGCCTGGGTCACTACCCTGCCGTTTCCCACCATGCGGACCAGCTGATTCCCCGTGTCTGCCACTGCCAGAGCACCGTTTAAAACGGCAATCCCCTCCTGCTCCCCGAACTGAGCTTCCGCATACACGCCATTTTCATAACCGATCCCCGGCACTCCTGCCAGCGTTGTCAGGCGCTCCTCCTGTATTTCTCCATAGGACTGCACGGACAGGATCCCCGCACAGAACAGGGAAGCTGCCCCCAGCCATTTCCATTTTTTCATATTCTTATCCCTCCCGGTTGCGTTTTGTTTTTTCCCAGATCCAGCAGGATCTCTCCTCCCGTCTCCTGCCTCTCCCATCCCGTAGAAGGAATGTGCCGGCTTCCCAAATTCCAGAGGGCCGGAATCAGAGAAAGAACTGTGACCGCCAGAAGAAAGACAGATTCTCCGGAAGCAAGTTTTTTTCTTTCTTCCATCATCTGGTAGCAGAAAGAGCTTTTGGAGGAATCGAAACATATAATCCGTGCTCATGACATTCATCATACGTCCATGCCTGAATTTCACCATCGTAACTTACTACCCATAAAGGCTGGCCATTGTAGAATGTGTCACCGTCATGATTCCATCTGTTTGTCACTGCTTCCCATATTACCGAGTCAGTAACATCCGTTCCTGTATAATTCGTTATGGTTATGATTTCCTCTCCGTCATCTCCAAACGTACTGTAACGGTAATATCCATACTCATCTCCGATCAGCTGAGGGATGATCTCCTCTGTAGGCTCCTCCGTGGGTTCCTCTGTAGGCTCCTCTTCCGTAGATTCCTCCAGAGGAATCTCTTCATCATCCCGGTCCCCCTCTACCACCGGTTCCCGGCCTTCCACAATGATTCCGCCTTCTCCTGTTCCCGGAAGGTATTCCTGGGCAAAGCTTTCCGCCTGGCTTTCTTCCATCTGCTCTCGGCTTTGCTCCTGACGGATCATTTCCTCCGCCCTTTCTTTCGCAGCAGGGATCCGGTCCCCGTTCAGTCCCAGGTCCTCTTTGCGAATGTTCTGAGCGTCCTTCAGCAGGGTCTCCAGCTCAAAGCCGTTTAAATCCTCCCAGGTAAACCGGTCCAGCTTTACCAGCTCCTCTTCCCGCATTCCCTGGGCCGGAGTATAGATTCCTGCCTGGCCGGCCTCCAGAGAGATCGTCTGTTCTCCGGCTTTCCATTCCACACTTCCCTCCAGCAGATGGAGCAGGACCCGTCCGTCCTGTTCCGTACGAAGGAACCCGCTGGTTCCCCGGATACTCAGAGATGTCTGAGCTGTATCAAACTCCATCTCCTCATCCTCCGCCAGTTTTTCCTCCACCTGAAAGAAGATCTCCCCGCTCTTCAAAGTGATTCCCAGTTTTTTTGCCGACGCCTTGGCAATTTCCACCAGAGTGCTGCTGCCCAGCTTGATGGTCTTGTCCTCATCCGCCTTCAGATACAGATTGGTAGCCGAACCGGTCTTTGCCCTGCTTCCCTGACCGAGAGGCATACCCGCTGCCGCCTTGACTTCCCGGCCACCGCCTCGTGTGATCGTTGCGCTGTCTCCGCTGACCGAAAGGACCGACAGGCTTCTCGCCTCCCCTGCAAACTCATCAGCAACAGCCATTACATTCACTCCGAGAAAAACCAGAGCAATCAGCAGCACCATCGCTGCCGTTATTTTCTTTCTTCTCATACTTTTTCCCTTCTTTTCCTATCTTGCAAGATAGAGCATGGTCATATCATCCGACTGAGGAACATCCTTTGCAAACTCTGCCACCGCCCGGAAAATATGAGAAACAAATTTCTCCGGTTCCTCCCGGTCATCCTCCCGGTTCAGTGTTTCCAGCAGCCGTTTTTCTGAAAACATCTCGTCCTGTTCATTAAATGCTTCCGTTACCCCGTCGGTATAGAGATACAGACGGTCTCCCGGATCCAGACGGTCACGGCCTACCCGGTATTTCATATCTTCCATTATGCCGAACGGCATGTCCGCCGGGCACCGGAGAAACCGGAAATCCTCCCCCTGCCTGGCTGCGGCCGGCGGATTATGTCCCGCGTTGATATAAGTCAGTTCTCCGCTGTCCGTATCCAGCACACAGATAAAGCAAGTGACAAACAGTTCTTCTTCATTGTTTTCGCAGAGCTGGTTATTGACTCTTACCGCCATCTGGTCCAGAGGCATATCCAGCAGCATATAGTTTTTTATGTATGCCTTTGACAGCACCATAAACAGCGCCGCAGGCATGCCTTTTCCCGATACATCCGCCATCACCATTCCCAGGCGCCTGCTGTCGATCCTGAAAACATCATAAAAGTCTCCTCCCACTCCTTTGGCCGGGCACATCCGGGCCGTAATACGGATATGGGGCATTTTTTGAAAAGAGGAAAAATCCTTTGGAAGGTAACCTGTCTGGATCCGGGCGGCAATCTCAAGTTCTGATCTTGTTCTCTCCCGTTCCCTTACAATCTGGGTGGTTTTTGTATAAAGCATTTCCAGCAGGGCTCCGTATATGGAACGGTTCCGCTCTGCAATCTTCTCAAACAGGGCTTTGCTGATATGAGCACAGGTTACCGGTCCGGCCGCCCGGACCGTCGCCGCTCTGGTACTGTCTTTGATCAGGCCCATCTCTCCGATCACTTCACCGTCCCCCATTTCGTTGATCAGACCGCCTTTTGCATCCAGCACCTTCACGTTTCCTTCCAGGATAATATACATCCCATCCTCTGCCGCCGCTCCTGCTTTTACAATGTCCTGGCCGCTCTGAAATTCCATAAGATCCATGGCCTCCAGAAGAAGCCTGGAAGGTTCTTCCATCTGTCCGTCCTCTCCGGCTTTGAAAAAAGAAGTGATAATCGGCAGTTGTCTCCAGTTTTCCGTCATACTTTCCCTCCCCCGCATACTTTCTTAAGGAGTCATCCAGAAATGTCCCATTCCGTCAGACGCACCGTAACGGATCTGCATGTCTCCTGCTCGGGTCCATGCCGTGCGGCTCAGTCCCCAGGCATTGCTTCCGCTCCAGCTGTCGCATATGGCATCTGCCGCTGTTTCCGGTGAAGAACTGATCTGATACAGGAACGCCTTGAAAATCTGATAATTATAGGTATCTGCATAGGCCGGGTCCACAGAATTCCTGTCCAGTCCCACAGCCAGATCCAGCCGCCATCCGCCGCAGCTGCTGTCCGGATACAGGCCGATCAGCACAGTGCCGTCTTTCATCCTGTACTCCAGACCATCCTCCCGGATCCGAAGGGAACGCTCCCCGGAAAAAGCAGTTTTCACAGTAGATGCAAGCACGGAAAATCCGTCCTTTCCCGGCCAGGAAAACCCTTCCTTCTGCCATGTCAGGAATCGCTCCGGAGCCTGAAAAGTCGTCCCGAGGATTTTTTCCGTCCGCCGGTACCACGCTCCGTCTCCATTCACATAGTATCCATCGGGAGTCATGGTATCCGTGAGAAGCACCCCGTTTTCTCCGCCGTAATACCATATTCCTCCCTCCTCGATCCAGCCTGTAACGGGAGTGCCCTCTTCATTGAGGTAAACAAATCCCCCCTCCGGCAATGCCTGCCATGTGCCCGTCCGACCCGGACCGGCCTGCACCGGAACACTCATGAATACTGTCAGGAGCAGGCCCGCCGCTGCTTTTTTCCAGTTAGCTGCCGCTCTGTTTCTTACTGTTGCTCTCATTCCAATCCTCCTCCATATCAAGGCGATGACCGTTTTCCGCTTCCCGTGAAGCCTTCTCGGCTTCTTTTTCCGCTTCTTCTGCCGCTTTCTTTTCATAGGCAGCCAGCTTCTGTTTCACCGCATCATCCAACGCGGTCTGAACATCCAGTTCCAGAACTCTGGCATATGCCAGGTCTTCTCCGTCCAGAGCATATTCTCCCCCAAAACCGATGGTCACATATCCTCCTTCTGTTTTCCAGGTCCGGTACCAGCCTCCTGTATCAATGGTAAAGGACCGTTTGGTGGCAGGAATGTAGATGCTGAGCCCCTGGGTCTGGGAACTGAACAGATATCCGTTTGCGCTGGTGCCTGACTTCAGCCCCAGAACGTCCTCTCCCCATTGATCCCTGAGCTCATCCATAGCCGCACTTCCTTTTACGGATACACTCTGGATATTTTCTCCCGAAAAGCTGAGTGTATCGGTATAGATGTCCACTCCGTCGAACATGGTCCCGTCCAGATCATCCTGAAAAGACTCCTGAAATTCCTGTTCAGACTCCCCGTTTCCCCGCCTGTACCGGGAGCTGAGATCCTCCAATGCAATGGTCAGACTCGCACTTTCCTGAGTTTTGCAGAGATCTTCATAGATGATCATTTTTTCACGGTCTGTTTTTACCAGTCTGGGCTGATTTCCGTCCCGGAAAATACTTACCGTTTCTTCTTCCCCGATGGAAATCGGACTCTCGATGAAGTTTTTCTGTGAATCCATCCAGCACAGCTTCCCGTCTACCTCGCAGAGAATCTGAGAGCTGTCCTCTCCGTGAATGCTGTCCACATAATTTCCGTCCTTTTTCAGAATCCGGTATCCCTCCATCCATGCGCCGTGTCTTTTTCCATCGCTTCCCGGAAGTACGGAAGAAATCGTCTGTTCTCTTTTCCTGTATACAGTCAGAGACTGTTCTCTGGTTTCCGTAATGTCCTTTCCCTCTTCATCCGTGCCGGTTTTTACGGTTACGGATCTGGTGATCGTCTGCGGTTCATAATCCGAAAAGTTTCCTGTATATCCACACAGAATGTAGTCATATCCCTGGTATGTGACCAGCGTATTGGTCAGATCTCCGTTTTCCGGAGGATCTGTCAGCGACTGCAGGTTGTTGTCTTTTTTTACCTGAAATGTGCAGACGTATCCATCCTGTTCATATTCGTACACCGGGGCATTTTTCCATTGCTTTACCCCCACCGAATCCAGCTCCGGAATATAAGCCTCCATCCATTCGTTTGGTATTTCTTTCAGTACCTGTTCCCAGTCCGCCGTTTCACTGGGAAGGGATTCGTACACCTGGCCTTCTGTCTGACTCTGCCACTTCTCTACCTGCCTGGAAAAGTTCTCATTGTCCTGGCGAAGGTGAAGGGTTTCCGGAAGGGGGATGAATTCATAGGCCATAACTGCCTGAATCAGATCTTCCTCCAGTTCCTCGTCCGATGCTTCCGAGTCCTCGGAAAGGGTACCGGTCTTTTCCAGAACCATCTCCGCGTAGATATGATACTGACCGTCTGAAACCGCATTGGCCACGCTTACTGCAGCCGGTTTCGTGAAATAGCGGCGCATCAGAGTTTCCACATCCGTCTGAAACTCAGGAACTCCGCTTAGGGTATTCAGATCATAGATGCTTCCCACCCCGTTGTCATAGATAAACAGCTTTCCCATTCCTGTTCCGGAACTTTGCCGGCACCACTGTCCCACAAAGGACTCCGTCATGGTCGTTTCGTTTCTCTCCGACTCCGTCCTGTGGATAATCTTCAGCTCCTTTGTCCGGAAATTATAAATGGACGCACAATGGAGCACCTTCTCCAGTCCGCCCCCTGCCGGAGTCACTACGGAATAGGTATAGAGAAACGTATTCTCATTTACCATGTCCAGGACCTGGAAATTCTCGATCTCGCTGTTTTCCGCCAGCTGATCCTGCGGAATCACAAACGCCGGATCTCCTTCCAGGTTTTCATATTTCATTTCTTCATTATAGTCATAATAATCCTCCAGATCCGCCTCAGACTCTCCGTCGTAATCTACCTTCACATTCAGATCCCCGTCCGTTTCTGATTCGGCAATGGACGCCGCATCGTCCATGATCTGATCTGTCTGGATATTCGCCCCTTTGATAAGTCCTTCGCTGCAGCCAGTGAAAAACATACTAACCATCCCGATCAGCGCAGCCGTTAATATTCTTTTCATTATCTGCACCTCCTTTTGAAAAAGGGAGCCATTCCATCTGCTGGCTCCCTTATATTCCTTATCCGGCAGGCTTATTTTACAGCACTTTCCATCCAGGTTGTCATCGCTCCCATGCCGACTTTCAGAACCACGATCAGCACAAAGATCAGCACGAAACCGATGATTGCATTCTTCAGGCTCTGTTTTGCCTTTTCTCTGTCCTGAGGCTCCTCAGCTTTAGCCAGCTTTGCCCCCAGCAGAATGCAGTAAATCGCACCCAGCGCTCCTACGATTCCCAGAGCCGGCGTCA
Organism: uncultured Lachnospiraceae bacterium; assembly: GCA_944383965.1. GTDB lineage: Bacteria > Bacillota > Clostridia > Lachnospirales > Lachnospiraceae > Lachnoclostridium_A. The sequence goes on from CALWRQ010000005.1 coordinate 35,172, forward strand.
GAGCCATATTCAGCAGGCTGATAACCGGAGTACTCACCTCCTCAAAGGGGTTTGTACTGGTAGCCGTAAGCAGGGCTGTTACAAATCCGTAATTCATACTTTTTCCTCCTGATTTTTATTTATATGATCCTCATATGCCCGTGCAGATAATACAGCCAGGCGGCTGCACCTGCAAGAACAATGAAGCTCATTGCTATTAGATATACCGGAATTCCTTTTTCTTCCGGTTCCAGACGGACACAGTATGTCCGCTGATTGCCGACGGAATCCATTACCGTCAGCCTGTAGTTTCCTGCCGTCCGCAGAGTATCCCCCATGAACCGTTCCTGGAAACCATTATATTCCATAATCACCTTTGCGTCCTCTTCCGACGGATAAAACTTCAGCGGGATCTGAGCCGTTCCTCCGGTTATATCCTGAGAAAAATTCAGAAAAGGGGCAGATGTGTCCATAGTGATTTCTGTCTCCAGTTCCTTTCCGGAAACAGGCTCTTCCCAGATCAGGCGATACGTTCCGTCCTGTTCCAAAAAAATCCCATCCGGAGAACAGCCATGCTGAAGCACTCCGTCCACCGTGGCTTCTTTCAGCTGAAATCCCTCCGGAGCCGGGATCACTCCCGGATAAGCGCTGACGGAATCTGTAATCTGGAAATAGAAATTCTTTTTATAAAAAGTCATCCGGTTGTCTGCCGTTTCCGGAGCAGCAAAAGCGGTCAGCATCAGGCAGTATCGGCCCGGTTCTGTAAACACCCGCTTCCCCAGATCCTGATCGGCACTGCCGTCTTTCAGGATAAACAGAGAGCCGTTTTCCGGGCAGACGACGGATACCGGGCCGCTGCATACCATCCCCTGAGGCACATTGGAGAAAAAAACCGTATCAGCATCAAAGGAATACCGGAACTGGCCTTCGCTTTCCAGCCAGGTCATCGTCCATGGAGCATCCTCGATCACTTCCGATTCTCCCATCTCCATCCCATAGGTTTCCGGATCCGTATGAAGAAACTCTTCCAGAATTTTCTGAATTTCTTCGTCGGAAAACTCCTCTCCGCTCTCATCTTCGGATAATCCTGAAGAAATCTGACTGTCCGGCAGGGAATCCTCCTCCGGCGCCGCCCATGTGCAGAAGGAGAAAGACATCAGCACCAGTCCTGCAGCCAGCACTGATCTGGCCGGATGCAGCAGGTATGTTTTCTTCATTACCGCTCCATACTCCTCTCCATGGACTTTTCTTTTTCTTTGACCGGCCGTTTTCTTCTCTGTTCCCTCACTGCTCCCATGGCCTCCGCCTCCATTTTCAGGAGTTCTTCATAAGAAACCCGGATTCTGACGGGGCTGTTTTCTCTGTCAGGCTGCTGCCTGCTGCTCTGTTCCGGAAAGCCTCCGGCCTCCCGTTCTGCCCTCTTTTTTCGCAGGCCTGCCATTTCCTTTTCCCAAAAGGCTTTGTTTTTGGGACTGTCAAAATATCTCATTGACTCCCTCCTGCTTCTGTTCCGTCTGCCGTCTCCTCGGCCTGCTGCTGGATCAGCACGTTCAGGCCGCTGATCAGTGCAGTCTGTTCCGGAGAAGCCTGTGCACAGTACTCTTCCCACACCAGAAACGGGAGGTTCTGTACCAGCATGGTGCTGTCCTCCAGATATGCTTCCGCCTCCTCCTGGTAGCAGAAAAATCCTTTGATCTCACCTTTATCCAGACTTTCCTGCGCCTGCCCGGCATCCGGAAAACTGATTATCCTGATATTTCCGGACACTGTCAGTTCCTGAAGCGTCTGCTGGCTGATGCTGCCGGAAACTCCCACAGCCTGACCGTCCAGATCCGAAGCAGAATTCACATAGTCTCCTGCTTTCGTTACCAGGTACAAAAATCTCTTTCCGTATGAAACAGAAGACAGGCAGCCCCGGGACTGACCGTTTTCCGCCGTCAGTCCTCCCATAGCCAGATCCGCCTCTCCGGCGATCACCGCATCCAGCGCCTGCTCTCTGTCCATGATCTGGTACTCTACCTGAACCCCCAGGGCATCCGCTGTCAGACGGGCTAGATCCGGCTCTATTCCTTCCGGCTGTCCGTTCACCGACTGTGCAAACGGAGCTCCTGTTTCCACCAGAGCTACCCGAAGTGTTCCGGATTCTCTCAGCACATCCAGCGGATCTTTCTTTCCGCCGCAGCCCCCAAGGAGGACGGCTCCCCCCAGCATCAGAGCTGCCGCTCCCAGTTTTCTTTTCCATGTCTTCATAACCGTCACACCTCCTTTCAGACTGTAAACAGCTCTTCCATTTCTTTGGAAGCCACAATATTGATTCCCGTCCGGCTGGTAGGCGAAGTCACCACAAACGCCCGGCCCCGTCCATTGTTCACAATCTCCTCCTGCTCGCTTTCGTTGATCGCCCCGGCCTTTTCGTACAGCCTGCACAGGTCGTGCATGTCGTTGGGCGAAAGAGGGAAGATAAAGGAATACTGGCAGGCATTGATGATCGCCGTTGATTTTCTGGCCAGTTCTTCTGTACCCACAAAGTCCGCTATGTTCTGTGTGATAATGATCTGCATTCCGTTGTATTTTCGGATACGCTTGGCCAGCTGATACATAAAGTCCAGCGCAATGGGGAATTTGCTGTCAATAAATACATGAGCCTCATCGATTACCACCACGATTTTTCTGGAAGCACCGTATCGGATATTGTAATCTCTGTTTTTTATGATTTCATTATCCAGCCATTTCAGCACCAGAAGCATCTGGGCATTGGCAATGGTGTTGTTCTTATTCGCCAGCAGGGACTGAAAGTTGAATACGATAAAGTTCTCCATAGTAGATATGGAAGCGGGCCCGTTCCAGAGAATGGAATTCCGTCCTCCTGTAGCAAATTTGGAGATATAATTCAGCAGCACGCGGAGATTGTTCTTGCTGTAGTCTCCGCTGGCCATCTGAAAATCACTGAGAATCTGCTCATACAGATCATCAAAAATAGGATAATCCTCCGGTTTCAGCCGGCTTAAATCCGTATCCGCGTCAATTCCCTTTGCCTCATACATCCGTATGGTCAGGTTGTTCAGATACTCCAGAGCATCCGATTCGATCCCAGGCAGAATCTGGCGGTAGAACTCCTCCAGAAACTGCAGATGCGTGGCAAAGCTGGTGTTGACGCCCTCGTCTCCTCCCTCCTCTTCATCTGACAGAGAGGTGATAATATGGAACGGATTCAGGCGGCCCTGTATGGCGCTTCCCACATCAATGATCTTTCCGTTCAGATTTTTGGCCAGGCCGTAATATTCATTTTCCGGGTCCAGAATAAATATTTTACTGTCATCCGCTGCAAGATTGGCCAGAAGGGTTTTGGTCGCATAGGATTTTCCGCTTCCTGACTTTCCGATGATTACCATATTGCTGTTTACCCGCTCCCGGTTTCTCGTAAAGAAATCCACAAATACGGGCTTTTCCCCGTTTCTGCCGATGCAGAAGCCGTTCGGATCGGAAAGGCTCTTATTCACAAAGGGAAAAGCAGCGGCCACCGAGCTGGAATGGATTCCCCGGCTCGTCCGGTAAAAAGCATCGTATCCGGATACGGCTGAGGAAACATATGCCTCAAACTGCTGCATGAAATTATCGGAACTTTTAAAGCCCTCTTCTGAAAGCATCCGCTTCAGCCGTTTCTTCATGCCGGCGGCTCTCTGAACACCTGTCGTTTTTCTTCCGGCCTTCGCCATGATCATCTGCTCAGACAGCTCATAGTCATAAGCCGTCACATAGATATTCACATCCAGCAGAGTCTCCACATCGCTCTGGAGCAGAGAAAGTACCTCTGCCAGAGTATCCACATGAGTCTGCAGCTCCATCAGGCGGCTGGTCTTTCCCGTGGAATTTGCCTGTTCCCGCAGCTCATCAATGGCTCTGTCGATCTGCCGGATGCCTTTATAACGGTCAACCGCCCTCATCTTCATGACCACTCTCGTCCCCGGAGCATTGAACAGGGAGCTTCCCCAGGCGTTTCCTACCATGGTCGGGTAATCGGTGATCCGGAAAGTATGAGTGATCAGCTGATCATAGCTTACGGTTCTCCCCGTGAAGCGGATCTCTCCCGGAAGAATCCAGTCCATGTAATGTTCCTTTGAAATCTTTTCAATTTCTCTTTCATCAAAATCCTGAGAATAATTATATTTCAGAAATACTGCCAGTTCCTTTTCTGAAAGAACATGACACTCCATTTCATTGGAGCGCATGGTCTCTACCATGCTGTTTGCCTGATTCTGAAGCATATCCCGGTCATTGCTGAAAAATACCATATAGTAAAACGGCACATATACCTTATCCCGGTCATTCAGCTGGCGGATATATTCCATACGTTCGTATACGATCTCCACTCTGGCAGTCAGTTCTTCCTCACTGAGGAGACCGTTCACGTACGCCTCCTTCAGCTCCCGGATCTTTTTCTCTTCCGTAGCAAGGTATCTGTCATACAGCACCGGCCGTTCCAGCTTCACCAGAGCCGCATTTTCTGATCCTGTAATAGTTCGAAGAACAGATCCGAACACCTGGTCGATCATCTGATTCTGTCTCTGGAGGGTATAGAAGCGGAATTCCACATCCGGAATCTCCACAGCAATTCCCCAGTACCGTCCGCCATACTCAATAAAGTTTCCGCTGATTCCCGTAAACGGAGTGATGTCCGCCACAGTCGGTTCCTTTTTTACCGGTTCCTTCCTGAACACCTTGTGTCTGGCCATATATTTGGCAAATCCGTATACCATCATATAGGCTTTTTCCCCTTCTACAGGAACCACCAGAACGGCTGTCAGAACGGCCATGATCAGGCTCAGTCCATATCGGAACGGAAGATTGGAAAACAGAATGGAAACCACAATCATAATTCCCACAAGGCCTACTCCCACATCCGGGATTTCAATGCCTTTAAAAAATTCCATCGCAACCTTTGTTTTTTTCGGTATGATTCTCATGATTTACTTTCTCCTCCGCCCTTTTCCCCTGCTGATTCCTTGGCGCTGTTTTTACCGCGGATGGGCTGATTCAGGTCCAGATCCAGTTTCACCGGACTTTTGTTTCCTTCCGTATGAGATCCGGAGGAACTCCCGCCTGTCTGCTGCAGCCGGTTTTTCTCCGCCATTTTCTCACTCCAGTCGGAACGATAGTTTTCCACTCCGAAGAAAGAGTAGGTCTTTCCTCCTTCAGCATCCACATGAGAGCGGTACAGCCCGCCCAGAATGCTCTGTGATATAAATTTGCCGTTCGCATCCCGCTGAACATGCTTTCCTATAATAGGAATATCCGTAACCCGCAGCTTTCCGTCACCTGATGACGTCTGTGCCCGCACCACTCCGGGAATATGGAGGTTGGTAAGCTTTCTGCCTCCATCCGCTCCTCCCTCTACCTTTGCAATTCCGGGAACGGAGAACTTCGTCACCCTCCATTTTCCATCGCTGCCCTTTCCCACGCTGAGGAAGGGTGTGATGCTCCTGCTGACCGCCATTCCTTTGCTGTCACGCACGGTCGATCCCAGGCCTCCCAGGTAGCGGGTGGTACTGGTTCCGCTGGCCTTGTCATCCTCCCTGGAGTACAGTCCGAAGCCTACTCCTATCCGGGTACGTTTTCCGTTTTCTTCCGTTGAAGAATACAGGCCTCCCAGCACATTTCTGGAGTTCGCTCCCTTCTGAGAGGTGCTGCTGGAATAAAGCCCCCCAAGAACCCTTTTCTCCGAAATTCCTCCTGCTTTCTTCTGGTCCTCATAAAGTCCCAGCGGCAGCCGTCTGGAACGAAGCAGTTTCGCACCGCCTCCTCCTGTGGAAGGGCTTCCTGTCTTGGAGCCGCGGAACGCCTGACTGCCGGCAGCCGGATCCGCGCTCTTTTCTCCGCCGCCTTTTCTGCTTCCTGCATTTCTGGCTGCCCCTATGAGTGCGGCTTTTCCCCGTCCGATCAGCTGACCGGCTGTTGCTCCGAACAGGGCTCCGCCCACCATGTTGCCTGTCATCATTTCAGACTGTCCCGCCTGCTGGCTCAGCAGAGACGTAACCATGGGACCCATCTTATAAACTGCCCAGGCCCCTCCGGCCATAAAGAACAGCTTCAGAAAGTATCCCGCTTCCGGACTGCTTCCCAGTTCAAAGCGGATCGTGTTGTCCATGACCATGGGAACCAGCATCAGATAAAGTCTCATGCCGATCACTGATCCGAAACCGGTAAAACATTTTCCGATGAACAGTTCCCTCCACCGTGCAAACTTCTCTCCGTCATCCAGCGGCATCATGGCCACAAAATAAGGCGAAACGATGTAAAGAAGCAGCACCTCAAAAATCCTCTGAATAAAGATGATGAGGCAGATGGCCAGCGTAAAAATAACGAAAATACTGATCACAAACCCTATCAGATAATCAAATTCAGCCAGTTTGAACACGTCTGTCACATCGCTCATTTTGGAATAGCTTTTCGCTCCCGTATAGAACGGGTACCGCACAATGTCTGCCGGAGAGCCCAGCTGTCCGCTGATGGCGCTGTTGGCGGAAGACAGGTTGTAAGCGTCATTTTTTGCCGCATTCATGGACACGATCACAAAAATGATGCGAGAAAGCTTGGCGTCCTCTCCCGCCCCCACTGCAAAGGAAACCCCTTTCAGGATTACCATGGAAAGTTTCAGAATAAAATAGGTAAAAAACGGAATGGTAAACAGAGATACAAAGGTCTTAAAGAATGCAGAAAGTACTTTGGATACCGGCCGTTTATTTTCAAAATCAAGATCAAAAGAGGACCTTGCCGTCGCAATAATGGTAAGGATAAGGGCTATGCCCAGTCCTCCCAGAGTGAGGGCCCAGAATACCGTGCTCACAGTTTTCTGCTGAAAGAGAACCTCCAGAAGAGGTCCCGTTACGGTCCCCTCTGAGGTGACATAGCTCACATCTTTCAAGCCTATAAACGTATCAAATGCAGTTTCCAGATACTCGATCAGTTTCAGAAGGGCGCTGAGAAACAGATAATACTGCGTGCAGACCAGCTGCTTCCACAGATCGATCAGAAAGCTGATCGCCGTCTCCAGAACCGGCATGAGAACCGGGGCAAGGACATTTTCAAATATAAATGAAAGTACTGTGCTCAGAAGATTTGAGATGAAACTGAATACCGGACTGAGGATCTTTGAAAAAACCCAGTCTGCAATTTTCTGAAACAATCCCAAATATACGATTTCCATATATCCTCACCCCCTACTTTCCAGTAAATTTCTGTTTGTCTGCCTCATCTCCCGCACCCTGAACCGCGCCCATCGCCTTGCCGGCAATCTTGCTGCCGTTCAGCAGGGCGCTGGTGCCTCCTGTAGCCGCCGCCATTCCTGCAGAAGCCGCCGTGCTGACAGCTCCCGTTACCATTCCGGTCAGAAATGCAGCTGACTCCTGAGCCGCCTGAGCTGCTTCCGGATTCAGGATCTGAAGGATCAGATGCTGGCTCTTATAAACGGCCCACGCTCCGCCGATGACAATGATCATTTTCAGAACCATATTGATCGTGTCTCCGTTGGGCAGGGATGTATCATAAAGAATCAGATTGTTTCCCGCCAGAGCCGGTACCAGCATCAGGTAATATTTCATGGCAAACACCACTCCGAATCCGGAAAAGAACTTCGCCACAAAAAGTTCCCGCCATTTTTTGAATATCAGACCGTCATCCAGAGGAATCGTGGAAGCAAACAGAGGAGAAATCAGGTACAGCAGAAGGATTTCAAACAGTCTCCGGATAAACAGCATCACCGCTCCTGTCAGAACCAGAATCATGGTGACCGCACAGACAAACCCCAGCACAAAGTTCACATTTCCGGAGTGGAAGTCCTCCTGTACCTGAGAAAAGTCTCCGTAATCTTTTTCTCCCCGAAGATAAGGGCCTCTCTGTGCATCCGAAAGAGAGGGATTTCTTCCTTCACTGATTCCTGAATCCACTGCTTCCAGAGGATCCCGTTCCTCTGTGGTAGCTTTATCCGCATCCAGCACAGACATGAGAAAAATCATGGTTCCGGGCGTGGTGTCCTGGGTCCCCATAGCGATGTTGAAGGCAGCATTGGCCTGTCTGGTCACCGCCGTGGAGGCCTGAAGCAGAGCAACGCAGAGAAACGGAATCAGCATAAAATTGAACGCCGCCCGCATTCCTGCCGCCAGAACTTTACTGATGGGATTTTTGTCCTCCAGTGCCATATCGGATATGGATTTCGCCGTACGGTAAATGGTAAAAATAAAGCAGATTCCCACGGCCAGGACCGTAATATAGGCAAACGCTCTTGTCACCACACTCATTTCCAGAAAGGCATCCAGCAGGTATGTTTTCCTGTTCTCTACGGTTACTGTGGTCACTCCTGCAAAAATGTTGAATATGCCGCAGAGGAAATCTACGATCTTGCACAGGCAGGTCAGCCCCAGCACCAGCCAGTCTGAGTACATGAACCAGATCACACGGAGAAAATATTTGCTCGCCACTTCCAGGATCTCCTGCAAAACAGGAGCCAGTACATTTTCAAATATCTCTGTCAGAATGTCCTGAAGCAGTTCGACCATGGATCCTGTCCCCCCTTTCCCCTATCTGAAATCTGTCCTGTATTACCGTATCTTCATGTTCCTTTTCGTATAACGGATAAAAATGACTGCACCTGCAATGAGAACAATGACAAGAATCACAGCAAATACTGCGTAAAAGTTCATCTGATAAACCAGTGAAAATTCATATGTATTTTCATTGCCCGCATAATCCGTCAGAGTCAGCCGGTATTTTCCCGGACTGCTGATCTCCGTGCCCTTCAGTTCCTGAGGATCTCCTCCGTCTTTTGCCAGCACGGCAGTTTCCGTATCTTCAGACATCTGCAGAATGGTTGCCCTCCCTTTGGAAATATCCAGTTCGGCCTCAGGCGGAATGCTGTCCTTCGTCAGGGCAATCTCAAATGTCTCTCCTGTCTCTCCCGCAAGAAGGAATTCATAGATTCCGTCATTCTCCATCCACACGTAACGACCGTACTCTGCCGGCATGATCTCACCGTTGTATACAGCCTGACTGATCGTCATTCCCAGAGGAGCCGTATACAGGTTCTCCCCTGTCACATAGGCTCCTATGGAAAAGTGAAAAACCGATCCTCCCGTCTCCAGCCAGTAGTCTCCCCTGTCCTTCAGAACATTTCCCGAAACATATTCCAAAGCCTCTCCGTCTTTATAAAGAGAGAACAGGACTCCGTCCTCCAGGTAAAGAACCGCATCCCTGCACGCCCGGATTCCTTCCGGAACCGTAGAAGAAAATCTGGCTCCTCCCGCTGTAAAAATATCATAGCGTCCCGTAGCGGGATTATATGACTGGGTAAGCTGTCCGGCAGTCTGTCCCTCTTCCGTTTCCGGCTGCACAGCTTCTTCTCCGTTCCCAGCCGTTTCTGTTTCATTCTCCGGGTCAGAATCGCTCTGAGAAATCTCCCCGGCAGGAGCTGATTCCTGTATGGCCTGAGTCTCCTCCATCTGCTCCTGCCAGATGCTGGTTCCTCCGTTATAGAAATCCGAGATTTCCGTCTCTTCCGGGTTCATGCCTGCCGCTCCTGAACCATACGCCGTCTCTTCCGGCTCTGTTTCCTGAACCGGAAGCTTTTCCTGGATCCGGAAGCGGAACACTGCCTTATATTCTGTCTGACGGGAAAGAGGCAGCTCCGGATTCACCACGCCGGAGAGCTTCAGGACATAGGTTCCTTTCTCTCCCACCATCTGGCCGGAAGCATATTCCATCGCGATTCCGTCCTTTTCCATGGTCCATGTCAGATTCGCCGGAATATCCACATATACCGGACTGTCGCTGAATCCTCCGTTTCCCACATTGCTGTATATGAAAAACTGACCGGCCATGGATTCCTCATAGGTGCCGTATTCCTCATGGTACTGCTCCGTCAGGGTGACTTCCTTTACCCCCGGCACTGAGGCGCTGATCTCCTCTTCCTCCGTTACCTGACTGACTACGCCGGGTCCGTTCAGGACATCCTGATCCTCATCCCCATAGCGGGATGTGGAGGTTTTATCACTGCTCCCGCCGTAATTGTAATAAGTTACCTGAGCGGCTGACTGAACCGGCGCCCCCAGGGCAAAGCAGGCCGCCAGCAGGACGATCCCTCTTTTCCTTAATTTCATACCTTTCCTCCCTACTCAGCCATCTCCGAAGGCTCGTCTTCTCCCTCTGCTTCCAGCACAAGGTAGTTTCTTTCTCCCAGATCGTAGAACACCTCGTCTCCGAAAAAGGCATTCATACCCACGTCCGTCAGATCCATCGTTCCCATCTGATAAAGCGGACACTTGTAGCTGGGCGTAAATTTTGTCTTCAGCGGATAATTTCCGAAGGTTACAATGATCGCATTTCCCGTATCCGTCTTGTTGTTCAGTTTCTGAAGCTCGGACGGATAGATTAACGGCCGGGTCTGCAGCTGGCTGGAAACACTGATATTCCCTGTCTTGTCTCCCATACTGCTGGAAATGCTGGAAGTGGAAACCGTCATGTTTCCGCACAGCTTGGAAAACTCCTCGCAGGTCTCTATGTCGTTGGATCCGATGAACATCTTCATTCCGCAGTTGCTCTTTACGATATTGGCCACCGTATCTCCGTATACGTTGTTCAGCTGGGCATAGGACTGCACCACCATGTTGAACCAGATCTTTCTGCTTCTTCCCACAGTGATCATCTTGTCAAACTTGTCGATCCTGGGCATATTTCCGAACTCATCCAGAATGAAGTATACATTTCTGGGCAGACTAAGATCTTCTCTGGAAGACGCCACCTTGATCAGTGCCTTATAAATACAGAGAATAAACACAGCTGCAAGGGCATGCCTGGTGTCCTTCTCATCCGGTATTTTCAGAAACAGGGCCGTAGGCATCTCAGCAAACTGCGCCGGGTCAATATCCGTATCCGATGTCAGCGAGCAGAGTCCCTCGTCATTGAACATGGACATCTTGTCAAATGCAATGGACATATAGCTGGCCAGCGTACTGTCCGCTGCAGACAGAACCTGCTTGGAAAGGCCCACAGCCTTGGAAAGGGGCGACCGTCCCTTGAAATAATTTCTCAGTTCTTCATAGTCATTGTCCGAATTTCCGATTGCCTTATTGATATTATAGAAACAGAACTTCTCCCTGGTCATCTCCAGTTCCGGCTTTTCGCTGTCTTCCAGCATTGCCAGACAGACTGCCATGATGATGGATCTGGCTCCCTTTTCCCAGACCGGATCATCCTTGGATTCAATGGGACAGAGCACACTGATCAGGTCATTCAGATCCTCATACATCTCATCATAGATCTTCTGCTTGGCCACCTTTATCAGTACCAGCAGATTCTTCCTGTGAGCGTATGCCTTCCCTTCATATTCATACCACTCTTCTCCGTATTCCTCTCTGGGATCCACCAGTTCCAGTCCGCTTCCGTCCACCTCGTCCCTTCTGATGTAGATCTCATCCCCCGTTTTCAGATACTCCTGATACCGGTCATAGATATCCCCCAGCGGGTTCCAGCGGAAGGAGCTGTAGGGATCTCTCAGGTCCAGAACCATGGTCCTGTATCCCCGTTTGCTCAGCAGACCGCTGTGAAGCTGAAACAGCTCTCCCTTCGGATCCGTGCAGATCATGGACGACCCGGCTGAAGACTGCGCCAGGATCTGGATCATGGGATTGATGAACGTCGTGGTCTTACCGCTTCCTGTAGAACCAATGATCAGGCCGTGCATGGGAGATGCCAGGTTGATATTCAGTTCCTTTTTCTTTTTATCATACAGAGCGTATACCGGCACACCGTCTTTCTTTGATTCATTCAGCTTGCTGAACCGATAAGGCGCAAAGTTAAAATCCTTTTCTTTGTCTGTCATGAACCGGGAATTTTCCAGATTGCTCTCAAAGCTCTCTGTTTTCCCTTTCATAAGCTTTTTTGCCCGCTTGGCTGACGGTCTGGAAAACAGCAGCACACAGAGGACGATCAGCGCCAGCACGCAGGCTCCATAGATGTAGATCTCCGGGCGAAGGAACAGCGCCGGCGACAGCAGCACGGAAAAATCTCCTGTCTCCAGGGCCGCCGGAAGACAGTACAGCAGCATACCGGTCAGATAGCCCAGCAGGACGATTCCCAGAAAAGCAAGCAGAACCGTACGTATTATTTTCTTAATCATATACCTTTTCCTCCTTGACGTAGCATCTGTAGATGAATACCGCTGCAGTCCCGGCCCCGGCGCCGATCATGCCTACCTTCCACCAGCTGCCAAACAGCAGCTGATTCCAGAAAGCCGATCCGTTGATCAGGGAAACCGGCAGAGCCGCCAGATTAAAGCCCATATGAAACGTCATCGAATAAAAAATATTTTCTTCTTTGAGAGCAACCCAGGCCAGCATCAGCCCCATGGCAAACGCATAAAAGACCCAGACAGGGTTCACATGACATATTGCAAAGAAGGCTGTGGAAATCAGTACTGCCTGCTTCCGGCTGAACCATCCTTCCAGACGGCGGATCATGAATCCCCTGAATACCAGTTCTTCCATAATGGGAGACAGAATAATATTGGTAATGATCACCAGAAGCCTGTCATAACCGTTATAGGCCGCCCGGGTAGATGCTGTATAATCACTCCACAGCCATCCCAGCCTGGAGAGCAGTGTCAGCACTGCCGAAATCCCCAGCGAAATGCACAGCCCCATGCAGGCAAGAAGAACCAGTTTCTTCCCGCTGTTCCTGTTCGCCTCCGGAATCGTAAGCGCAATCTCCTCAAAAACCTGCTCTCTCCTTCGTTTGAAAAAAAACCAGAGGCAGAACAATGCCCCGACTGCATAATAGAAGCTGCCGCTCTCTCTGGTGATCTTTTCTGCGGTCCTGTTTCCGAAAAACATTCCGATCCCCATGAGAACAGACGGCAGCAGCAGATAGAGCATGGCAGGGCGGAACGCCCGGATCACAGCCGTGCCGGCAGCCCACAGCTTCTGCTGCCGGCTTAAATCACTCTTCAAAATTCAGAACGGAGCTGAAGCCCGTCACTTCAAAGATTTCCATGATCTGAGGAGATACATGGCGGAGGACCATACTTCCCTCTTTCGCTGCCCGGATTTTCTTCTGAACAGATACAAATACCCTGAGTCCGACAGAAGAGATGTATATGGTGTCCTCCATATTTACAATCAGTTCTTTTTCCCCCTCAGCCAGATATTGTTTCAGCTGTTTGTCCAGCTCCGGAGCTGTTGCCGCGTCTATTTTTCTTGCCGTTTTTAATTCGATCATACTGTTTAACCTACCCTTTTTATTAATAAAAAAAATGGAAAATTACCCATCATTCTATCGTATTATGTTATCTTTTACCACATCTTAGGTCAATGAAAACTACGCCAGTGGATTATTTTCATCACCCAGTGGTCATGGTCCCTTGCTTTTCTTTCCGACAAATATATATTATGATTGATAGTATTCAGAACAGTATGATCGGTTGAAAAGGAGGCGTGGAGGCATGGATTACAATTCTCATTACAATAAGGAAGCTTTATATCACGCCATTCCCTCTTCCTGCCTTACGGAGCATTCCGTGGCACGTGATTTTCCTGCCAGAATCAGTCAATGGCCCGCTCTTTCTGATTTCTTCTCCCGGTGGGCTGAAGAAAACAGCTGCCCCTCCTCCTGTGCACTCCTGATGGAAATGGCTCTTGAAGAGCTGTTCACCAATACGGCAAGCTATGGCTATCCACATGGAGAAGGCACTGTTCTGGTTGTTCTTTCTGTTTCACCTGAAAGAAATTTTCAGGTGATTCTGGCTGACAGCGGGATTCCTTTCGATCCCATAAGCCGCCAGACCCCTGCCGTAAACCTGCCCATCGAGGAAAAGCCTGTCGGCGGTCTCGGCATCCATATGGTGAAGCAGTTCATGGATCACATGGAATACCACAGACATCTGAACTGCAATATTGTTGTGTTTTCAAAAAGCGTTTCCCCGCAGTAGATAAGGAGGATATTCTATGAAACCGACCCCTCTTTCCAGAGAAGATTACGAAGCCCTGGTCTTTTCCGAAGCTGACCGGATACCGGCAGCCTCTTCCGGTGATTCAGAAACCGATGCTCCCGAGGTTCTTTCCCTTGCGGGAGATGACGGAATCGTCCGGAATTTCTTTCCTCTCGGAGTCTTTACCGTAAATGAAAGTTCCTATATGATGGTCTGCGATGCAGACCGCCCGGAGGGAGATGCCCATATGATCCGTTTTACGGTAAACGACGATGAAACCGTGGATTTTCACATGCTGAGTGAAGAAGAATTCCGCGCAGTCATGGAAGATTTTGAAAATTTCATCACTCATCTTCCTCCTGAAGAAGAGGAGTGATCTCTTCCGGCTGATTCCGTCCCCTCATGTATTCTGCCATGAGTTTCCGGAATCCGGCTTTCCTCCTTCTGGAAACAGGAATCCTTCCTCCGTTTGCCATCACCAGTTCCTGCCGGTTCATTTCTTTCACCATGGCTATATTGGCGACAATGTCACGGTAGCACTCCACAAAGCGCTCATCCCTGCACAGGATATCCGAAATCTCTTTGATGGGATTTCGGATTTTTATACTCTTTCCGGATACCAGATGAATGTAGGTTGCTCTCCGGATGCATTCCACGAAAATAATGTCCCGGTAGTACAGTACCTGCAAATGCCCGCCCATATCAACTCGCAGGCATTTGTCCTCTTTTGTCTTCAGGATCAGATTGACTGCATCCGCAAGCAGTTTTTCCGAATCATTCCATGTTTTCAGAATATATCGGAACCCTCCTACCGTATAGCCTTCAAATACATATTCCTGATGATCCGTATAAAAAATGATGGGAAGCTTTTTATCTCTGCTTCGGATCTCCTGGATCCTGTCCATGCCGTTTTGATCGGAAGCCCCCGGATCCACGATCAGAGCTTCGAACGTTTCGCCGGAAAGTCCGGACAGAAACTCCTCAAAATTTTCATAACCCCGGACGAAACCACTGTCTGCCGGCATCCGGAAACAGCATTCCTCCAAAAGCTCCTTCATTTTTTCCCGGCATTCCGGGTCCTCATCAATAATCGCAATGATCATTGCCTTTTTACCTCCCCTGACTGATAAACGTCTTTTTCAAATCTTCCTCCGTTCTATCCTGAGCATCGGCGCCCCGTAATCACCTGGTTCCGCCACTGTGCAGACGGCTGTCTGCCCTCCCCAAGCCGTGGAAAATCAGGTTTCACCGCCATCTCCGTTTTTCAGACGAAAGCCTCTTCCTTCCGGCGAATCATATGGATCGTGCCGGCCTTCACCACCTCCGTTGTCAGCTATTTCCGTAAAAAGGCCCGTCAGTCCGGAATCACGTCGTATTATTCTGGTCGTGGATAATTCCTGTTCGCAGTCCCCCAAAAAGACGGGAAGCTTCTTTCCTCCGTTCTTCTGTTTGCTCCCCGAAAGGAACCGTTCAAAGGCTCCTGAAACAGATTTCAAAACCCCCTCATATATATAGGGACAGGAAAAGAGGGAAACTACGCACCTAAAATCCGTTTTTTTCGCCATCAGCAGAAAACAGCGCGTGCTCCCCCTTATATCCCTTCATTTTTTTCTCTCTTTCCGTCACTCCTGTTTCGTTCCCGGATCCGGCAGAACAGAACTCCCACCGCTGTTCCGAGAACGAAAGAAACTGTTCCGATAAGCACATAGCCGGATGTCGTGCTTCTGCCGAATATGCTGGCCGTTGTACCAAAAACAGCATAGTTTTCTGAAACAGCTTCTTCCACCGCAGACGGCATGACCGCAGCCATGGCAATGATACACAGAATGCTCGCCGCTGTGCAGGATACGGCAAGCAATGTTCTCTGCCGGCGGTGTTTTTTCTGTTCTTCCTCCTTCACGCGCTTTTTTACTGCAGCTACACGTTCTTCATTACTCCGCATGGCTGATTCCCTCCTTTTCCAGCCTTTTTTTCAGGGAGTTTCTCCCCCGGTATACCAGATCGGCGATCTGCTTCGCTGATTTTCCCATAGTGGCAGCTGCTTCCGCATGACGCATCCCTTCAAAATAAACAAGATACAGCGCTTCCCTGTATTCCGGCTTCAGCTGCTCCATGCATTCCCGAAGAATCCGATTTCTTTCCTCTGTCTTCATCACTTCTTCAATCAGGATTTCGCTCTCCGGCTCTTCTGCCAGATGATCCAGACTGAGGAACGGACGCCTCCTGCTTTTATGCCGCAGGGCCATATGTCTGGCCGTTTTATAAAGATATGCTTTCAGCCCTCCGTCCCGTATACGGGGTTTTTTTGTAAACAGATATGCAAACGCCTCGATCATCAGATCTTCCGATTCATGGACATCATACAGATATCCGTTTATATAAAGGGTCAGGGGACTGCCGTATTTTTTCATCAGCTCATCCAGGCCCGATTCATCGCCATCGAGATAACGACGGTAATATTCTTCATCGGTCATTTCTGCTGCCTCCCGTCTTTCCTGTCATTCCTTTCCGTAATAGATCAGCATGCTCAGCTGCACCAGATCTTCTCCCGCATTTTTATAAGAATGCTCCTCATCCGCCCGAAACCGCAGGGAGTCTCCGGGAAAAAGAAGGAAACGTTCCTGACAGGTACAGATCTCCGCCGTTCCGGAAAAAACGGTAATATATTCCTCCGTTCCGGCCATATGGGGCTGGGCAGCCAGAAATCCGCCCGGTTTTATTTCGATCCGATAGGTTTCAAACAGTCTGCTCTCCTGAAAGGGAAAGGCCGGATAGTTCAGATACCTGTCCTGGTCCTCTGCCAGAGGAGCCACATCATCTGCCCGGATCAGCAGAGTCTCCTCCCGGTTCCCATCAAGAAGCGATGTAAAAGAGACTTTATAACCATTGGCAATCTTCCACAGAACGGAAATCGTAGGATTCACATCCCCTTTTTCTATCTGAGCAAGCATGCTGCGGGAGACGCCTGTCTGCTTTGCCGCGCTGTCCAATGTGAGCTTTTTCTGCTCCCGTATTTTTTTCACATTAAATGCAACCGCTTTCTGCAGGTCCATCCTGTTTCCTCCATTGACAATATATTGTACTATTAGTATAATATATAAAAACAAAATATTGGAATTTTTTCCATTATATCATTCGCTATCAGGAGGGTCAATATGTTCAGTTGGATCAGTTTCTTGTCTTATGCCGTCATCACCGCAGTCACTCCCGGCCCCAACAATATCATGTCCATGTCCAATGCCGGGCGTCTGGGGTTCCGTAAATCTCTCCCCTTTAATTTCGGGATCTGGACCGGATTTTCTGCTGTCATGATCCTCTGCACCCTTTTCTGCAGCGGGCTGTCTCAGACGATTCCGAAAATCAAACTGCCTATGCTGATCGCAGGCGCTCTGTATATGCTGCACCTTGCATGGAAAATCGTTAGAAGTTCGTCTGTGATTGAGGAAGACCATTCCGGGACAGGATTTCTTTCCGGTCTGATGCTTCAGTTTGTCAACCCGAAAATATATATCTACTGTATCGTTTCCATGGAGGCCTATATTCTTCCCTCCTATCAGGGGCAATGGGACGCACTCATTTTCTTTGCCCTTCTGCTGGCTCTGATCGGATTTCTTTCCACCGTCTGCTGGGCTGCTTTCGGCTCCGTATTCCGCCTTCTTTTTTCCAGGTATGCCCGGATCACCAACACGGTCATGGCGCTGCTTCTGGTTTACTGTGCCGTTTCCCTGTTTCTGTGACCCTGCCTTTTGATCTTAAAGCAGTATTTCTTCCATAATGTGGTATAATAACAATGCCGGCCTGAACGCCGCACAGAATCTTTAAGAGGAAAGAAGGGAACTCATATGGGTCATATCACATCAAAGAATGCTTACAAGAGCCTGGAAGAGCGGATCAACTGGTTTACCCAGGGCGCGCCCGCTTCAGAAACCTTTTACAAAATCCTCCAGGTTCTTTACACAGAAAAGGAAGCCCGGGTCGTTTCCATGCTTCCGGTCCGCCCTTTTACCATCAAACGGGCTGCCCGGATCTGGAACACATCCGAAGCCAAAGCGGAAAAAATGCTGGATCATCTCTGCGAAAAAGCGCTGCTTGTGGACTCTGAGCACAACGGCGTGCGGAAATTCGTGATGCCGCCGCCCATGGCAGGCTTTATCGAGTTTGCACTGATGCGTACCCGAGGCGATATCGATCAGAAATATCTGGCAGAGCTTTACTATCAGTACATGAATGTGGAAGAAGACTTTGTAAAGGATCTGTTTTATGCCACAGAAACCAAGCTGGGCCGTGTTTACGTACAGGAGCCGGTGCTGGGAAGCGAACAGATGAATCATATTCTGGACTACGAAAAAGCAAGCCACATCATAGAAGAAGCAAAATACATCGGTCTTGGCCTGTGCTACTGCCGCCATAAGGCCGAGCACGCCGGCCATCCCTGTGAAATCAACGCTCCCTGGGATGTGTGCCTCACCTTCGGAAATGTGGCCAGATCTCTGGCCGAACACGGAGGACATGCCCGGCTGATCTCCAAGGCGGAAGCCATGGACGCTCTCCAGCGCTCCTATGAGGCCAACCTGGTACAGATCGGAGAAAATGTACGGGAGAATCCTGCTTTTATCTGCAACTGCTGCGGCTGCTGCTGTGAGGCCCTCCAGGCGGCCCGCCGCTTTGCCCCGGTTCAGCCGGTAGAAACTACCAACTACATTCCGAAAATATCCACAGACAGCTGCACGGGGTGCGGCAAATGTGCCCGGGTCTGTCCTGTACATGCCATGACCGTGGAAGAAGATCCGGATACTCACCGGAAAAAAGCCGTTCTGCAGGAAGAACTCTGCCTGGGATGCGGCGTCTGTGCCAGAAACTGTCCTTCCAAAGCCATCTACCTGGACAGACGTCCCGTGCAGATCATCACTCCTGTGAACAGTACCCATCGCTTTGTTCTGCAGGCCATTGAAAAGGGAACGCTTCAGAATCTGCTGTTTGACAATCAGGCCTTTGCCAGCCATCGGGCAATGGCCCAGATCTTCGGCTCCATCCTGAAGATGCCTCCGGTAAAGCAGGCTCTCGCCAGCAAACAGTTCAAATCCATCTATCTGGACAAGCTGCTGTCCAGCCAGGTAAACAGGCAGCGGAAAAAGGACCAGTCCTCCGCAGAATAATCGGGTAGGAGGTAGATAATTATTTTATCTA